>CANROF010000016.1 GCA_947632155.1 uncultured Oscillospiraceae bacterium
GTGAAGCCGCAGAAGGGCGGCAGATAACAGCGGTGCTTTTCGCACATGGCCTCCATCTCCCGAAGGGCCCTGTTGATCTCAGAACGCTTCATTTTATCCTCTCCTTAAAATAATGTAGATAATATAGCACCCTCAAGGGCGGCAGCGCGTCAAAAACTCAAATTCAATATTTTTTCCAAGGACATGCGCCTTGGAAAAAATTCCTCTTGTCGCACAAGTGCCGCCTGCGGCGGCGCGCAGGGCGACAGCAGGGAAATTTTTCTGAATTCCGCAGAATTCAGAAAAATTTCCCGCACGTTCCCCCTTGTCGGAAAAGCCCGCCAGGGCTTTTCGACAGCTCACGGGCGTATCGAGATAACGCGCTTGAAGGGGGTGTAGTCGGTGAGGTACACCGTGGCGGCGCCGGGGGTCTTGGCCTCGCTGTCCTCCTTGCCCTGGGTGAAGTGGTGGAGGCCGAAGGCCGGGCCCACCTCCATGGAGGACACGGGGTTGGACACGGTAAAATAGGAATCCCGCAGCACCAGCACTTCGTCGCCGTGGACGGGCATGGTCATGTGCTCGTTGGAGATGCGGTCGATGCCCTCAAAGGCCAGCTCCACCCGCCAGGGGGCGCCCCGGACGCCGGAGGTTTCGATCTCCAGGTCGATGCCGTTCTCCGTCTCCCGGACGGCGATGTCGATGTCCATGTCGGGCCCTAACTTCTTTTTCCGGGAGGCGTTGTCCATCTTCCACCAGTCGGAGGTGGCGGGCTTTTCGTCAAAGGGCAGGTAGTACCAGCCGCGCATCGTCTCGTGGAGGCGGAAGGAGCCGTCCTCCCCCATCTCCATGCGCTCCGCCTTGAAGGCCCGGTGCTCGCAGAAGCTCCCGCCCAGCTTCACCGCCAGCTTGACGCTGCCGTTGTGGACGTAGAGGAAATCGGACTTGTCCCGCATGACGGTGTAGGTCCAGCTCCCCCGCCGGACCCGGGCGATGCCGGAGTCGGGATAGAAAGCGCGGTAGCGCTCCGGCGTGCCGCAGCCGTCCCACTCCAGGTCGATGAGCTCCGGGCGGAGCATGTACTGCATGAGGAATTGGGGAGATAAGAGGCGCTTTTCCTCCACCACCTTGAATATGTAGTTCGCCATGGACAGAAATTCGGGGATATTGTACTTCGCCCCTAAGTAGAGATACGCCCAGTAGTAGCTGTCCGGATAGACCCGCCGGTCCTTGTCAAAGCGGGTGGAGTTGGCGGTGAAGATGGTGTCGTCCGGCTCCCAGTAGGTCAGCATCATCCGCAAATTCCGGATGACGTGCTGCTCGTAGGACGGGTCCCCCAGGGCCTGGGCCAGGAGGAGCATGGCGTCGTTGTTGACGCCGTTGTAGTTCCCGGCGCTCTTTTCGGAGTACTCCCCGTCGGCGTTGCAGTCGATGCCCTCCTTGAGGTAGCCGAAGGCCGCCTCGGTGAGGTCCTCTTCCCCGTAGAGCCTCCCGCACTCGGCCAGGATCGAGGCGATGGCCCAGCGGTGGTTGGGGGTGTGGAAGCCGCCCTCCAAAAGTCCCCGGCCGCCCCGGTGGAGGATGGCGTCCATTTTCTCAAAAAGCGTCCGCTCCTCCGCCGTGAGCTCCCCCCGGGAGGCCAGGTAATTTCTGGCGGGCAGGATGATGCCCACGCAGAAGGCCGTGTCCGGGGCGGAGAAGAAATTGCAGGTGATGTAGTCGAAAAGGCCGTTTTCGTGCTGGGTGGAGGCGGCGAAGTCAAGCCCCCGGACCATGGCCGCGTACAGCGTCCCGTCGCGGTAGAGCCGGGACTCCGGATTTAAATACACCGCGGCCATGTCCGCCACGCAGTAGAGGGTGTGCTTTTGCATGTACACCCCGTCGGGCATCACGAAGGCGCCGTACCAGGGGGAGGCGCTGTCCGTGTTTTGCGTTTTGAGCTCCCGCAGGGCACGAGTCTCCGTGTCCCGGAGCATACGCTGATAGTGAGTTCTCATAGGGTCTTCTCCTTGCGAATAACGCGAAAAATCGCGAAATTTATGTGAATAATACGGATTCTTATCACTCTAAAAGTAAAATCAGGGTCTTTACCTCAAAGGCCCCGAAGCGGAGGCGCAGGGGCTCTCCCATTGGGACCTCCGCCGGGCGCTCCTCCAGCATGTCCGTCTCCAGGACGCCCCGGACGCCGCTCCCCAGGTCAAACGCGGCCTCAGCAGCCTCCCCCAGGGCCTCGTAGACCCGGGCCAGGACGGCCCGGGGGTATGTATCCGCGGGCTTTAAGGTGTCCACGAGGATGTTTTTCTGCCGGGGGACGAGGATGGGCCGCTGGACGGTCCCCGCGGGGGCCAGGACGGTTGGCTCGTTGAGCTCCAGAGCCTGCCGCACCGTGCCGCTGTCCCGGAAGGGCCCCTCAAAGGGGTAAAAGGCGTAGGTGAATTCCTGCTCCCCCCGGTCGGCGTTCATGTCCGGGGCCATGGGCGCCCGGAGAAGCGTCAGGCGAATGTCCCCGCCCAGGACGCTGACGCCGTATTTGCAGTCGTTGAGCACCGCCGCGCCGTGGCCGCCGTCCTCCACCGCCGTGAAGCGCTGGTTGCTGACCTCGTAGCGGTCCCGGTCGGCCTGCCGGGAACGGTGGGTGGGGCGCTTTATGAGGCCGAACTGTATCTCCTGGATGGCCTCGCCGGTCCGGACGTCCACGGGGAAGGAGACTTTCAGGAGCTTATGGCGCTCCTGCCAGTGGAGCTTCGTGATGAAGTCCACTCTCCGGGCGTCGTTCCCCAGCCACACGGTCTGGCAGAGCCGCGACCGGCCCAGGATTCGCTCCACCGCCAGGCCCGCGCCCTCCGGCGTGCGAATGGGCGCGATCCGGGCCTCCGCGGAGAGCTCCACCGGGAGATTTTCGTACATGCTGCCGATCTCCCAGGCGTCGTAGGCGGAGTTCACGTCCTTGAACATGAGAAATTCGTTGCCGGGGGCGGCAAGAAATTCCCGCTCCGAGCCGGCGAGCTTCACGCTCACAAGACGCCCCAGCCTGTCCACGCGGCAGGTGAGGGCCGAATTGCGAAGCACATAATACTCCGTCTCCGGGAAATAGTCAACCTCTGCCGGGGAAGAATTTTTCACCTCCCCGCGGGCCCGGGCGCAGCCCTGGGCCGGGACGGCGACGCCGTTTACCCGGCGCTCCCACCCCAAGTGGTTGCACAGGACCGGGTCCTCCCCCGGGTCCCCCAGGAGCCGCCGCAGGAGGGCGGCGCAGCCGCGCTCCACCTCGGAAAGCTCCCGCTCCGCCCGTTCATGGACCCGGGCGATGGACGCCCCGGCGGCGATGTCGTGGAATTCGTTGAAAAGGAGCTTCTTCCAGAGCCCCTCCAGCTCCCGCCGGAGCTCCCCGGGGACCTCCGCCCCGGCGTAGAGCCTCTGGGCCATGTGGTACTCCACGGCCTTCAGGGCGGCCTCGGCCTTTCGTATCCCCCGCTTGGTCCGGGCCTGGGCCGTCAGCGTCCCCCGGTGCCACGCCAGATACAGCTCCCCGCGAAAGACCTCCCGGGTCCCGGTCTGGCGCTGAAAAAAGCGGACGGGGCTCTCCGGGCGGCAACGGGGCGCGCCCTCCAGGTCCCGGCAGCGCCTCTCCGTCTCCGCCATCTCGCGGGTGGGACCGCCGCCGCCGTCGCCGTAACCGTAGGGGTAGAGGAACGCGCCGATGTCCCGCTGTACCCGGTCCCGCTCCCAGCGGTCGATGAGATCCCCGGGGGAGAAGACGGCGTTGTTCTTCTTAAAAAGATGCGACAGCACCCGGCTGCCGTCCGGCCCCTCCCACCAGAAGACGTTGTAGGGGAAGGGCTCCGCCTCCGGGTCCTGGCGGGTGAGCTTCTGGGTGGCGAAATACCGGACGCCGCACTTTTTCATGATCTGCGGCAGCGCCGCGGAGAAGCCGAAGGTGTCCGGCATCCAGGCCATCACCGACTCCGCCCCCAGCGTCTCCCGGAACCAGCGGCGGCCCAGGACAAACTGGCGCACTAAGCTTTCGCCGGAGGGGATGTTGGTGTCGCACTCCACCCACATGGCACCCTCGGGGTAAAAGCGCCCCTCCGCGGCGGCGGCCCTGACCCGGTCCCAGAGGTCCGGGTAATACGCCCGCAGCCACTCCAAAATAGGCGGCTCGCACAGGAGAAAGCGGTAGTCCCCGTACTCCTCCATGAGGGCGAGCTGATTTGCGTAGGTCCTGGCGGCCTTGCGGACCGTCTCCTCCACGGGCCACAGCCACGCCAGGTCCAGGTGCGACTGGCCAAAGACCGTGAATTCCGGCGCGGTGGACCCGTTTTTGCACTTCAGGAGCGGCGTCAGGACCTCCCCGGCCCTTTTGACGCTCTCCGTCAGCTCCGGCTCCGGAAGCTCGAAGTCCGCAAGGTATGTAAATTCCTTCAGCCCCGCGACGATCTTTTCCGCCCGGAGGCTCCGCTCCGGGAGCTTTTTTGCCAGCTCCCAGAGGGCCGCGTAGTCCATGTAGACCTGAAAAACGTCCTCGTTCCAGAGGCCAAAACGGGAGGGGCCCACCGTCGCCTGGGGCCCCTCCGGCTCCGGGACGGTCGCCTCTCCCCACGCCGCGGGGCCCGCGTCCTCCCGGCGCGGGCCGTGGCCGGCGTAGCACTCCGCCGCGATCTCAAAGCGCTCCCCGGGGACGGCGCGGCGGGTGAGGGTGATGAATTTGTGGTGCTTGTCCAGGGACCCGGCCTCCCGGCCGTTGACCCACACCAGCATCTCCTCCCCCACCCCGAGAGAGAGGACCAGCCGCCCTCCGGCCAGCGCTTCCGGGACGGTGACGCGGGTACGGAACCACCCGTACTCCCACATCCGCCCCCATTTTGTGCCCACCGGCGCCGGGGCGAAGCTCCGCCCCAGGGCCTCGGAGAGGGAAAGGCGCCGGAATGTTGTGAAATACTCCGTCTCCGCCTCCCCCCAGGGGCGAAAGAGGTGCTTCGGGAACTGCTCCGCCCAAATCCGAAGCCGATCCTCCCACTGTCTGCCGATATTCATGCTCGAATCCTCCGGGAATCCCTCATTCACACAGTCGGAAAAAGGCCGAAAAGCCTTTTTCCGACAACATTTCGCAAAATTCAGAAAAATTTCCCGCACGTTCCCCTTGGCATTGAAAGGCCGGAACGGCCTTTCAAGCCAGCTTCGTTTATTTCATTCTGGCGTCGATCCAGGCGTAGCGCTGGTCCACGATGCGGCTGGTCCAGGGGTTTCCGGGCAGGTGGCGGATCATCCAGCAGTAGTACATGGGGTATGCCGGGGCCGTGACCTGGGGGTGTGTGACGCCCCCGGGTATGGCGGCGCAGCAGCCGTCCGTTATCTTGTACGCCTTGTCCCCCAAAAAGCACGCGCCGAAGCCCTCGGGCCGCTCGTAGCGGTAGTAGTAGACCTCCGGCTGGGGGTGGTGGTGGGGCGTGTAGCTGGACCAGCCGCCCTGGTGGTTGATGACCTCGCCGTTCACCATATTGGAGTACGGGGCGTTGGAGTAGTCAAACACCGTCCGGACGGTGCGCTCCAGCTTGCCCTCCAAAACGCCCTCACCGAAGAAGTCCTCCCGGCAGTCCTCCGGCCTATAGAACACCGCGGGGAAGGTCCGGTCGTTGGCGGTGCGCTGGATCAGCACCTCGCTCTCGGCCTCCGCCGTCACCGTGATCTCGGTGCCGCGGCAGACGTGGAGAAGGTAGGGCCCCTCCGTTATGAAGCTCTCCCTCCGCCCCCGGGCGGTGCTGCCCTCCCACCCGAAGGCGGCCTGGCCGCGAATAAGGAGCGCCGCCGTCTCTTCGCCCTCGTAGGAGAAGGCCCGCTTCTCCCCCGGGGCCATTTTGTAGACGGTGATGTCCATCATGGTGTCGTTTTTCGTGTCGCCGGACTGGGTCAGGACCTTCACGCCGTGCCCGTCAAACCGCGGGCAGGCGAATTCCCTGCTCATCTCGCCGCCCCCTCAAAACTCGATCTCCGAGAGCTTCACGGGCCGGTGCTCGTCCAGGGACTTTTTGGCGGCGATGCCCATGAGCACGGGCATCAGCCCGTCCCGGGCGCCCACGGCGGTGTCGGTGTCGTTCTCGATGGCGTCCACAAAGCCCCGGACTTCGGTGGCGAAGGACTGCATGTAGCGCTCTAAGAAGAAGTAGAGGGGCTTTTCGCCGGTGACGCCCTCCGCGTTGCTGAGGACCACAGTGGAGGGGGTGTCGTTGGCGGTGGCGGCCATGCCCAGGGAGCCGAACACCTCCGCCCGCTGGTCGTAGCCGTAGGCGGCCCGGCGGGAGTTGTCGATGACGGCAATGGCGCCGTTTTCCATCTTCATGGTGATGACGGCGGTGTCCACGTCCCCGGCCTCGCCGATGGCCGGGTCCACCAGGACCGCGGCCTGGGTGTAGATCTCCTCCGCCTCGCACCCGGCCAAAAAGCGGACCATGTCGAAATCGTGGATGGTCATGTCGAGGAACATCCCGCCGGAGACGGCGGCGTATTCGGCGCTGGGCGGCTCCGGGTCCCGGGAGGTGATCTTAATGATGTGGACGTCCCCCACCTTGCCGTCGGTGATGGCCTTTTTCACGGCGGCGAAGTTGTGGTCGTGGCGGCGGTTGAAGCCCACCTGGTATTTGAGCCCGCTGCCCTCCAGGGCCGTCAGGACCTTTTTGATCCTGCCCAGGTCGTGGTCGATGGGCTTTTCGCAGAAGACGTGCTTGCCCGCGGCGATGGCCTCCAGGGAGATCTCCGAGTGGGTGTTGGTGGAGGAGCAGATGAGCACCGCGTCGATCTCGGGGTCATTTAAAATCTCGTGGTAGTCGGCGCAGGTGCCGCCCACGCCCATTTTAAGGAGCCACGTCCGCGTCTCCTCGCTCATATAGGGGTCCGCCACCGTCTTTATCCGGGCGTTGCGGACATAGTTGCAGATGCTCTCGGTGTGGACCTTGCCGATGCGGCCCGCGCCGATAATTCCAAGTGTTACCATATAAGTTTCCTCCTTATAAACCGGTGTGTTCCCGGATGAACTTTCTCGCGCGGATGGCGTACTCCAGGGGGTTAGCCCGGGCGGGGTCCTGCTCGGCCTCCACCACCATCCAGCCGGCGTAGCCGGACGCCTCCAGCGTCTCAAAGATGGGGTCAAAGTCCACGCAGCCGTCGCCGGGGATGGTGAAAGCCCCCTCACGCACGCCCTCCAAAAAGCTCAGGCGCTCTTTGCGCACCCGCTCCACCACCTCCGGGCGGATGTCCTTCAGGTGTACGTGCTTTATGCGGGAGGCGTACTTTTTCGCCATGGCGGCGGGGTCCTCGCCGCAGTAGGCGAAGTGGCCGCTGTCGAAAAGGAGGCTGACGTAGCGGGGGTCCGTGCCCTCCATGAGCCGCTCCGTCTCCGCCGCCGTCTGGACCACGGTGCCCATGTGGTGGTGAAAGGTCAGGGCCACGCCGTATTTCTCCAGGGAGTACTGCCCCAAGCGGTCGAGGCCCTTGCACAGGGCCGTCCACTCCACGTCGCTCATGACGTGCTTGCCCTCAAAGATGGGCTGTGTCTGGATGCCCTGGATGGAATAGCTCTGCTCCGAGACGCCCACCACCCTGGCGCCCATGGCGGCCAGGAAGGCCACGTGCCTGTCGAAGGCCGCCAGCGTCTCCTCGTAGGGGGCGCTTATGAGGAAGGTGGAGAACCAGGCGTTGCAGATCTGAATATTCCGCAGCTCCAGGGCGGGCTTTAAAACCGCCGGGTCCCTGGGGTACTTGTTCCCCACCTCCGAGCCCGTGAAGCCGGCCAGCGCCATCTCGCTGACGCACTGTTGGAAGGTGTTCTCGCCCCCCAGCTCCGGGAGGTCGTCGTTTGTCCAGGCGATGGGCGCGATGCCCAGCCTTACCTTGTTTTTGTCAAGCATTTTGTGCCTCCAATCAATATTTTCTCGCTTTCGCGCGGTTTTCCGTAAGGCCCCGGTAGGCCTTCTGCTGGGCCTCCACGTCCGTAGCGGCGGCCAGCCCCACGTTCCACCAGGCCCCGTACCCGTCGGTCATGGTCTTGGGCATGGCCTTGATGTCGATGAGGGTGGAGACGCTCTGGCGCTTGGCGTCCCGAAGGGCGGCCTCCAGCTCCGGCAGGGTCCGGGCCGTATAGGTGACGCAGCCGTAGCCCGCCGCGACCCTGGCGTAGTCGATGGGGATCATCCCGCCCCGGAGCTTCCCCGCGCCGTCCCGGTAGCGGAACTCCGTGGCCAGGCTGCCGATGCCGTTGGACATCTGGAGGTTGTTGATGCACCCGAAGCCGCAGTTGTCGAAGAGGAGGACGTTTATTTTCCGCCCCTCCTGCAGGGACGTCACGAGCTCCGAGTGGAGCATCAAAAAGGCCCCGTCGCCGCACATGGCGTAGACCTCCCGCTCCGGGCAGGCCAGCTTCGCCCCGAAGGCCGCGGCGACCTCGTAGCCCATGGTGGAAAAGCCGTATTCCATCTGGTAGGCGTCCTTTTCGTCCGTGGTCCACATCCGCTGCAGGTCGCCGGGCAGGCTCCCGGAGGCGCCCACCACGATGGCGTCGCCGTCGATGACGCGCCTGATGAGGGCGATGGCGGAGGTCTGGGTCACGCCGCCGCCGTAGAGCCCGCGGTATTCCTCGATGCTCCCGGGATTCCCGGCGGGGATCAGGGGCTTGAAGTCCGGGCCGTAGTCGTATGCGGAAAGGCGCTCATACTCCGCCTCCCACGCCGCCCTGGCTCTTTCCGGCTCGCCGTCCCAGCCGGAGACGTAGCCGGCTTTTATAAGCTCCGCCTCCGCGTCCTCCAGGACCGCTCTGGCGTCGCCGATGACCATGGCGGCGTCCATTTTCCCCGCGTCAAAGGGCGCGATGTTGACGGATACAAGCCTTGTGTGGCCGTAGAGCTCCTTGGAGCCGGTGGTGAAGTCGGTGAGGCGCGTCCCCACCGCCACGATGAGGTCCGCCCTCCGTGCCACGGCGTTGGCCGCCGAATTGCCGGTGACGCCGATGCCGCCCATGTTCCGGGGGTCCGAGGACCGGCAGGCGCTCTTGCCCGCCTGCGTCTCGGCAAAGGGGATCCGGAATTTTTCGCAGAACCGCTCCAGCGTCTCGCCGGCCTCGCTGTACCGGACGCCGCCGCCGCAGATGACGAGGGGCCGGCGGCTGTTCCTTATGAGCTCCGTGAGCTCCGTAAGGTCCTCCCGCACGGGCCTGGGCCGGCGGATGCGGTGGACGCGCTTTTCAAAGAAGTAGTCCGGGTAGTCGTAGGCCTCGCCCTCCACGTCCTGGGACAGCGCCACGCAGACGGCGCCGGTCCGGGCCGGGTCGGTCAAGACATGCATGGCCTGGGCCATGGTTGACATGAGCTGTTCGGGCCGGGTTATCCTGTCCCAGAACCGGCAGACCGGCCGGAAAGCGTCGTTCACCGTCACACTGGGGCTGTCCTCCCGCTCCAACTGCTGTAAGACCGGGTCCGGCTGCCGCACGGCGAAGGTGTCGCCCGGGAAGAGCAAAAGCGGTATCCTGTTCACCGTGGCGCAGGCCGCGGCGGTGACCATGTTGGCCGCGCCGGGGCCGATGGAGGAGGCGCAGGCGATGATCCTCCGCCGGTTGTTCTGCCGGGCAAAGCCGGCGGCCGCGTGGGCCATGCCCTGCTCGTTGCGGCCCTGATAGACCCGCAAGGCCCCGGGGTCCCGGTCCAGCGCCTGGCCCAGGCCCACCACGATGCCGTGGCCGAAGATGGTGAAGATGCCGTCCACGAATTTATTCTCGACTCCGTCCATCTCCACATATTGGTTATCCAGGAATTTTACGATGGCCTGGCCCACTGTCATGACGCTCATTGTGCCTCCCTCCTGTCGCAGCAGACGTTTTCACCGTATTTTTCCTTGCTGGCCCGGATAAACTCCCGCACCCGCTCCGCCGTGGGCATCTCCAGGGAGCAGGAGTGGGCCGCCACCAGCATGGATGCCTGGGCGCAGCCGAACTCCAGGCAGTCGTACATGTCCCAGCCGGAGAAGAGCCCGTAGAGGAACCCGGCGCCGTAGCCGTCCCCGCCGCCGAAGGACTTCAGCGCCTCCACCGGGAAGGGCCGGACGGTGTAGTGCCGGCCGTCGCAGGTGTAGGCCGTGGAGCCGGCCTTGCCGTGCTTGATGATGACGATTTTGGCGCCCTGGGCCTGGAGGGCCTTCGCCGAGGCGGCGTCGTCCCCGCCCCGCCCGGAAAGGCGCTCCATGAGGTCAAATTCCTCCCGGGAGCCCATGATGATGTCCGCGTCCCGGGCGGCCAGGGAGTAGTAGAGGGACACCTCGTCGGGGCTTTTCCAGTTGTAGGGCCGGTAGTCCACGTCGAAGATCACCCGGGTGCCGAAGCGCTTTGCCAGCAGCTCCGCCTTCAGCGCCGCCTCCCGGGAGGGACCGGAGGCCAGGGCTGTGCCGGAGATGAGAAGCGCCTTGGCGTTTTTGATGTACTCCTCGTCGATGTCCGCAGGGCTTAGCTGCAAATCCGCTATCTCGTTGCGGTACATGAGGATGCTGCTCTCGTCCCGGGATAGGATCTCCGTAAAGGTGAGGCCGATCTTCTCCCCGTGCTCGCACCTGCGGACGCGGGAGGTGTCGATGCCCTCCTTTTCAAAAAAGTGGGTGACGAAATCGCCGAGCTGGTCGTCGGAGACGCGGGCGAAAAAGCCCACCCGAAGGCCGTGGCGCGCCGCGCCCACGGCGATGTTGGCGGGGCTTCCGCCCACGTATTTTTTGAAGGTGGTACACTCCTCCAGCGGCTGAAAATAGTCCACGGGGTTGAAGTCCACCGCTATGCGCCCCAAGAGCACCAGGTCGAAGGGCCGCTTTTCGTCAAATTCGATGTATCTCATTTTTATCGCTCCTCACGCCCAGAGGGCGGCGTAGATGGCCAGAATATCGGCCTTTGTCACCGGCCGGCGGGTGTTGGCGGGGGAGCCGCTCATCAGCGCGTCGTCGGCCATCTTGTCCGTGAGGGAGAAAAACCGCTCCCGGTCCACGCCGTATTGGGCCAGGGTGGGGATCTCCAGCTCCCGGCAGAGCTCCGCCACGGCGCTGAGGAACGCCCGGGCGTTTTCCGTGTCTCCGGCGCCCTCCCTGGCCGCGCCGATGGCCCGGGCCAGGTCCGCGAAGCGCTCCGGCGCGCCCGGGAGGGCGAACTCCAGGCAGTCCTTCAGGAGCATGGCGTTGGAGATGCCGTGGGGCACGTGGAACAGCGCCCCGATGGGGCGGCTCATGCCGTGGACGATGGTGACGGAGGCGTTGTTGAAGGCCGCGCCGGCCTCCAGCGCCGCCAGGGACATCTCCCCCCGGGCGGCGGTGTCGGAGCCGGTGTGGAAGGCGGTGGGGAGATTTTTGAAGATCCGCTTCACCGCGGAAACCGCCAACGTGTCCGTGAGCGCCTGGGCTTTTTTGGAGGTGTACGCCTCGATGGCGTGGGTCAGGGCGTCCAGGCCCGTGGCGGCGGTGATGGCCGGCGGCGCTGTGACGGTGAACCGCGGGTCGATGACGGCGAGGCGCGGCATCAGGGCGTCGCCCCGCAGGAGCATCTTCACGTCCCTTTCGGTGTCGGTGATGATGGTGAATTTCGTGGCCTCGGAGCCGGTGCCGGCGGTGGTGGGGATGGCCGCCATGGCGGGCAGCGCCCCGCCAATCTCCCGGCCCATGTACTCCCGGAGGTGCCCGGGATTCACGGACATGGCCGCCACGGCCTTCATGGAGTCGATGGGGCTGCCGCCGCCCAGGGCGATGAGAAAATCGCATCCCCCGGCCCGATAGGCCCCCAGCCCCGCGGTTATCATCTCGTCCGTGGGCTCGCCGCCGATGCCGGAGAAGACCCGGTATTCCACGCCCTGCGCGGCCAGGGCCGCGGTGAGCGCCTCTAAATTCCCCAGCTTCACCATCGCCCCGTCGGTGACGATGAGGGCCCGCTTGCCGAGGCGCGCGACGGCCGGCATGGCCGCCTCCAGCGCCCCGGAGCCGCTTATGATCTTGCCCGGCATGATAAATTCATTTGCCATTTCATACCTCCAACTCGTAAACGCACGGAAAATGAGGCGGTTGCCTCATTTTCCGAAGTTAAAAACTCAAATTCAATATTTTTTCCGGCGGCATGTACGTCGGAAAAAATACCTTTTGTCGCCCAAGTGTGCCCCAACGGGGCGCGCGCAGGGCGACAGCAGAAAAAAATATCTGAATTTCGCAAAATTCAGATATTTTTTCCGCACGCACCCCCTTGGCATTGAAAGCCCGTCAGGGCTTTCAAGCCAGCTATATCCCCAAATACTCAATAAGGAACAGCATCGCCAGGGCCTGGCCGTAGGGCATCGGGCGCAGCTCCACGCGCTTATAGAAGTCCTTGGACTCCCGGCCCATGGGGGTGCCGTAGGAGACTTGGCGGACGACCCCGTCCTCGCCGATGTTTTCGATCACCGGCTTTAAGGCCCTGTTGGCGGCCTCGGCGTACTGGGGGCCCAGAAGCCCCGTGTGGACGGCCTTCAGTATCCCGTAGCCGAAGCCGCAGGTGGCGCTTGTCTCCACATAGGACGTGGGGTCGTCGATGAGGGTGTGCCACATGCCGCCGGCGCTTTGGTATTTTACCAGCCCGTCCGCCTGGGCGCGGAGCAGGCGCGCAAGGCGCTCCCGGGTGTCCGGGGACACCTCCGCCATCTGTAAAAACTCCGGGATGGCGATGGTCACCCAGCAGTTGCCCCGGCCCCAGAAGGCCCCGGCGAAGTTGTGGCGGCCGTTGAAGGTCCAGCCGTGATACCACAGGCCCGTCTTTTCGTCCGCCAGGTACTTGGCGTGCAGGAGGAACTGGCGCTCGGCCTCCCGGACATATTCGGCCCGCCCCTCGATCCTGCCCATGTTGGCCAGAAAGAGCACGGTCATAAAGAGCGTGTCGTCCCAGAGCTCCTGGGCGTTCACCGTGTCGGAGGTCATGTGCTGGAAGCCGCCCTCCTCCGTCCGGGGGAAGTCCGCCACGATCCTCCTGGCGGCGTCCCGGCAGGGCGCCAGATACCGTTCACTCCCCAGGTACTCGCCCAGGTACGACATGGTGAGGAACGGCGTCACCGTGTTGACGTTCAGGGCCGGGAAGCCGATCTCAAGCTGGCTCTCGTAATATTTCACCAGGATGTCGAGATACTTCCGGTCCCCGGTGCTGCGGAGCATCCGCCACAGGCCGTAGAGTCCCACGCCCTGGGTCCACTCCCAGTGCCTGTACCGGCGCAGGTCGTCCCCGGCCAGGCAGCACCGCCGCATGTTCCTCAAAAACTCCTCGTCGTCCTCGTAGAGCACGGGCGTGAAGGCCTCGGTGAGCTTATGGAGCTTATCCTCCACGACTTTGTTGTCGATTGCGGTCAACATTTACTCTAATTTTTCCTCCAGAGCGTGTAGGAGAGGTATGAGCTCCCCCGGCGTCTTCACCGTGTAGTCAGGCACCCAATCGGGCTCCTGGAAGGTGTGGAAGTAGCGCGGGGACCAGTCCAGCCACACGGAGGTGAGCCCCTGGCGGTTGGCGCCCGCGATGTCTTTTTTCAGGTTGTTGCCGATCATCACCACGCGGCCCCTGTCGGCCTCCGTAAGGCCCAGCCGCCGGAAGGCCGTCTCGAACATGATGGGGGCGGGCTTCTGTTGGCCCACCTCCTGGGAGATCACCCAGGCGTCCACATATTTTTCCAGGCCGTATTTAGCGTAGACGTTGTGGAAGGACTCCACCTCCCCGTCCACCACCATGCACACGGTGAAGCCCTCGTCGTGGATGCGCCTCAGCGTCTCCCCGGCCCCGGGGATGAGCAGGGCGTCGGTGACGATGCCCCGCTCATCCAGGACCTGGCTTCCCTCATCGACTACCGTGTCTCCGCTGTCGGAAAAAACGATGAGCCGTTTAGTCGTCATAGTCAAAGCCCTTCAGCTTCAGCTCCTGGGCCCTGTGGCACGCCACAAAGTGCTCCGGCTCCAGCTCCTTGTACTCCGGCGCCTCCTTGGAGCAGCGCTCGGTGCAGTAGCGGCAGCGGGTGTGGAAGTAGCAGCCCGTGGGGGGATTGGCGGGGTTGGGGATCTCGCCCTCCAGGGGGATGCGCTCCATCTGCTTTGTGGGGTCGGCCACGGGCACGGCGGAGAGAAGACTCTCGGTGTAGGGGTGCATGGGGTGGGAGAAGAGCTTCTTGGTGGGGGCGAACTCCACCATCTTCCCCAGGTACATGACGCCCACGCGGTCGGAGATGTACTCCACCACGGAGAGGTCGTGGCTGATGAAGAGGTAGGTGAGGCCGAACTCCTTCTGGAGCTCATGGAGCAGGTTTATGACCTGGGCCTGGATGGACACGTCGAGGGCGGAGACGGACTCGTCGCAGACGATGATTCGCGGATTGAGCACCAAAGCTCTCGCGATGCCGATGCGCTGCCGCTGGCCGCCGGAGAAAGCGTGGGGGTAGCGCTTTAGGTAGGTGGTGTTGAGGCCCACCTTGGCGGCGATGTCCATGACCCGCTTTTCCATCTCCTCCTTTTTCATGTCGGGGAAGTTGGCCAGGAGCGGCTCCTTGATGATGTCCAGCACCGTCATGCGGGGGTCCAGGGAGGAATAGGGGTCCTGGAAGATCATCTGGATCTCCTTGCGGTACTGCTTCATGGTCTTTTTGTCGATCTTCAGAAAGTCGATGAGCTCCCCCTCGGAGGTGGTGTACATGACCTGGCCCCCCGTGGGCTCATAGGCCCGGACGATGCACCGGCCAAGGGTGGTCTTGCCGCAGCCGGACTCGCCCACGATGCCCATCGTCTCGCCCTCGTTGACGGAGAAGCTCACGTCGCCCACGGCGTGGACGGTGACGCCCTTGGAGTGGAAGTCCATCACGATGTTCTTCGCGTCTAATATCTTGTCGCCCTTACTCATTGGCTTTTCCCTCCTTTTTGGCGTTGGGGCAGCCCGTGCAGGCAAAGCACGCTATCTTGTGGCCGCAGCCGGTGTCCACCAGCTCCGGCTCACTGACGTTGCAGACGCCCTCGATGCGCTTGCCGCAGCGCTCGTAAAAGCCGCAGCCCGCCGGGAGGTTCATGGCCACGGGGACGGTGCCCTCGATGGAAAAGAGCTTATCCTGGTTCTTGGTGCCGATCTTGTGGACGGAGCCCAGGAGCCCCTGGGTGTAGGGGTGCTGGGGGTTGGCGTAGATGTCCGCGGCGGTGCCCGTCTCCACCACCTTGCCCAGATACATGACGGCCACCCGGTCGCACATCCCGGCCACCACGCCCAGGTCGTGGGTGATGAAGAGGATGGACATGCCGAAGTCCTTCTGGAGTTCCTTCATGATCTCCAGTATCTGGGCCTGGATGGTGACGTCCAGGGCCGTGGTGGGCTCGTCGGCGATAAGGAGCTTTGGGTTGCACACCAGCGCCATGGCGATGAGCGCCCGCTGGAGCATACCGCCGGAGAACTCGTGGGGGTACTGGTTGTAGCGCTTCTCGGCGTTGGCGATGCCCACCTTTTTCATCACGTCCAGGGAGATCTCCTTGGATTTTTTCTTGTCCTTGGTGATGTGAAGGCGCGTGGCCTCGTTGATCTGGTCGCCGATGGTGTACATGGGGGAGAAGGCCACCATGGGCTCCTGGAATATCATGGATATTTGCTTGCCGCGGACGGAGCGTATCTCCTTGCCCCGGGGGTCCAGCTCCAGGAGGTTCACGCGGCCCAGGCCGTCGGCGTCGAAGATGATCTCGCCGCTGGCCTTGCACTTTTTGTCGTTGATGCCTAAAATGGCCTTGCTGGTGAGGCTCTTTCCGCAGCCGGACTCGCCCACCAGGCCCAGCGTCTCGCCCTTTTTGATCTCAAAATTCACGCCCCGGACGGCGGTGAGGGTCCCCTCGTCCACCTTGATGTTTATCCGAAGGTCACGGACCTCGATAATCGTCTCGTCGTGATCGGGGACGGTTTTCTTAACGTCTTGTTCCATAGCTTCCGCTCCTTTCCGCGCTTATTTGTAGGGATCGGCGGCGTCACGCATACCGTCGCCCAGGAAGTTGAAGGCGAGGACGGTGATGACGACGAAGGCCAGCGGTATCATCTTCCAGGGGCACTTGGCCACGGTGACCAGGTCCTCCGTCTCCTTCAAAAGGACGCCCCAGGAGGTGGCGGGGGACTTCATGCCGAGCCCCAGGTAGCTCATGGACGTCTCGCCGATGATGGAGCCGGGGATGCCCAGCGTGAGGCTGACGATGAGGTAGCTCAAAAATCCGGGCACCAGGTGCTTTACGATGATCTTGAAGTCGCTGACGCCGGAGAGCCGCGCCGCCATGACGAAGTCCTCTTTCCGGAGGGAGATGAACTTGCCGCGGACCACGCGGGCAAGGCCGGTCCACCCGATAAAGGAGAGGATGATGGTTATGTACAGGTACATGGCGGAGACGGAGATTCCGGGAGGAATGGCGGCGGAGAGGGCCAGCCAGAGGGGAATCTGCGGGATGGCGGACAGGACCTCGATGACGCGCTGGATGGTGGCGTCCACCAGTCCCCCGAAGTACCCCGCGATGCCGCCCAGGAGGATACCCAGGACGAAGCTGATGGCGGCGGAGACGAAGGGGATGGTCAGGGACACCCGGGAGCCGAAGAGCACGCGGGAGAAGATGTCCCGCCCGGCGCTGTCGGCGCCGAAGATGTTGATGCGGGCGTCGGTGACGACCTCGCCGGCCTCGTTTTTGAGCCCGTAGAGGTGGAGGTTGCTGGGGATGAGGCCCAGGATCTTATATTCCACGCCGGGGACGAAGAACGAGAGGTAATATTTCTGGCTCTGGTCCTCCCTGATCTCCACGGTCCAAGTCTCGCGGTTGTTGTACTTCTCCAGCTTGTAGACGTAGGGGCGGGAGAAGCTGCCGTCCAGGTCCTTCCAGTAGACCTTGGTGGGGGAGGTGTCCTTGTAGAGGGCGGAGAAATCCTCCAGCCCGTAGGGCGCCAGGAAGTCGGCCATCAGCGCGGCGAGGTAGAGGACAAGCAGTATGGCGAGGCTCACGCGGGCCAGCTTGTGCTTTTTGAGCTTGCGCCACATCAGCGTCCACTGGGACGCCAGGTAATACGACTCGTCAAATTCCTTCTTCTTTTTCTTGAACAGTGCCATATCCTCAACCCCTTTCCGAAAATCTGATCCGCGGATCGAGCCAGGCCAGGGCGATGTCGCTGAGGAGCATACCGATGACCACCAGCACGGCCTGGGTCATAACTATCGTACCGGCCAGGTACATGTCCTGGGATTTCAGGGCCGCCAGAAGCACCGGGCCCTGGATCTGCAGGTTCATGACGATGGCGGAGACGGTGGAGCCGGAGAAGATGGTGTTGAGGGAGCCCGCCAGGCCCGACACCACGGGGTTCAGGGCGGAGCGCAGGCAGTATTTATAGGTGATGGTGGCCTCGGAGCAGCCCTTGGCCCGGGCGGTCAGGGTGTACTGCCGGGTCTGCTCATCCAGCATCTGGGCGCGGACTGTACGGATGATGCCGCAGGTGCCGGAGGTGCCGATGACGAAGAGCGGTATGAGGCACCGCCCCAAAAATTCAGGCACGTACTGCCAGCTCATGCCGTTTTGCAGCATCTCCTTGCTGAACAGTCCCAGGTACACCTGGCCCGTGGCCTTGTAGACCCAGAACATCACCAGAATAGCCAAAAGGAAGTTCGGCGTGGCCGTGCCCAAAAAGCCGATGAACGACCAGATATAGTCCCCGGCGGAGTACTGGTGGTTTGCGCAGTAGATGCCGATGGGCAGGGACACGGCGTACTGGAAGATGAGGATGACGAAGGACACGCCCATGGTCAAAAAGAGGCGGTCCATGATGACGCTCCAGACGCTCCGGCCGTAGTTGAAGGAGTAGCCGAAGTCGCCCTTGGTGATAATGCCCTTCATCCAGTTGAAGTACTGGACATACCAGGGGTCGTTGAGGCCGTACTGCTCGCGCAGATACGCGATGTCCGCCTCGGTGAACACCTCGCCCTGGGCCGACAGGGACGCCACGTAGGAGGTGACGTAGTCGCCGGGGGGAAGCTGGATGACGAAGAAGATCACAAAGGAGATGATCAGGATCGTCGGGATGAGCAGCAGGAGCCGTTTGCCTATGTATTTTAGCATTTTCCCTTATCATCCTTTCCCATATCCCGGGACGCGGGAGGCAGCTCTTTTTTCAAAGAAGATACCTCCCGCGCCGGGATTTAATTAAATGTCACGCTTTTCGGGGGAATTACTCCTCGATGTACCAGCACCAGCAGTGGGCCAGGCCCATGTCGCGGTAGATGTCGGAGAAGACGCCCGTCTCGGGGAAGTTCTTGATGCGGGCGTTGACGGCCTGGATGGTGGGGGCGGCCGCAACGTAGCCGATGACCCACTGGTTCTTCTGATGGAGGGCCAGCATCTGGAGGGCGATCTCGGTGCGCTCGTCGGGGTCGGCGGTGACCTTGAGCTTGTCGTTGAGCTCGATGAGGGTCTTCAGATCCCCGGTGGCGGTGTCCTTGGTCATGGTGCCGTACCAGACCACGTTGGTGGCGGTGCCGGGGACCATGGAGTTGGGCCGCAGGATGATGGAGATGTCGCCCAGGCCCGCGGGAGGATACATCATGCACTCCACCTCGTTGGCGGTGGTCATGGTGTCGATGACGGAGCGGTCGTAGTCCCGGAAGGTGGTCTTGATGCCCACGGCGTCATAGTAGGGCTTCAGGATGGCGTAGTTGTCGGCGGAGCCCATGTCGGCCATGGCGATCATGTGCAGCTCGAAGTCGGTGCCGTCGGCGAAGTCATAGTAGCCGTCGGAGCCCATTTTAAGCCCGCAGCCCTCCAAAAGGGTCTTGGCCTTCTCCACGTTGTACTCGGTCCACTGGGTGGCCCACTCCTCGGAGTAGCCCAGGGAGCCCTTCTGGGGAGCGGCCTGGCCGCCCTCCTGCCAGCCGTCGGAGACGATGGCGGCGTACTGCTCGCGGTCCACGCAGATGGACATGGCCTGACGGAAGTCGGGGTTGTTGAAGAGGGCGTTCAGATGCGGCTCGGCGATGGCCAGATTGAAGTGGATCTGGTGAGGCACGGCGCCCCAGGAGTCGGAGGACCACTCGTAGATGTTGATGGGGACGCTGGCGTTCTCCTGAATGGTGGAGATGGCGTCGATGCCCAGGGTCTGATAGTCCTCGCTGCCGTCCAGGAGGAGCATCAGGGACTGGTCCACGTTCTGGATGGTGGTGTAGGTGATCTTGTCGATGTAGGGGAGCTGGTTGCCCTCCACGTCCACCTTCCAGTAGTAGGGGTTGCGGACATATTCGTAGTAGTCGCCGTTGATGGAGTTCTTGCCGGGCTCAGTGGACAGGACATAGGAGTTGAGGGTGGGGATCCCGGGGTAGTTCCAGAAGTAGTAGAAGAGCTCCTTGCCGGCGGAGGCGGCGTCGGCAAACTCGACGCCGGTGATCCTCTTGGCTTCCTCGATGACCTTGGCGTCGGCGGCGGCGCGGGCGGCGTCGTCGGCGGCGTTCTTGGACTCCAGCATGTAGTTGACCATGTTCTCAAAGATGTGCTTGGGGGCCCAGTGCCACTTCAGGTCCACCTCGCAAGTCTCCACGAAGTCGTAATCGGGAGTGCCGAAGGTGACGGTAAAGGTGTAATCGTCCACCTTCTCCACCACGGCGGGGTCGCCGTTGGCGTCCTGATGGCACATGCGCACGCCCTTGGAGTCCAGCTTGTTGAGGCAGATGGTGTTGTAGAACCACACGCAGTCCTCGGCGGTGAAGGGCTCGCCGTCGGACCACTTCATCCCCTCGCGCAGGTGGATGGTGTAGACCTTGGAGTCCTCGCTGATCTCCCAGCTCTTGGCCACGTTGGGGACGACGGTGCCGTCGGCCTTGAAGAGGAACAGGCCCTCCTCGATGGGCTTGCCGGCGTTCCAGTTGCCGGTGCTGGCGGTGCGGTGGAGCTCCCCGCCGTATTTGCCCACGGTGAGGTACGCGTCGTCCTCCACCTTCACGTCCTCCTTCACGGGGAGGCGGTCCTCCACGTTGCCGTAGGTGCCCAGATTCGTGATGAAGGGGGCCTCATGGAACTCGGAGATGTCGCCGGGGTCCACGGGGGTCTGGGTGTCGCCGCCGGGCGTGCTGCCGGTGTCGCCGGTGCCGGGGGTGCTGCCGGTGCCGGGGGTGTCGCCGGTGTTGCCGCCGGAGGGCGGGTTGTCGTTGGTGCCGTTGGGGGTGGGTCCGCCGCAGGCGGCGATGGCCAGCACCATCACAAGGGCAAGAGCGATCGCGATGAGCTTTTTCATTAAATGTTCCTCCTGTTTTAATTTTTTCGTTATTCCGACCAGAACTGTCTCGTCTGAGCTATTAAAAATTATATACCCTCACCAATCATTATTCTACGCATATTATGCCTTTTTCGCGGTTTTCATATTGCATTTGGAGCTTTTTTATTGAATTGAAACCTGCATCTTTGTGCATATTGCACAATTTTAGACCCTCATTTTTTACATCCGCGCGATACACTAAAGTAAATTTCCATATAATTTTCATATAAGATGCAATATTTCAGTTGCCATTTTAACGGCGGTGTGGTATACTCTACCATGAAAAATATACACCGGGGAGGCCGCGAAATGGACTTCAATGTGCTTGATTTCGGCGCCGCCGGGGACGGCGTCACCGTGGACACCGCCGCCATCCAGGCCGCCATCGACGCCTGCCGTGCCGCCGGGGGCGGCCGGGTCACGCTGCCCGGCGGGCATGTCTACCGCAGCGGGCTTTTGACGCTCTGCTCCGATCTGGAGCTGCGCCTGGAGATGGGCGCGGTGCTCCGGGGCAGCGACAGTCTGGAGGACTACGTCCCCGCCGGGGCGGTCCGGGCCCCCGGCGGCCGGCCGGGGGTGCCCTCCTACGTCAACTGCGAGTACACCGGGGCGCCCTGGTGCTTCTTCCTGCGGGCGAAGGACTGCGAGAACATCGCCGTCACCGGTCCCGGGAGCATCGACGGGAACCAGGAGATCTTCTTCGGCGCCGTGACGGAGAGCCACATCGAGGGGGCCTTCTACCCCCGGGCGCCCATGCTCTTTTTGGAGAACTGCCGCCATGTCACCCTCCGGGAGGTGACGCTGACGAGGAGCGCCTTCTGGACGGTGCACCTGGTGGGCTGCCGGGACGTGCTCATCGACGGGATACGCATCCTGAACGACCTGCGCATGGCCAACTGCGACGGCATCGACCCGGACCACTGCCGGGACGTGCGCATAGCCAACTGCCACATCCGATGCGCCGACGACTGCATCGTCTTTAAGAACACCGCCGCCGCCATGGAGTACGGCCCCTGCGAGAACATAACGGTGACCAACTGCACCCTGACCTCCACCAGCGCCGCCATCAAATTCGGCACGGAGAGCGAGGACCTTTTCCGCAATATCCTCATCGAAAACTGCGTGATAAGCCGCACCAACCGGGCCATCTCCCTCCAGCTCCGGGACAAGGGGTCCATCCGGGACGTGGCCTTCCGGAACATCGCCGTGGACACCCGGCTTTTTGACCCGGAGACTTACTGGGGCGCGGCGGAGCCCATAGCCGTCACCGTCCTGCCCCGGCACCCGGACACCCGGGTGGGCACGGTCAGCGACATCCTCTTTGACGGCGTCTTCTGCGAGTGCGAGAACGGGATCCTGCTCTACTCCCACGCCCCCGGCGGCATATCCGGCGTCACCGTCCGGGACCTCAGGCTGCGCCTGCGCTCCCGGACAGACCGGGAGAAGGGCCGCCACGACCTGCGGCCCAATTCCATCGGCGCCGCCATGGAGCCGGGCCTGAGCTACATACGGGCCCACAACGTCCACGACAGCCGCTTCACCGGCTGCCGCTTCTCCGCCGACGGCGATATGGAGGCGCTTATGGCGGAGAGGCTCTGCCTCACGGACTGCCGGGACCTGGAGGTCGCGCCATGATGGTCCAGAACCTGGCGCTTTACGAGGACAAATACTATATCCGCGTCAACGAGGAGAACGACACGATATTCTATTTCTTCGACTACGACGTCCGCAGCGCCGACATAAACATGGTCTTTCAGCACTTCCACACGTTTTACGAGCTGTGCATCCCCCTCTGTCCCAGCGCCGTCCACTTCATCGAGGGCATCCCCTATGAGATCCGGGCCTTCGACATCGTGGGCATATCCCCCAACCGGCTCCACAAGACCCAGTACCCCGCCGGGAAGCCCTGCCGGAGGCTCATCGTCCAGTTCAATCTGCCCGCCCAGGTCCCGGGCTTTTCCGACGAGTACGGGCAGCTCATGGAGATCTTCGACCGGGAGGTGCCCATTTTCCGCTTCGACCCGGAGCTCCAGAAGCACCTCTTCGGGCGGCTCAACGACATTTACAGGCTGGCGCAGAAGACCGACCCCATGCGCAACCTCATCATCCACCAGAAATTCGTGGAGTTCCTCATCCTCCTCTTCCTCAACCGGGACAGCAACATATATTCAAATGAATCGGGCCTTTCGGAGCTGGAGAAGAAGGTCTACGCCGTGGCGGGCTACATCCACGCCCACTACCCGGAGGAGCTGTCCCTGGACAGCCTCGCCCGGGAATTCTGCATCAGCCCCAGCTACCTCTCCCACCGATTCAGCGAGGTCACGGGCTTTTCCGTCACGGACTACATCCAGATGACGCGGGTGCGGAACGTCCAGGCGCTGCTGGTCAACACCCGCATCCCCATCACCGAGGTGACCGAGCCCTGCGGCTTCAACTGCTTCTCCCAGTTCAACCGGGTATTCAGGAAGCACATCGGCATGTCTCCCTCCCAGTACCGGAAGCTCAACCAGCTCCCGGTCCCCTCCGCCGGCGAGCCCGCCCCGCCGGGACGGACGGCTAAATAATACGATGATTCCGGAGGTACATATATGCTTGTTTCCCTCAGAGAGATCCTGCGCCTGGCGGAGGAGCGCCAGTGTGCCGTCGGGGCCTTCAACACCACAAATCTTGAGTGCGTCCGCGCCGTCCTCGATACGGCCCGGCGCCTGGACCTGCCCGTCATCCTGAGCCACGCCCAGGTCCGGGAGAGCGTGGCGCCGCTGGAGGTCATCGGCCCCGTGATGGTCCTGTCGGCGCAAAGGGCCCCGGTGCCGGTGTGCGTGCATCTGGACCACTGCACGTCCCTGGACTACATGGCCCGGGCGCTGAAGCTGGGCTTCACCGGCGTCATGTACGACGGGAGCCTCCTGCCCTACGAGGAGAACGTGGAGAACACCCGCCGGGCCGTGGCCATGGCCCGCCCCCTGGGCGCCGGGGTGGAGGCGGAGCTGGGGCAGCTCGCCCACGGGGAGGACGGCGCCGGCAACGCCGGAGGCCCGGTGTACACCGAG
This sequence comes from uncultured Oscillospiraceae bacterium, assembly GCA_947632155.1. GTDB lineage: Bacteria > Bacillota > Clostridia > Oscillospirales > Oscillospiraceae > RUG626. The sequence continues at coordinate 23,320 of CANROF010000016.1, forward strand.
CCCGAGCTGGCGGTGCGCTTTGTCCGGGACACGGACATCGACGCCCTGGCCCCAAGCTTCGGCACCAGCCACGGGATATATAGATCAAAGCCCGTGCTGGACCTGGAGCGCGTGGCCGTCATCCGGCGGCTCACCGGCCTGCCCCTGGTGATGCACGGCGGCAGCGGCGTCTCGCCGGAGGACTACCGCACGGCCATAAAAAACGGCGTCCGGAAGATAAATTACTTCTCCTACATGTCCAACGCCGGGACCAGGGCCGTCCGGGCGCTCCTGGAGCGGGAGGACGTCACCTACTTCCACGACCTGGCCCTGACGGCGCAAAACGCCATGGCGGAGGACGTGGAAAAGGCCATGCGGGTGTTTTATAAGCTTTAATACGCAAAAACCGGGCCCGGACGCATGTCCGGACCCGGTAAAGCTATTCAGGGGTAAAAAAATGAAAAATCGAAGCGCGGGGGCGCCGCGCTGGCGGGAGGGTCGTCCTCTCATACTAATCCCTGATTAAAAACGCCAACCGAGCGGCGAGGATTTTTTGCGTCAGGCGAGGAAGACGGCGCAGAGAATACTGTATGTATTGTCAAGCCGTCTGACGAAGCATGGCGCAAAAAAGACCGTCGCGAATTGGAGTTTTTGATTAGGGATTAGTATCAATCCCAATCCCGGACGATCTGCTTTAACCGCTCGATCTGCTCCGGGCTCAGCCGTTCCCTGCCCAAAAGAGCGGCGCACAGACTCCCGGCGGAGCCGTCGTAAAACCGGTCGATGAGCTCCTCCGTCTCGGCCCGCTGTACCGTCTCCCGGGAAACCAGGGCGCGGCAGCGGAAGTTGGGCTCCTGCCGCTGGATGGCGCCCTTGTTGATGCAGCGCTTGATGAGGGTGTAGGTGGTGTTGATGTTCCACCCGTAGGCGGCGGTCATCACGTCGGAGACGTGCTTCGCGGTACACTCCCCCTCCCGCCACAGCACGTTCATGACCTTGATCTCAGATGCCTGAAGCTTGTTACTCATTGTCCGTCCCTCCGTGATATGTTGGAAGCAATTATAAGCATATAATACCACAGTCGTATAATCCTGTCAAGAGGGGAAATCATTTTTTGAAACCAATTTTCAACGCGGAAACCACCGATTCCGCCGTAGGGGCCGCCGTCTCGGCGGCCCGTACAGCGGGATTGAGAGTTTTCACGTTGAAATTGCGACGTTCTTTCCTGTTCAGGCGTTTATTCTGATGGTCCAGGTGTTTCTGTATGTCTCTCCGGGGGCGAGGCGGCGGAGGTCCGGGCGGCGCTCGAAGACCGTCAGCTCCCCGGCCTTTGCCGGGAGGGACAGCCAGGGCTCCACGCACACATAGGGCGCGTCCGTCCGGGGGGCGTGCCATATCCCCAGGTACGGCATGTCCGGGAACGTCACCGTGACGCTCCGGGGGTCCCTGTCCGTCCCCAGGGTCACCTCCCGGCACATGCCGCGAAGGACGATGGCGTCCTCGTCAAAAAGGCCGTGGCGCAAGGGCAGCGTGTCGCCGCCCACAAGGGGGAAGGGCGCCTCGGCGCCGTCCAGGAAGCACTCCGGCGTGAAGCCCACCCGGGCGGGAGCGCACTTTTCCGAAAAGCGCAGGCTGTAGTCGGTAAAGTCAAGGCCGGCCCGGAGGGGCACGTTGAAGCCCGGGTGGCCGCCCAGGCCGAAGATCATGGGCCGGGCGTCCCGGTTCTCCACCTCATAGGTGACGGACAGGCGGCTGCCGGAGAGGGCGTAGACCACCCGGAACACAAAGTCCCTGGGGTACGCGCTCCTGGTTTCACCGTCCGAATACAGGGCCATCGTGAGGCGCTCCCCGGTATTTTCCTCCGCCGTGAAACGCGCCGTGGGGGCTATGCCGTGGATGGGCATGGCGTACACCTGCCCGTCCAGGCTGTAGCGCCCCCCGGTGAGCCGCGCCACAAAGGGGAAAATGTTGAGCGCCCTGTCCGGCCAGTACGCCGGGTCCCCCTGCCAGAGGTATTCCGTCCCGTCCGCGCCAAGCACGGACATGAGCTGCGCCCCCAGCTCCCCCGCCGTGACGGTCAAAAGGCCGTTTTTTATGGTGTGTGTCATATTTCCTCCGTTTGCTCAGAGCTCCCCCCGCCGGCGGGGGGTCACAGCTTGTCAAAAAACTCAAATTCAATATTTTTTCCAAGGACATGTGCCTTGGAAAAAATCCCTTTTGTTTTGCGGAGTTGACGCCCGCAGGCGTCATGCAAGCGAGCAACCGCCCGTAGGGCGGCTCTTAGCGAGTCGCTGTGCGGCCCTGCGGGCCGTGCGCGGAGCAAAACAGCAGGGAAAATATTCTGAATTTCGCAAAATTCAGCGAAAATTTCCCGCACGTTCCCCTTGTCGGAAAAGCCCGTCAGGGCTTTTTCGACAGGCTCGCTTATTTCTGCTCCCCCAGGGGCGGGACGAACGCGGCGTAGTTGCGAAGGCGCTGTTCCGACGCGGTGAAGCAGGCCCGGCCCCGGTCGAGGGCGCGAATCTCCTCCATCTCCCCGTCCGTCAGGGAGAGATTCCGGATGTCCGTAAACTCCCGGAGCTGCGCGGCGTCCCTGGCCACCGGTATGAGCGGCCGGCCGAGCTGCAAATGCCAGCGCAGCGTCACCTGGGCGGGCGTCTTGCCGTATTTTTCCCCCAGCCTCCGCAAAAGCGGCTCCTCCCAGGGCCCCCGGTCCACGTCGCCCAGGGGGTAGGTGGGCTCCAGGACGATGCCCTCGGAGCGCAGGAAGCGCTCCAGCTCCCGGTTTTGATTATAGATGTGCGTCTCCGCCTGGACCACCGCGGGGCGGACGCGGCAGCGGCGCAGCAGCTCCTCCGTTTGACGCCGGTCGAAATTGCACACGCCGATGGCCCTGGCGCGGCCGTAGGCTACGGCGGCCTCGAGCTGCCTGTAGCCCGTGAGCCAGTTTTCCGTGGGGTGGTGGAGCAAAATGAGGTCCAGGCAGTCGTCGCCCAGCCTGGCCATGGTCCTCTCCACGGCGTCGGGCTGCTCGTAAAAGGAGGGCCACAGCTTTGTGGTGAGGAAGATCTCCTCCCGGGGCACGCCGGAGGCCCGTATCGCCCGGCCCACGGCCTTTTCGTTCATGTAGGCGTTGGCGGTGTCGATGAGCCGCACCCCGGCCCGCAGCGCCGCCAGGACCATCCCCTCCGCCTCGTCGGGCGTCAGGACAAAGGTCCCCTGGCCGATAAGCGGCATCGCGACGCCGTTCCACAGCTCCGTGTGCTCCATTCCACCGCTTCCCCTCCGGGCCGGCAAACGCCGGTCCACATAATCTCCGTCTAATACTAATATCCAATTAAAATAAGCCATTCGCGCCGGCCTTTTTCGCGTCGTCGTCGCTCAAGCCGCTTTACCTCGCCCTCCCTTTGGTCGGGCTCAGGCGCAGGCTTGGCTCCTCCTCTCCCCAGCGGGCTTTGCCCGCCGGGGACCCCGGCGGCGTCAGCCGCCTTGGGAATACATACAGTATTCCCTGCGGCGTCTTCCTTGCCTGACACGAAAAATCCTCGCCGCTCGGTGTTTCATTTTAAATGAATATTAGTATAACTTACATTATTATACTGATTTTGGTTAAATAATCAAGATTGCCCGGGAAATATGAATGAGATTTGACAAAAATGCACAAAAATGAATTAAAATAGCCGGCAAGGGCCCTGACGGTCCTTGTCGGCTCAGGTTGTCAAAAAACTCAATTTCAATATTTTTTCCAAGGACATGTGCCTTGGAAAAAATCCCTTTTGTCGCACAAGTTGGCGCCCGCAGGCGCCATGCAAGCGAGCAACCGCCGCTATGCGGCGGCTCTTAGCGAGTCGTAGTGCCCCAACGGGGCGCGCGCAGGGCGACAGCAGGGAAGTTTTCGCTGAATTTCGCAAAATTCAGCGAAAATTTCCCGCACGTTCCCCTTGTCGGAAAAGCCCGTCAGGGCTTTTTCGACAGGTTGAGCCGGCAAGGGCCCTGACGGTCCTTGCCGGCTAATACTATTTGCCAATGATTTCTGCCACGGCGGCGCGTATGAGGGCGGCGACGGAGTGGTCCTGGACGCCCACGATGATGTTGTCGCACTGGTTAAAGGGGATCAGCACCCGCCGGGCGGGGCTCCGGGCCACGGCCAGGGCCATGGCCGGCGTGATCTCCCCCAGCATGGAGTCGGCCACGACGATGCCCACCGGCCCCACGATGACGTCGGCCCGGCGGCAGGCCACGGCGACGGAATTCTCGCCGGTGGCGGCCTCGTGGGCCCCGGCCTTCAGCATGGCGGCGGTGGCCGCGGTGTTGGTGCCCACGGCCAGGACCCTGGCCTCAGGCAGCTCCTGGCGCAGCGCCGAAACAAGCTGCCGCCCCATCCCGCCCCCCTGGGCGTCGATCACAAGTACGGTCATAGGCATCCCTCCGGGAAAAGCTTGCGTTCAGCCCCTGTTACATGAGGCTCCGGTAGAGCTCTTTTATCTCCTCCACGCTGGTTTCCCGGGGATTTCCGGGGCGGCAGGCGTCGGCGTAGGCGGACTCGGCCAGGAACTGGATGTCCTCCTCCTTGAGGATGCCCTTGAGGTCCGCGGGGATGCCCACGTCGGCGGAGAGCTTCTTGACGGCGGCGATGGTGGCCTGGGCGGCGTCGGCGTCGTTCATGCTGTCTATCCCGGCCACGCACATGGCCTTACCGATGGCCCGGTAGCGCTCCCCGGCCACCGGGGCGTTGTACACAAGGCCCGTGGGCAGGATGATGGCGCAGGCCACGCCGTGGGGGGTGTCATAGAGGGCACTAAGGCCGTGGGCCATGGAGTGGACGATGCCGAGGCCCACGTTGGAAAAGCCCATTCCGGCGATATACTGCCCCAGGGCCATGCCCTCCCGCCCGTCGGGGTCGTTCTCCACGGCGGCCCGGAGGTTCGCGGAGATGAGGCGGATGGCCTCAAGGTGGAACATGTCGGAGATGGCACAGTGACCGGCGGTGATGTAGCCCTCGATGGCGTGGGTCAGGGCGTCCATGCCGGTGGCGGCGGTGAGGCCCCGGGGCATGGTGCTCATCATGTCCGGGTCCACTACGGCGATCTCCGGGATGTCGTTGACGTCCACGCAGACGAACTTGCGCTTTTTCTCCACGTCGGTGATGACGTAGTTTATGGTGACCTCGGCGGCGGTGCCGGCGGTGGTGGGGACGGCGACGGTGAAGACGGCGTGCTTTTTGGTGGGGGCCACGCCCTCGAGGGAGCGGACGTCGGCGAACTCCGGGTTCTCCGCGATGATTCCGATGGCCTTGGCGGTGTCCATGGCGGAGCCGCCGCCCACGGCCACGATGCAGTCCGCGCCGCTGGCCTTGAACGCCGCCACGCCGTGCTGGACGTTCTCGATGGTGGGGTTGGCCTTGATGTCGGAGTAGACCTCATAGGGGAAGGAGGCGGCGTCAAGAAGCGCCGTGACCTTGCCGGTGACGCCGAACTTCAAAAGGTCCGGGTCCGTGGCCACGAAGGCCTTTTTGTACCCCCGGGCGGTGAGCTCGGGGACGATGTTCTCCACGGCGCCGTGGCCGTGATAGGATACGGTGTTCAGAACGATACGTGATGCCATAAAAATACACTCCTTATAATATAAAATGAATAGAGAATACGTTTATTGATTGATCCCGGCTCCGGCTGTCAGCTTCTCCCAGAGCTCCAGGCCCGGGCCGTAGCTCTCCTCCTTCTCGCCCTCGAAAATGACCCTGTGGGCGATGTACATGTCCTTCAGGAACGTCTCGTCCCTCACCTCCACGGGCTCCCCGTCCTCGCCGTAGAGGGTGTAGCTGCCCAGCTCCAGGCCCGTCAGCACCGGGCAGTCGGTCCAGCGGTAGACCATCTCCCGCCAGCGCTCCGGCTCGTGGGCCTTGTCCCGGTCCGGGGAGGTGCCGTCCAAAAATCCCAGCTCCCCCACCCGCTGCTGAAAGCCCTCCGGGTCGTCCAGGATGATGATGAAGAACGTCCGGGCGGACAGCTCCGCCGTGAGCCGCGTTATCCCCGCGGTATACTGCTGGGTGTTGGCGACGCCCTGCTCGTCAAAGCCCATCTCAAAGACCTCCAGCTCCAGCACCACCTCGCCGTCGCCGTTCACGTCCTCGCAGAGCTTTTCAAGCTCCGCCTGAAGGCGCTCCCGGGAGGGGTCGGGGAGGGCCGTCCGGGTGATGTACGCCACGGTCAGGTCCGGCTTGGTCCTGAAGAACATGTCGCGGATGAGAAGCCCCAAAAGGACGGCCGCCAGGATCCCCAGAAGCACCCACTTGAAGTTATACTCCCACCAGGTCCGAAAGAGGACCTTTTTGGAGTATTCGGGCTTGGGGTCCGGCTTTACGTCCCGGTATTTCCACTTGAGATATTCGCTTGCCATTGTAAGTCCACCCTTTTCCGCCCCGCCCGCGGCGGGGCCTGTATCCTATTATAATAACACGGCGCGGCTCCGTTTTCCATACAATTGATTGGAATAAATTCGGTTTTTGGCGTCTTGCACAAAACGGACCGCCCGGAACATACGGTTTGCACAATTCCCCCGGGCCGGCGCGGGAAATGTGGCCTCTCCCCCTTGCGCGGCACGGCCCGGGTGAGATATAATAATAATAAAAAATTTTTCGGAGCGCGGAGGTGTCCGGAATGGAGCTTTTGGAGGCCCTGAGATCCCCGGGGGACGAGTTTTCGCCCATACCCTTCTGGTTTTTGAACGGGGACCTCAAACGCCGGGAGATACGGCGGCAGCTTGAGGATTTCCGGGCCCACGGCGTGGCGGGGGTGGTGCTCCACCCCAGGATGGGCCTTCCGAAGCGCATCGGGTATCTCTCGGAGACGTATTTCGGCTACATCCGCGCGGCGCTCGTGGCCCTGCGGGAGCTGGGGATGCGGGCCGTTTTCTACGACGAGGGGATGTACCCCTCCGGCTCGGCCTCGGGCAAGGTGACGGAGGGGCATCCGGAGCTCCGGAGCCTGGGGGTGACCCTCACGGAGAGCGTCCTTGCCGGGGACCAGGTCCTGGCGCGGCGGGGCGATAAGTGCCTTGTGGTCCGGCCAAGCGGCGGGACCATCCGGGGGGTGCATTTCGGCGAGGACGACGGCCAGGCCCGCGCCCCGGCCAGCGCGGATATTTTAAATCCCGAGGCCGTGGCCCGGTTCATCCGGCTCACCCACGAGGAATATTACCGCCGCTTCGGGGAATATTTCGGGAATACGGTCCTGGGCTTTTTCACCGACGAGCCCAGCGTCCTGGGCCGGTGCGTCCGGGGCTTTTTCCCCTGGACCCGGGGCTTCGGGGACATATTCCGGGCCGCCGGGGGGCGCTTTGACGACCTCTTCGCCCTTTTCGACCGGGAGGAGACGCCCGGCACCGCCCTCTACCGGGAGCTGATAACGAAGCGGGAGAACGACGTATACTACGCGGCCCTCTCCTCCTGGTGCGAGGCCCGCGGCGTCGCCCTGATGGGCCACCCGGAGCGCAGCGACGACATGGAGCGGGAGCGCCACTTCCACATCCCCGGTCAGGACCTGGTCTACCGCCAGGTGTCCCCGGAGGCCGGGGACCTGACGGGGCGCGACAGCGTCCAGGGCAAGTGCTCCGCCGACGCGGCCAGGCTCCTGGGGCGGCGGCGCAACTCCAGCGAGTGTTTGGGCGTCTGCGGCGGGGAGGACAACCCCTGGAGCATGACCGGCGCGGACGTCAAGTGGTTCCTGGATTACCTTGCCGTCCGGGGCGTCAATTTATTCATCCCCCACGCCTTTTACTACTCCGTCTCGGGCCGCCGGCGGGACGAGCGGCCCCCGGACGCCGGTCCCCACAACATATGGTGGCCGCACTATGATAAATGGAGCACATATATGCGCCGCCTGAGCTTCCTCATGACGGACAACCGGCTTTGCGCCCGGGCCGCGGTCCTGTGCCGGGACCGGGACCTTATGCCGGAGGCGGTGGCGGAGCTCTTCCGGCGGCAGATCGGCTTTCAGTACATTCCCCCAAGCTTCCGGGACGAATGCCGGGCGGAGGGCGGGGCGCTCACGCTCCGGGGGCATGAGTACGCCGCCGTCATCGACCCGGACGGGGCCTTCCCGGGGGTGTCCCGGGAGGTCCTGGCGCTTAAGCCCGACATCCTCTGCGACCCGCCCCAGCCGGACCTGCGGGCCATGGGCTTTTCGCGCCTGGGCGTCCGGTGCGTGCTCCTGGTGAACGCCGGGGAGGGGGACATACGCGCCTCGGCGCGGCTGCCTTTTCCCGGCAAGGCCGGGTGCTGCGACCTCTGGACCGGCCAGGTCCGGCGCTTTGACGGGCAGCTCGTCCTTCCCCGGCGGGGGAGTCTTCTACTCTTCGCCTGCACCGGGGAGGAATACGATGCGCTGCCGGAGCAGGCCGCCGAGCGGGCCATACCCGCGCCGGAGTTCCGGCTCGTATCCCAGGACCCCGCCGCCGCCACAAAGACCTACGAGGCCCGCCTGGGCCGGGGCTCCGGCGTCCTGACGGTCCGGGCGGAGGAGATGGCGGAGCTGGAGGTCAACGGCGTCCCCGCCGGGGCGTCCTTCTGGTCCCCCCACAAATTCGACCTCACCGGCCTTCTCACCCGGAAGGAGAACGTCCTGCGCCTCACCGTCACCGGCTCCCGGGCCAATCTTTACGGCAAACCTGTACCATACGGACTGAAGGAGGAATAAAAATGCTCAACCCACCTCTCAAAAACATCTACACCTGCTTCCCCGGCGGACGCCACAAGGTCCTGACCATGAGCTACGACGACGGGCGGGAGGAGGACCGGCGGCTCGTGGACATTTTCAACAGGCACGGCATCCGGGGCACTTTCAACTTGAATTCCGGCCGCCTTTCGGACCCCCGGCGCATCCCGGCCGGCGAATACCGGACGCTCTACGCCGGCCACGAGATCGCCTGCCACACCTACACCCACCCCACGATCGAGCGCTGCCCCACGGAGCAGACGGCCCGGCAGATCCTCCGGGACCGGATGGAGCTGGAGGACATCGTGGGCGCGCCGGTGCGGGGCCTCGCCTATCCCAACGGCTCCTACTCAAAGGAGATCATGGCCCTTTTGCCGCTGCTGGGCATCAAATACGCCCGGGTGGTGCCCACCACCGGGGGCTTCGGGATGCCGGAGGACTTTTTCGAGTGGCGGGGGACCTGCCACCACAACGGAGCGCTCCTGGAGCTGGGCCGGAAGTTTTCGGAGCTTTACAAGACCCAGTATCTCTACATGATGTACGTCTGGGGCCACAGCTACGAGTTCACCACCTACGATAACTGGAGCGTCATGGAGGACTTCTGCGCCATGATAGGGGGGCGGGAGGACATCTGGTACGCCACCAACATCGAGATCGTGGACTACTTAGAGGACGCCCGGCGCCTGCGCTTCACCGCCGCCGGGGATAAGGTCTACAACCCCAACGCCGCCAGCGTGTGGCTGGAGGTGGACGGCAAAAAGGTGGAGGTCCCCGGCGGGACCCTCACGGAGCTTTGAGGTGAGGTGAGATATAGATATGGTAAACATTCCCTTTTCCGCGGAGCTCACCGGCGCTCCGCCCCAAAGATACGCCCCCGGTGCGTGGGGCTTCGTGACGGAGCGGGAGCGGAGCGCGTATCCCAGGCTCAAGATTACCGAGGTCAACAGCGCCTTCGCGCCGGTGTGGTGGTACGAGGGCGCGGAGCTCACCGCCCTGTCCGCCTCCCCGGAGGGGGTCTTCGCCGTTCCCGGCGCGGACGCCCTGCCGCGGGACCTTGAGGGCCGCGCCCTGCCCCTCCTTTTTAAGGCGGACACCGGCCCGGGGCGCTTCAGGGTGACCCTCACCCTGGTCCCGGGGGAGGGGCGCCGGGAGGCCGCGGTCTTTGTCAGCCGCCGGAGGCTCGCCTGGATGGGCGGCCTTCGGGCCGGGGAGCGCCGGGAGATAACGGTCCTTTGCGACGTCTCCCCGGTCATCGCCGCGGGGGGCGGCGTCCCCGGGGTCCCCGGCCGCGCCCCGGCGGAGGACGTGAGCGTGGACGTCACGGTCCTGGGGGCCGGCCTCCGGGCGGTAAAAATTGAGCGCTGGGAGGGGCCCGCCATCTTCATCATGGGCGACTCCACCGTCACCGACCAGCCGGCGGACTACCCCTGCGCCCCCGGCGTCAACTACTGCGGCTGGGGACAGATGCTGCAATTTTTCGTGGGGACAGGCCACGTCGTCTCCAATCACGCCCATTCGGGCCTCTCCACCGAGACTTTCCGGGACAAGGGCTATTACGACGTGATGCGCCCCCAGGTGCGCCCCGGGGACACGGTGCTCATCCAGTTCGGCCACAACGACCAGAAGAAGCTCCACCTGGCGGCAAAAACCGGCTATACGGAGAATCTGGTAAGATATATCGGGGAGCTGCGGGCCCTGGGCGCGGTGCCGGTGCTGGTGACCAGCCTCGCCCGGAACACCTGGAAGAGCGCGGGGGAGTACAACGACCTCCTTGAGGCCCACGCCCAGGCCGCCCTGGACACGGCGGTCCGGGAGCGCGTGGCGGCGGCGGACCTCCATGAGAAGATGAAAGAGGTCATCCTGGCCGCCGGCATGGAGCGGTCCAAGGTCTGGTTCCACCCCGGGGACTACTCCCACCCCAACGACTTCGGCGCGTACATGGCGGCGGGCTTCGTGGCGGAGGAGCTGGTGAAGCTTGCCCTTATCCCGGCCTTCGCGCTGCGGGACTTCCCCGTCCGCCCGCCGCTTTCGGTGCTGGAGCCGCCCCCGGAGGCGCTCTGGCACGGCAACACGCCGCCCAAGGACAAAAAGCCCCTGGTGGATTACGGCCTCATCCCCGACTACCCCTGGCCCATCACCTGAAAGGAGAAGCGCACATGCGTATCATCATAAACCCCAACCGCTCTGTGGGAACGATCAGCCCCAACATCTACGGCCACTTCGCCGAGCACCTGGGCCGGTGTATCTACGGCGGCCTCTGGGTGGGGGACGACCCGGAGATACCCAATGAAAACGGCCTGCGCTCCGACGTTGTGGGCGCGCTGAAAAGGCTCCATATCCCCGTCCTTCGCTGGCCAGGCGGGTGCTTTGCCGACACCTACCACTGGCGGGACGGCGTGGGGCCCGCGGAGAGCCGCAAGACCATCGTCAACACCAACTGGGGCGGCGTCACCGAGGACAACCGCTTCGGCACCCACGAGTTTATGGAGCTGTGCCGTCAGCTTGGGTGCGAGGCGTACTTCTCCGGCAACGTGGGCTCCGGGACGGTGCAGGAGCTGTCCGACTGGGTGGAGTACTGCAACATGCCGGGCGTCTCGCCCATGGCGGACCTCCGGCGGCAAAACGGGCGGGAGGAGCCCTTCAATGTCAAATACTGGGGCATCGGCAACGAGGCCTGGGGCTGCGGCGGCAACATGCGGCCGGAGCACTACGCGGATCTTTGCCGCCAATATTCCACCTACATGCGGCAGTATTCCAGGCACAAGATCTTCAAGATCGCCTCCGGCGCGAATGTGGACGACTATGAATGGACAAAGGTCGTGGCCGAGCGGGCCGGGTTTGCCGTGGACGCGCTGAGCCTCCACTACTACACCCTCCCCCGTGACGACTGGTCCCACAAGGGCGCGGCTACGGGATTCCCCCGGGAGGAATATTACTCCGTCCTTCAAAAGACCCTGCGCATGGATGAGCTGGTGGCCGAGCACGGCCGGATTCTCAAAAAAGCCGCCCCCAACCGCCGTCTCGGCCTTGTGGTAGACGAGTGGGGCGCCTGGTACGACGTGGAGCCGGGCACAAATCCGGGCTTCCTCTACCAGCAGAACACCATCCGCGACGCCTTAGTCGCCGCCATCAACCTCAACATTTTCAATAACCGCTGCGACACCGTCGTCATGGCCAACATCGCCCAGACGGTGAACGTCCTCCAGGCCATGGTCCTCACCGAGGGCCCGAAAATGCTCCTGACGCCCACCTACCACGTCTTTGACATGTACAAGGCCCACCAGGGCGCGCGGCAGGTGGAGACTTACGCGGAAACGAAGCTTCTCAACTGCGGCGACTGGCAGGTCCCGGACCTGCACGTCTCCGCCAGCGAGGCTGCGGACGGGAAAATTTTGCTCACCGCCGTCAATCTCAGCGACACCGACGATACCCCCGTGGAGGTGCTGCTCGCCGGCGCGGCCCGCGCCTCCGGAACGGTCCTCTCCGGCGCGCCGGGAGCGCACAACACTTTCGACGCCCCCGAAACCGTGAAGCCCGCGCCCCTCTCCGGCATTGAAGCGGGGGACGGCACCGTCCGCTTCACCCTCCCGGCCTGCGGCGTGGCGGCGGTGGAGATCGAACGTGAGTGACACGCGCTGCCGCCGGTGCCTCCTGCGGGAGCTTGAGGCGGGCGCGCAGTTATACGAGAGCGTCCGGGCCTACCGGGCGGAGCTTCCCGCCGCCGAGCGGACGGAGGACGGGGAGTACGCCCGCCGTCTGGCGCTGTGCCTGGACTGCCGGCACCTCAAAAACGCCACATGCGTCCAGTGCGGGTGCTTTGTGGAGCTTCGCGCCGCCAAAAGCGCCGTCCGCTGTCCCATGGGCCGATGGTGAGCGCCTGTCCGGAAATAAAATTTGAAAGGAATGGTATTATGGAGCGCATGGCGTGGAAGGGCCGCATAAAGCCCGGCTGCAAGGCCGAGTATGTCCGCCGCCACAACCAGATCTGGCCGGAGATGGTGGAGGTCCTGAAATCCGCCGGCATCTGCAATTACACCATCTTCGCCAACGGCGAGGAGCTTTTCGGCTACTACGAGTGCGAAAAGGGTATCGAGTTCGCTGAGCGCACCCAGGCCCAGAGCCCCGTGGTGGACCGCTGGAACGAGTACATGCGGGACGTCTTGGAGCTGGAAATGGACCCGGTGACGGGAGCCCAGCCCAAGCTGGAGCCCGTGTTCCGGCTGGAGTAAGGGTTGCGTATGACGGACACGATGCGGTATATCGGAGGACGGGCCGCCGTGGGCGGCGGCCCGTACGGCGAATTTGGGGGTTTCACGTTGATTTGGGATGTATCCGTAATCCCGACGCGGGCCGCCGAGACGGCGGCCCCTACGGCGTGGAGGGGAGCGAATGCCGTTTGCCGGGGGGTGTATGCGAATCGGGGGCACGGGCCGATGTGGTCATCGGCCCCTACATGTACGTTTTCACGTATATTGGAAATGTCGCAATTTCAACGCGGAAAACCCCCGATTCCGCTGTACGGGCCGCCGCCCACGGCGGCCCATTCCTCCAATTCACCACCCAACCTCCGTCAAACGCACCACGCCCCCGTACGGGCCGCCGCCTCGGCGGCCCGTCCTTCCGTCATGCTCTCACCCTCCGTTCAACGAAGCGCTGCGGTCGCGGCCCCTGCGGCGTGGAGGGGGGCGAATGCCGTTTGCCGGGGGTGTATGCGAATCGGGGGAGTGGGCCGATGTGGGCATCGGCCCCTACATGTACGTTTTCGCATATATCGGAAACGTTCCGATTCCCTTGTGGAAGCGGGGCACAAACCCGCGGGGGTATGATTTTGCAAAAAAACAGGCCGGGCAGGTTTGGGGACCTGTCCGGCCTTGTTTTGTGATATTTGCTTATTTTACCATCCGCATCTCGGAATAGGCCATGATGAAGGGGCCGACGCCCTTGCCCTCGTCGGGGAGGTAGTAGTCGGTGTTTTCGTAGTTATTTTGGTTGTTGGCGCTGGCCTTGAGGTAGATGTCGGTGAGGCGCCCGTCCACAAGCTTCGTTTCCACAATGGCCGTGAAGGCCCTGACCGCCGGCTCTCTATAGGCGGGGTCCAGAAGCCCCAGGCGCACGCCCTTCAGGATGGTGTAGACCATCATGGCCGTGCCGCTGACCTCCAGGCGGTTGGTTTCCGTCTCCGGCCAGTCGGCCACGTTGGTCCAGAGGCCGTCCTCCTTCTGGTATTTCAGGACCCCGTCCGCGAAGGTCCTCAGCGCCGCGGCCCTGGCGGGCTTATATTCCTCCGGAAGCACCTCCGCCACGTCCGCCATGGCCATGCCGTACCAGCCCATGGCCCGGGTCCAGTGGTAGGGGCACACGTCCTCCCGGCTGTTGACGGCGTGGTAATAGAGCCCGTTTGGCGCCAGCATGGTGTCCGCCGCCCAGTCAAGGCGCTCCTGCACCAGCCGGAGCTGCCTCTCGTCCCCCGTCCAGGCGGCGAAGCGGGAGAGGAAGGGCTGGAGCATATAGATCCCGTCCAGCCAGACCTTATACTTCGGCGGCCGCTCCTTGTTCCAGGAGTGCCAGTAGTTGTGTCCAAGGGCGGCCTCCATGTACTCGCGGGGCACGGTGTGGCCGGTGGAGTTGACGTATGTCTCGTCCGTCAGGTCCCGGTAGAGGTCCCGGCAGATCTGCATGTAGTCCTCCCGCCCCAGGTCGTGGGCGGCCCGCACCAGCAGGCCCGCGGTCTTGTAGCAGTCGGCGCCGTGGCAGTCCACATATCCCGCCAGATTTCGGGAGAGGCTCTTGCGGCCGTCCCCGTCCGTGACGATCATGGCGTCCAAATAGCGCGTCACGTAGTCGAGATACCGGCCGCCCTTTTCCGGGTCCGTCTTATAGATGTCATAGAGCCCCTCCATGACCACGCCGTTATAGTAGCTCCAGTCAAAGAGATACGGCATCTGGGGCGGGTGGCGCTTTTCGTTGTCCCAGGTGAAAAACCTGTTCTCATCCGCCACCACCGCCTCCGGGACGTTGACGGCGGAGTCCACGGTGAGAGCGTCAATATACCGGGCGGCCTTTTCCGTTGCCGCGGGGATCTTTGTCTCTTCCATTGATCGCAGCTCCTTTATAGAATAGTTTTGTATACAAAATATACCACACTTCGCGCCCGCGTTCAACCGTTTTTGGGCAGAAATGGGAAAATTGTATCAGATACCCAGCCATACCCGCATCTCCCCCTGGCCGCGGTTGGCCCAGGCGAAATACGGGATGAGCCGCAGCGTCCCCGGCTCCTCCTCCGGCGGCGTCCAGGGCACATAGAGGCCCTCCGCCCTCCCGGGGCGGCGAAGCGCCGGGGCGTCCAGGGCCGTGACGGGCACGCCGCGGATCTGCGTCTCCACCGGCGCTATCTCCCCGAGGCGCCGGCTGTCCAGCCGCCACAGGTGCAGGTCCGGGCCGTTGTCGGCCTCCTCGGCGCAGTAGACGACGGGCCCCCGGGTGACCGCGGCGCGGCCGGCGCACTCCCGGACCCTGGGGTCGGCGGCCGTCACCCGTACCGGCATGGGCAGGCGCAGCTCCACCCGGTCCCCGGGCCGCCATGTGCCGGAGAGGACGATATACCGCCCCTCCCGCGTGCGCTCCGTCCCCTCCGGGGCGGTGAGCTCCACGCCCTCCGGCTCCGTCCAGCCGGGGAGGCGCAGGGCGATCCGCCCCTCCGCCGGCTCCGGGGAGGTGACCGTCAGCGCCGCGTACCCCCGCCAGGGCAGTCCGGAGTCGATCTTCAGCCTCAGAACGCCGCCCGGAAGCCGCGCCGTGAGCTCGCCGCCCACATACAGCTCCACCCGCAGCGTGTCGCCGCGCGTCACGGCGGCGTAGGCCCCCACCGAGGCCGCCAGCCGCGCCAAATTCGGCGGACAGCAGGCGCAGCCGAACCATTTCTGCCGGACGGGCTTTACGTGCTCCAGCCGCCCGTCCCGGCGGATGGCCTCCGGCACCGCCTCCAGGGGGTTTACGTAGAAAAAGCTCCGCCCGTCCAGGGACACGCCCGCCAGCACCGCGTTATACAGGGCCCGCTCCATGACGTCGGCGTACTCGCCGCCGCCCTCCAGCTCCAGCATCCGCCGGGCGAAGAACACCAGCCCCACGGCGGCGCAAGTCTCGGCGTAGGCCGCGTCGGAGGGGAGGTCAAAGGGGTAGGAGAACGCCTCCCCGCGGCTCGTCCCGCCCACGCCGCCGGTAATGTACATTTTCTCCCCCACGGCGCTGTGCCAGAGCTCCCGGCACGCCCGCCGCAGGTCCTCGTCGCCCCCCAGCCGCGCCGCGTCCGCCATGCCGGAGTAGAGATACATGGCCCGGACGGCGTGGCCCACGGCCTCCCGCTGTTCCCGGACGGGCATGTGGGCCTGGGCGTAGGCGCGGCGCTCCCGGTCCGCGTCCGGCGTATACGCCCGCCCCCGGGCCTCAAGGCGCGCCCGGCGCTGGGCGTCGAAAAAATCCGGCTCCTGGCCGCGCCGGTCAATAAAGAGCCGCGCCAGGGCGAGATACCGCCCCTCCCCGGTGTGCTCATAGAGCCGCGCCAGGGCCATCTCGGCGATCTCGTGGCCGGGGAAGCCGGGTATGGGCCCGCCGGGGCCCATTTTCTCATAGACCAGGTCCGCGAACCGGCGGGCGGCGTTCAGCACGTCCTCCCGCCCCGTGGCCTCCCGGTAGGCCACGGCGGCCTCGATGAGGTGCCCCATGCAGTAGAGCTCGTGGTCGTTCTCAAGATTTGTAAACGCCCCGTCCATGCCGTTCAGGATAAAGTAGGTGTCCAGATACCCGCCGGGGTGCTGCGCGGCGCAGATGAGCCGCGCCGCCTCCGCGGCCTTCGCCTCCAGCGCCGGGTCCGGGCCGTCCATGAGGACGTAGGAGGCGGCCTCCAGCCACTTATAGAGGTCGGAATCCTGAAAAACGAAGCCGTAGAATTTGTCCGGGTCCGGCTCCTCTCCGGGCTCCGGCCAGATCTGAAAGCCGGGGTCGGAGAACGCGGGCTCCGTAAAGCCCGGCTCCCCCCGGCGGGCGTTGAGCCGGGCGGCGGCCCGGAAATTGTGGACGCAGAAGCTCCCGGCGGCGCCCTCCACACGGTCGTTCAGCGCCTCCCACTGATACGGCAGCAGCTCCCGCCGCACAAGTCCCCGGACCCGCCCCCAAAAGGGGTCGGTGATCTTATAATTTTTCAAAACCGCCATGTCCACGCCCGGCGCCTCCGATCCTTGCGTTTTTCCGCAAAAATGTTTACTTCAGCTTGCTTTTCACCATGGTGAGGGCGATGCGGCCCTTCGCGGGGTCCGCCTCCACCACCCAGACCTTCACCACGTCCCCCACCTTCACCACGTCCGAGGGGTGCCGGACGAAGCGGTCGGACAGGCGCGAGATGTGTACAAGGCCGTCCTGGTGGACGCCGATGTCCACAAAGGCCCCAAAGTCGATGACGTTCCGGACCGTGCCGGTGAGCTCCATACCGGGCTTCAGGTCCTTTATGTCCATGACGTCGGTGCGCAGGACCGGCGCCGGAAGCTCCTCCCGGGGGTCCCGGCCGGGGCGGCGCAGCTCCGCCAAGATGTCCGTGAGGGTGGGAAGGCCGATCTCCAGCTCCCCCGCCAGCTTTTCCGTCCCGTAGGCGCCGGCCCGGGCCTGGATATCCGGGACGCCGCCGTTTTTAAGCTCCGCCGGGCTGACGCCCAGGCGCCGCAGGAGCTCCCGGGCCTTCTCGTAGCTCTCCGGGTGGACGGCTGTGGCGTCCAGGGGCTCGGAGCTCCCCGCCACGCGCAGGAAGCCCGCGCACTGTTCAAAGGCCCGCGGCCCTAACTTGGGGACCTTTTTGAGGGCCGCCCGGGTGGGGATGCCGTTGGCCTCCCGGTAGGCCACGATATTCCGGGCCAGGGCCGGGCCGATGCCCGCCACCCGGGACAAAAGCGGAGCGGAGGCGGTGCTGACCTCCACGCCCACGTCGTTGACGCACTGTTCCACCACGCCGTCCAGGGCGGCGGTGAGCTCCGCCTCCTTCAGGTCGTGCTGGTACTGCCCCACGCCGATGGACTTGGGGTCGATCTTCACTAACTCCGCCAGGGGGTCCTGGAGCCTCCGGGCGATGGACACGGCGCTGCGGAGCGTCAGGTCGAAGTCCGGGAATTCCTCCGCCGCCATGGGGGAGGCGGAGTACACCGAGGCCCCGGCCTCGCTGACGATGGCGTAGGCCGCGCCCGGCAGCTCCGGCAGCAGGGAGGCGATGAACTGCTCGCTCTCCCGGGAGGCCGTGCCGTTGCCGATGGCTATGGCCGTCACGCCGTGGCGGCGGACCATGCCGCGGATGAGCGAGGCCGCCTGCTCCCGGCGGCGCGTCTCGCCGGGGAGGGTGAAGTAGCCCACGCCCGTCTCCAATACCTTCCCGTTTTCGTCCACCACCGCCAGCTTGCAGCCGGTGCGAAAGCCCGGGTCCACCCCCAGCACCGCCCGGCCCTTCACCGGCGGCTGCATCAGCAGCTCGTGGAGATTTGTGGCAAAGACCTTGATGGCCCCGGCGTTGGCACGGTCGGTGAGGTCCCCCCGCAGCTCCCGCTCCAGGGAGGGAAAGAGGAGCCTCTCCCAGGCGTCCTCGCAGGCGGCGGCCACCTCGGCCGTGGAGGCGCTGCCCGGGAAGCAGTACGCCCTCTTTATGATCGCCACAGCCCGGTCCTCCGGGACGGTGAGCGCCACCTTCAAAAATCCCTCCCGCTCGCCGCGGTTTATGGCCAGCACCCGGTGGGGCGCCATGGCGGCCGCCCCCTCCCGGAAGCCGTAATACATGGCGTAGACGCTGTCGCCCTCACGCGCCGCCGCCGTCTCCAGGACGCCCTCCCGGTTTATGAGCTCCCGGAGCCGCCCCCGCAGGTCCGCGTCGTCGCTGATGTTCTCCGCGATGATGTCTCTTGCCCCGGCGAGGGCGCTCTGGGCGTCCGGGACCTCATCGGAGATATATTTTTCCGCCTCCCCGGCCGCGTCCCCGGGTCCCCGCAGCGCCAAAAGCCACTGGGCCAGCGGCTCCAGCCCCCGCTCCCGGGCCACGGTGGCGCGGGTGCGCCGCTTGGGCCGGTAGGGCCGGTAGAGGTCCTCAAGCTGCGCCAGCGTCACGGCGGCGGAGAGCTTTTCCCGGAGCTCCTCCGTCAAAACGCCCTGCTCCGTCAGGGCCTTTTCGATCTCCCCCCGGCGCTTGTCCAGCCCCCGCAGGTACTCGAGCCTCTCCGAGATGGCCCGGAGGGTCTGGTCGTCAATGGAGCCGTGGGCCTCCTTCCTGTAGCGGGCGATAAAGGGGATGGTGTTCCCCGCGTCCAGAAGCTCGATGACCGCCCGCACCCGCTCCTCGGCCAGCCCGAACTCCCCGGCAATTCTCTTCGCGTGATCCATGTGCATCCGGATTCCTTTCAAAAACAGATACCCAAAGTATACACGCCCCCGCCCATTTTTTCAAGGACCCCAGCGGAGAAAACAAACCGCCGCGGCCCGTTGAACGGAGAGCGGGAGCGTAATGAAAGATGGGCCGATGTGGTCATCGGCCCCTACAAACTTCTGTGAGGTATTCAAGGGATA
This sequence comes from uncultured Oscillospiraceae bacterium, assembly GCA_947632155.1. GTDB lineage: Bacteria > Bacillota > Clostridia > Oscillospirales > Oscillospiraceae > RUG626. The sequence goes on from CANROF010000016.1 coordinate 42,597, forward strand.
TTTCTTTTTGCCGCCGTCTGCTTCTGCCACGCCATGCGTTGAGTGCCGCAAAGCGTATGACAGTTTTGAAAAAGCCATTGAAGGTATAACATGATATGTTTCTTGTATGCTTCTGTGCAAGGCATATTCTGCTCATCTATAATTTGAAGTTGGCAAAAAGAAATAACCAAGCTATCTGCGAAAACAGGGGGCTGTCAACGGCGGGCACAGCCCATTCATCTTGACCGTTGACTGGCTCGATTGGCTTTGCTATTTACCCACTGATTTATGGAATAGTACAGCATAACAAAT
>CANROF010000017.1 GCA_947632155.1 uncultured Oscillospiraceae bacterium
ATACCGTTGATAGGCCGAAGGTGTAAGCGTTGTAAGGCGCTCAGCTGATCGGTACTAATAACCCGAGGGCTTGACTTCAAAAGAATAGCAGGCTCTTAAGCTTCGTTTCCCATCCATTTGTTCAGTTCTCAGGGCGCATGCCTTGAATAGTTGGTGTTGATTGCGGTGAGGGTCCACCTGTTCCCATTCCGAACACAGAAGTTAAGCTCACTGGCGCCGAAAATACTTGGCTGGCAACGGCCCGGGAAAATAGGTAGACGCCAACACAAAGCGAGGCCCGCTTAACAGCGGGTTTCGCCATTTGCCTCCTTAGCTCAGTCGGTAGAGCACGCGGCTGTTAACCGCGGTGTCGTAGGTTCGAGTCCTACAGGAGGCGCCATCGGTAAAGCCGCTGCCCAAAGGCGGCGGCTTTACTTCTTACCATGGGCCTTTAGCTCAGTTGGTTACGCCGCCCGCAGGCGGCGTGCCGAACGCAACCGCGAAGCGGCTCTTAGCGTTCGGCAGAGCAACCGGCCCGTCAGTTTTCTGCCTAATTTGGGCCTTTAGCTCAGTTGGTTACGCCGCCCGTAGGCGGCGTGCCGGACGCAACCGCGAAGCGGCTCTTAGCGTTCGGCAGAGCAACCGGCCCGTCAGTTTTCCGCTTTATTTGGGCCTTTAGCTCAGTTGGTTAGAGCAACCGGCTCATAACCGGTCGGTCCGGGGTTCGAGTCCCTGAAGGCCCACCAGCGATTTTCTTCGAAAATCGCAAATAAATATAGGGGTTTAGCTCAGCTGGTAGAGCGGCGGTCTCCAAAACCGTAGGCCGAGGGTTCGATCCCTTCAACCCCTGCCACAAGAAAAAGCCCGCATTGCGGGCTTTTTCTTGTGGCGTTATTTAATTCGAGGTGGGACCCTGATGGTCCCCTCGAGCTCCCCCGCCGCATGGCGGCGGATGATTTGAATTCGAGGCGGGACCCTGATGGTCCCCCTCGAGCTCTCCTCCTTCCGAGAATCTCAAGTGTCCGTTTTTGAGGCAAAATATGGATAATGATATTCTTGAGCTGAAAATCGGGGATTTTGGTTGCTGCGGGGAGTTGTGGGACCTGGAAAAGCACCGGGACATCGCGGAGCAGTTCCAGCGGGAGCTGGCCACGGGGGTCCGGAGGACCTTTGTGATGGTTTCGGATGGCAAGCTGGCGGCGGAGGTGTCCCTGGTCACCGACAACGGCGACCGAGAGTACACCATTCCCGGCGCGCGCGGGTATCTCTCGCATCTCATAGTGAGGCGTGAGCTTCGGCGGCGGGGCATTGGCCTGTCCATGGTGGAGTACGCCTGCCAAAAGGGCCGGGAGCTGGGGCTTTCGGAGCTCACCGTGGGTGTGGACGCCGATAATTTCCCGGCGCTGAGCCTTTACGTCCGGGCCGGATTCGATAAGATCCTCTATACGGGCCGGGACGGGCAGGGGGCGTATCTGAAGCTTCTGAAGCGCCTTTGACAGGAATCATCAAAAAACTTAAATTCAATATTTTTTCCAAGGACATGTGCCTTGAAAAAATTCCTTTTGTCGCACAAGTGCCGCCTACGGCGGCGCGCAGGGCGACAGCAGGGAAGTTTTCGCTGAATTTCGCAAAATTCAGCGAAAATTTCCCGCACGTTCCCCTTGTCGAAAAAGCCCGTCAGGGCTTTTTCGACAGGCTTAAAAAAACGAGAGCGCCGCGGCGCTCTCGTTTTTTTCGTTGTCTCAGTCCTCGTACTTGAAGTAATCGAAGTCCGCCGGTTTGCGGCTGCCGCAGCCGCCGTTGTTGGCGTAGACGCCCACCATGGTGCCGGTGTGGCGCTTGCGGTCGCCGGGGACGCCCTCGTCGCACAGGAATACGCAGCTTTCAAGCTTGCCGGCCTCCCGCCAGGTCTGGCCGTCCAGGCTGTAGAGGAAGGCGCGGGTCTGGCCCTTCACGTCCACCGCCAGCCAGACGGGGCCCGCGGGGATGTCGGGGACCTCGGCAATCAGCTCCTCGCCGGCGTTGCGGTTGATGACGAGCTGGAGTTTCCGGCCGCCCTCACAGCACAGTGAGAAGCGGATATACGTGACGGTGCTGTAGTAGCAGCACAGTCCCGCCTGCTCGCCGTCCCGGTCAGGGTTGAACTCAAGCTTCGTCTCCGCCCGGTAGCTCAGCTCCTGCTCACGGCGGACCAGGGTATTTTTGGCGCGGCGCTCCCAGAGCTGCCCGTCCCGGGTCCAGATTCGCAGCCAGCCGGGCCGCTCCGTGAGGGACAGGGAGCCGTAGTCCGGGTTGCGGACGAACTCCCACTCCAAATTGAGCTTCTCGCTGTCAAAGTCGTCAAAGAGATCTCGCGGGAAGACGCACTCCGGGAGGTCCGGGGCGTCCTGGGTGAGGCTGGGGCCGCGGCCGTGATTTACCGTGAACCAGCCGTCCGGCGTCCACTGTACCGGGTCCAGGGCCGTCTCCCGCCCCACGGTGGTGTAGCGGCCGCCGTTGGGCCGGCCGCAGAGGTAATAGCACCACCACTGGCCGTTCCGGTCCTGCACCAGCTTCCCGTGGCCGGCGCGCTGGATGGGCGCCTCGGGGTCCATTTGGCGCATGACCGGGTTGTAGGGGGAGTTTTCGTATTCGCCGAAGAGCTCGCGGCTCCGGGCGACGCTGATGCCGTGGCCGTAGCCGGTGCCGCCCTCCGCCGCCATGGCGTAGTACCAGCCGTCCTTTTTGAAGATGTGGGGCCCCTCCGGGGCCCGCTCGCCGGTGCCGGGCCAGGCCACCCGCGTCTCGCCGGCGACGCGGAGGCTGTCGGGGGAGAGGGGCGTCACCGTGGCGGCCCTGGCGGTGACCAGGTAACGGCTGCCGTCGTCATCCACGAAGTGGGAGGGGTCGATGCTGTCAACCTCCAGACACACGGGCTTTGACCAGGGGCCCCGGGGGTCGTCCGCCACCGTCACGAGCTGCCGGCGCAGCACGTTGCTGCCCCGGACGCCGTCGCCGTTCAGGCGCAGCGGCGCGAAAACGTAGAATTTCCCGTCAACGTAGGATATGTCCGGCGCCCAGATGCCGTGGGAGTCCCGGATGTCGCTGAGGTCCAGCCACTCGGGATCGGAGATGGCGTGGCCGATGATGTGCCAGTGGACCATGTCCCTGGAGTGGGAAATGGGGATGGCGGGGAAATACTGGAAACTGGAGTTGACCATGTAGAAGTCGTCCCCCACGCGTATGACCGACGGGTCCGGGAAAAATCCCCGCTGCACCGGATTGTGATACTGCCTTTTTTCGCTCATAAAAAGCTCCTTTCTCCCGCGCTGGGCGGGAAAGCAAAATTAATTCGACTCTGCCGAAAGAAATCCCTTGAAGTGTTGGAAAAAGGGCTCGCCGGTGGCGGTGAGGCGCACCCCCAGGCGCGTGTCCTTTCCGCACAGGTCCATGCACATGTGGCCCTGTTCCTCGCCCGTGACGTAGCAGCGCAGGATGAGGTGCCCGGCCTTGGCCTCGCCCATGCACTCGCAGGGGCAGTCCGTGCCGGGAAAAGCGGGGTTTTGCACGTACACGCCCCGGCCGAAGCGGAGGCGGCCCGGGCCCTGGGACGTCTCAAAGGCCAGATCCCCGGCCCGGGGGTCGAGCTCCAGCCATTTCCAGCCCATGGGGTTGTCGTAAAACCGGTAGCGCCCGGAAGGCACCTCCGGCGCGGGGGAGGCGGCGTCGTCCTCCGCCGCGGCTTCGGCAAGGTATGGCCACACGGCGGAGTAAAAGCTTTCGTAGAGGGCATAGAGCCCCTCGGGACATCCGATGGTGTCCGCCATGGTCACAAGGCAGAAGTCCGCCTCCGGGAAGCAGAGGGCCAACTGTCCGCCCATGCCGTACATCACAAAGCCGGGCTTTCGCGGCATCCAGAAGAAGTATCCGTACCCCTGCCGCTCGTCCGGCGCGGTCTGGAGGTCCGTGGGGACGCGGTTCGCCGTGGCGCTGCGCATATACCACCGGGGGATGAGCTGCCGGCCGCCGTACCGGCCGCCGTGGAGGCAGAGATACGCCGCCCGCGCCGCGTCCCGGAGGGTACACATAAGGCCCGTGCCGCCCTGGGAGACGCCGTAGGGGTCCTTTAAGATATACGCCGTCTCGGAAAAGCCCAGCTCGCCCAGGGCCCCGCGGCGCAGGTAGTCCAGCATGTCCGTGCCCGTCAGCCGCTCCGTCAGCGCCGCCAGGACGTGGGACGAGGAGGTGTCGTAGGCAAAGACGGTCCCGGGGATGTGGTCCGGCGTTACCCGGAAGAAGGACTCCACCCAGTCGCCGCCGTAGGTCTTGTACGTGGTGGCGCCGTGGCAGGTCCGCATGGTCAGCATGTCCTCCACCGTCATTTCCGAAAGCCAGGGGTGGGCCCCGCCGGGCGGCAGCTTGTCGGGGAAATAGTCGCAGATCCGGTCGGTGAGGGCGACCCGGCCCTCGCCGATAAGCAGTCCCACGGCCAGGGCGGTGAAGCTCTTGGTGACGGAGTACATCCGGTGGTTTGTGTCCCGGCCGTAGGGCGGCCGGTATTTTTCGGCGATGAGCCGCCCGCCGGACAGCATCAGATACCCGTGCATCCGGACGCGGCCGGCCTCCAGGCGGCGCTCAAAGTCCGCGATGGCCGCCCGGGGGATGCCCCGCTCCTCCGGGGCGGCGGGCGTGAAGTCAAGCATCTCCCGCCTCCGGGCCGTACAGGATACCGGCCAGCACCGGATAGACGCGCTCCGCCATGCGCATGAAGCCCAGGGAGTTGGGGTGGGTGCCGTCCACCGTACACTCCCAGCGCCCCTCCGTCCCGAAGAGGGTGAAGCCGTCGATGAACCGGACATTTTTGTCCCCGGCGGCAAGGGCGCGCAGGTATGTCTCCCGGATGACGTCCCGGCGGAGGGCGGCTCCGGCGGGGTCCTTGTCCGTGTCCGGGCGGCTCATGATGACGATGGGGAGCTCCGGGTGGGCGGCGCGGACGATCTGGTAAAATCTCTCATGGGTGGCCCGGAGATGGTCCGCATCCGGGGAGTTGTGGTCGTAATCGTACACAAAAACGCTCATTTTCGGGATGGAGGCGATAAATTCGGCAAATTCCGTCTCGCCCCGGGCCTTGCCGGAGAAGCCGTAATTCCGGTGGTCGGCGTCCAGCCAGCGGCTGACGACGCTGGTGTAGGCGTTGCCCACCCGGCCGGCGCAGCCGCCCTCCGTGATGGAGGAGCCGTAAAAGACGATGGGGTCCGGCGTTTTGTACTCCGGCGGCGCTGTGAGGGCCGCGCCCTCCTCCACGCCAATTTCCATGGCCAGGAGCAGGTCGTTGCGGGGCAGGTTTACCGTCACCGTCTCGAGCCCCGGGCCCTTGGTGAGGACCTTTTCCACCGCGATCTCGCTCTGCGTGTGGGTCCCGGGGGCTATGTAGCCTAAAAAACGGGATTCCGTGCCCGTCCCCAGGTAGACGTCCGCCCCAGCGGAGCAGGACAGGGGGATGTTGATGTCCTCCCGGCAGGCGTCCAGGGTCATGCGGAGGTAGATTTTCCGGGAGTCGGTGGCGAAGCGGACGCGGCCGCCCACGCTCCTGCGGCCCAGAAATTCGTACTGGGGCATCCGCACCATCATAGCTTCCGGCAGGCGGTAGAATTTCCGGGCCTCCCGGTCCGTCACCGCAAGGCCGTAAATTTTGAAGGGCGCCTCGGTGATGGGGGCTTTGACAAATCCGTTTTCCGTGTACATTTCAGTTACCGGCTTTCCAATGTATGCTCTCGCCGGCGGCGAGGCGGACGGGGCGCTCCGCGTCCCCGTAGACGATGGTCCCCTCAAGGGGGCTGCGGGCCAGGAGCGTGAGGGACGTGAGCCGCCCGCCGCTCCAGGCCAGGGAGATCTCGCCGCCGCCCCGGACCCGGAGGCCCCGGACCTCTCCCTCCGGCCAGGCGGAGGGGAGGGCGGGCAGGAGGCGTATCCGGCCGTTGTGGCTCTGGACCAGCAGCTCCGCGATGCCGGCGGCGGCGCCCATGTTGCCGTCAATCTGGAATACCCGCCCCCGGGGGCGGCCCTTGCTGGGGTGGGTGTCCATGAGATTTTCAAAGGTGGAGTCCGTCAGGAGCGCCCGCAGGTCGCCGTAGGCCCGGTCCCCCTCCCGGAGGCGCGCCCAGAAGAGGATGATCCAGGCCCGGCTCCAGCCGGTGTACCCGCCGCCGTGGGCGAGGCGGTACTCCAGGGACTTCTTGGCCGCCGCGGCCAGCTCCGGCGTGTCCTCCGGGCTTATCTGGGCGCTGGGGTAGAGGCCGAAGAGGTGGGAGACATGCCGGTGGCCGGGGTCGGCCTCCTCATATTCCTCCCCCCACTCCATGAGCCGCCCGTCGGAGGCGATCTGGAGCTTGGGGAGCTTAGAGAGCATCTCCCGGGCTTCCTCCGCAAGCGCGCCCGCGCCCAGCACCTCCGCCGCGCCCAGGTAGGCGCGGAAGAGGTCGTTCAATATCTCGATGTCCATGGCGGGCATCTGGCACATATTGACCTTGCGGCCGTTGAGGCGGTAGCTGTTCTCCGGGGAGACGGAGGGCAGCGTCACCAGCTCCCCTTTTTCGTTCTCCCGCAGGAAGTCCCGGAAAAAGAGGACGGACTGCTCCAAAATATCGAAATTCTTCCGGAGAAAGTCCATATCCCGGGTGAAAAGCCAGTGTTCCCAGATATGTAAGGCCAACCACGCTCCGCCCATGACCCAGTAGGTGGCGGGGGTGTACTCGTCCTGGGGGGCGGTGTCGGCGTGGATGTCCGTGTTGTGGTGGGCCACGAAGCCCCGGCAGCCGTACATCCGCCGGGCGGTGTCCCGGCCGCTCTCCGCCACCCGCCGCAGGAGGTCGAAGTACGGCTCCGCGCACTCCGGCAGGGCGCAGACCTCCACGGGCCAGTAGTTCATCTCAAGATTGATGTTTATCGTGTATTTGGAGTCCCAGGAGGGCTTGAATTCCCCGTTCCATATCCCCTGGAGCGTCAGGGGCAGTCCCCCGGGGCGGCTGCCGGAGATCATGAGATACCGGGCGTACTGGAAATAGAGGGCCGCGAGGCCCGGGTCGGCCTCCCCGGCGGCGAAGCGCCGCAGCCGCGCGTCGGTGGGGAGGGCGTCGAGGCCCGGCTGCGCCGCGGAGTCGGAAAGACGCAGGTCCACCCGGTCAAAGAGGGAGGCGAAGTCCGCCTCGTGCTCCCGGAGCAACGCCCCGGCGTCGGGGTAACGGGCGCGGACGTCCGAGAGGGAGGCGCACACCTGCCCGGCAAGGCCCTCCGAGGGGCTTTTTCCGGGATCGGCGCCGATACCGGTCTTTGCCGTGAAGATCAGCGTCACATCCGTGGCGTCCCGGACGGTGAGGCGCGCCCCCAGGGCGCTGACGGCCCCGTCCGAGGCCAGCACCCGAAGGCCCATGGCCCAGCCGATGCCGTGCTGGTCCCCGGAGCACACGAGGGTTTCCCCGCCCGCGCGGCCGGTAAAGCCGATGTGGCGGCTCCGGTCCAGGCGGCAGGTGAAGGACATCCGCCCGCCGCCACTGGCCCGAAAGCGCAGCGCCAGGCAGTCCGCGGGGCGGGAGATGAAGTATTGGCGCTCAAATTCCCGCTCCCCCGCGCGAAAGCGCGTCCAGGCCACGGCCCGGCGAAGGTCCAGGCCCCGGGAGTAGCCCTGGGGCTCCCCGGGCATGCCGTCAAAAAAGTCAATGTAAAGGTCCCCCAGCGTCTGGTAGGCCCTCTGGGTGAAGGGCGTGCCGGACATGGCGCTGACCGCCAGGCGCTGGGCCTCCTCCACGTCGCCGGAGCGGAAGAGGGTGCGAATTTTCTCCAAATTCTCCCGGCAGTCCGGATTCACCCGGTCCTGGGGGCCGCCGCTCCAGAGGCCCTCCTCGTTAAGCTGGATGTGCTCCCGGGCCACGGCGCCGTAGACCATGGCGCCCAGACGCCCGTTGCCCAGGGGCACGGCCTGGTCCCAGAATTCCGCGGGGCTCTCGTAGTGAAGCTCCATTTCGCTTTTATCCTCCTGACTTATTTTCCGGCGGCGCTCTTTTTGACGCCGTCCGTTGTCACGTAGTGCTGGGCCTGGGTGGTGAAAAGCTCATGGTAGAGGCCTTTTTTCTCCATGAGCTGCGCGTGGTTCCCCCGCTCCACGATCTGGCCGTTCTCCATGACTAAGATGGTGTCCGCAATGGTGGCGCTGGAGAGGCGGTGGGAGATGAAGATGCTGGTCTTGTTCTCCCGAAGCTCGTTGAACTGCTGGAAGACCCGCTGCTCGGCCATGGGGTCTAAGGACGCGGTGGGCTCGTCTAAAATGAGGATGTCCGAGTCCCCGTAAAAGGCCCGGGCGGTGGCCAGCTTCTGCCACTGACCGATGGAAAGCTCCGCGCCGTTTTCCTCAAAGTAGCGCATCAGGGGCGTGGCGTACCCACGGGGCAGGCCCTCGATAAAGACGTCGGCGCCGCTCTCGCTGGCGGCGGACTTTATTTCGGCGTCCACCGGGGGCTTTTCCACGTCGCCGAAGGCGATGTTCTCCCCGGCGGTGAAGGCGTACTTGCCGAAGTCCTGGAAGATGATGCCGAAGATGGAGTAGAGCTCGTCCACGTCGTATTCCCGGATGTCCCGGCCGTCCAAAAGAATCCGGCCCTCCGTGGGGTCGTAGAGCCGGGTCAGGAGCTTGATGAGCGTGGTCTTCCCCGCGCCGTTGAAGCCCACGATGACCACCGTCTCCCCGCCCCGGATGGTGAGGTCAATATGCTTTAGCGTGTCCTGGGCCGCGCCGGGGTAGCGGAAGGACACGTCCTCAAAGACGATGGTGTGGAGGCCGTGGCGGCGAATGGGCGCCGGGGGCGTCACGGAGGGCACCAGCCGCGGCTTTTCGCCCAGAAAGGCGATGAGGTTGTTGATGAAGAGCGTCCCCTCGTAAATGGACGCGGTGGTGCTGATGAGGGTGTTGACGCCGCTGCCGATGGAGGTGATGGCGCCGGTGAAGAGGGAGAAGTCCCCCACGTCGAAGGCCCCGCCGTAGATGCCCCGGGCGAAGTAGATATAAAGGAGGCAGTAGATGACGTTGGTCGCCAGCGCCGTGCCCAGGGTGAGCAGGCACTCCTCCAACTGGAGCTTTTTGAGGCCCTTGAAGTAGTCGTCAAAGGTGGCCTGGTATTTCCCCTTGAAGGTGTCGGCCAGGCCGAACATGCGGATCTCCTTGGCCAGGTCCTTGTTCACCAGCGTCCCGGAGTAGTAGTCCATCTGCCGGCGGCTCTTGGAGCGCCGGGACATGTAGTCCACGTTCTTCCGGCGGTAGACGAAGCTCACTACCGCCGTGGGGACGGCCGTCAGGAGGATGCACAGCGGCACCCAGGCGCTGACGGTAAACAGCACCGCCGCGAAGCTGACGATGCCGATGGCCGCGCTGAGGACCTGGAAGGTGGAGGACATGATCTGCACCGGCCGCTTGCCGGCCTCCTGGTTTGCGTTCTCCATCCGGGCGTAGAAGTCCGGCAGGTCGTAGCACATGAGGTCGATGGTCTTGGCCTTCTCCATGATCTTCTGCTTGACGTGGCAGGTGACCAGCTCCCCGGAGATGCTGTTGAGCATGGCATAGACGCGCTGGACGGCGCTGTTCAGGAACATGATGGCGAACTGATAAATGAGCAGCACCGCCACCACGCGGAAGGCCAGGTCCGCCCCGCCGTACACCAGCGCCAGGTCGTTGAGTATCCGCGCCCCCACCACGGAGCCCGCCACGGGCATGACGCCGTTAAAGACGCACATGAAGAGCATAATAAAAAGGAGGCTCTTTTTCGTCTCCCACACCAGCCGGAAGATGTACAGGAGCCTAGTGAAAAAGGTCCCGGTGACCGTTCTGAGGTAGCGGGGGACCTCCCGGAGGCTCTTTGGCCGGGGGACACGGTAACGGTCGTTGACGGTGGGCATTCTGTTGACGCTGGGCATTGCGCCGGGCCTTCTTTCATTAAAAATCGCGTTCCGCGGGACGATAGATCACGTCAATTTTAATAATTTCGCCGCGATTTGTCAACTCCGCCGGGGTCGGGACGGCTTTTTGGACATATTGAACAAAATTTAGTCAAATCACTCAGCAAGACGGGCGGAAAAATGCGGTCATATATGACGGTTATTGCGGTCGGGGACCTTGAAATTGCCATTAAAACGGAAAAATCGTGACGAAAAAATGGATTTGCGCAAAATGATGCAGTTTTTGGACCTCCCGGGGCAATAATTGATATGTCGGATACAAAAAAGCAATTTAAGATAGATAAAAGGCAACATCGGATATTTCAACGCACCTGTTTTCACGTTAGAATAAACAAAACGGCGGCGAATAGCCGCGAAACATTTGTGAATTCTATCGCTAACAAACTAAAATCTTACAAAAGAACAAGCAAAAAGAGGCGTCGGAAATTGCCCCTTCCGGCATTCCGGTTAGGGGAAAGGCAATGATAACAGGATGAAAGACATCATAGTTCGCAAAAAATATACAGTCAGCAGCAAGTACGAATCGAAGCTGTACATCAATGACAACTGCGAGGTGATGCTGTTCCTGCGGGGGGACGTCAGGTTCAGCGTAAACGGCAGGAACTACGCCCCCGAGCCGGGAGACATGCTGCTTTTCGGCAGCGGCGAGATCCACTCCATGGCCGTGAATCCCGGCAAGCCCTTTGAGCGCATCTACGTCTATTTTGACAAAAAATTCTTCCAGCTCTTTTCCGACAGCAGCTACGATCTGCTCTCCCCATTCAATTTAGAGGAGGGCAGCTCCAAGAGCAACGACCTGGCGGCAAGATTCGTCAGCGCCCACGGGCTGGACGGCAAGATGGCGGACATGTTCGAGCTCTACCAGTCCGACTCCCCGGACGCCGCGGTGCGGATGGTGGCGCGGATGCTGGACATCCTGGTGAACGTGAATCTGGCCCACCGGGAGCAGAGGCTGGACAACGGCGAGGAGGACGAGGAATTCACCGACAGCGACAAGATACATGAGATCCTCCGCTACATTGTGAACAATCTGGACGAAAAATTCACCCTGGACAGTCTTTCGTCCCGATTTTTTATCAGCAAATACTATCTCTGCCACGAATTCAAGCGGGTCGTCGGGGTTTCGTGCCTTGAGTATATCCGCCAGAAGCGCGTGCAGGAGGCCGGGAAGAGGCTTATGGGAGGGGAGGCGGTGAACGACGCCTGGCTCAACCTGGGCTTCACCGACTATCTCAGCTTTTACCGTTCGTTCAAAAAAGTGACCGGGGTGTCGCCCAACGAGTACGCGGACAGCGAGCGGGCGCGTTCGGCCATTCCAGGCGGCGGCGAGCCGCAGCAATCTGAAGGGAGTTGAGGCTTTCTGAAAAAGGTACTTTACAAGATGTCCCAGAAAAGCGTGGAATACTGGATCGTCACGGTGGTCATCATCGCGCTGATCGTCGCTTTCTTCGTGAACGGCGCTTCCGGCCGCAGCGGGGCCGCCAACGTGACGGAGGACCTGGAGACGCTGGAGCTGGCCGATTATATCGGCCACGCCACCTACGGCGAGGAGGTCCAGACCTACGGGGCGCTCCGCAGGAGCTACGCCAAGGCGGGATATAAAAGCGCCGGCCGGGTCATCGAGATTCCGGTCCTGGAGGCCGACACCGCCGGGACGGGGGAGATCCGCACGGGGATCGACGGCTACGACGGCGAAGCCCTCTACCTGGGCGAGGACGCCAACGCCACCTGGCAGTTCGACGTGCCGGAGGACGGACTTTACCAGCTCGTCCTGGAGTACTGCGGGCCCGAGGGCGACGGCGCCAAGATGCAGCGGCAGCTCCTTATCGACGGGGCGCTGCCCTGTGAGGAGGCCACCAACGTGTGCTTCTACCGCCGGTTCATCGAGGCCGGCGAGGTCACCCTCAACGAGATCGGCGACGAGGTGTGGCCCCGGCAGGAGGAGGTCCAGATGTGGCTGACCCAGGCGGCCTTCGACTCCAACGGCTACGACCCGGAGCCCATGGCCTTCTACCTGACGCAGGGGAGGCACACGCTGTCCCTTGAATTCGTGGACCAGCCCATGGCCATCCGCGCGCTGCGCTTAGAGCCGGCGGAGGTGCTTCCCACCTACGCCGAGGTCCTGGCCCAGTACCAGCAAAACGGTTATAAGCGGGCCGCCTCGGGCCTCAAGGATTACGTGGAGGGCGAGGAGTCCTACTGGAGAAGCGACTCCATCATCCGCCGCGAGGCCAACAACGACCCCCAGACCAGCCCGTTCTCCCTGAAGAGCCGCGTGCTCAACGCCGTGGGCGGCAGCCGCTGGAACCGGGGCGAGCAGAGCGTGAGCTGGCAGGTGGAGGCCCCCGAGGACGGACTTTACGAGATCGCCTTCCGCGTGCTGCAGAGCAAGAACGAGGGGATGCCCTCCTACCGCAAGGTGCTCATTGACGGCCAGGTCCCCTTCCAGGAGTTTTTGGAGTACCAATTCCCCTATGAGAAGAACTGGTACGGCCAGGTCCTCTCCGACGAGAACGGCGAGCCGTATCTCGTCTACCTTGAGAAGGGCGTCCACGAGCTGACGCTGACGGCCCAGCTCGGACCCATCGCCTCCGTGGTGGAGCGGACCACCAACGACATCGCGGTGCTCTCCGACATAACCCGCGACATCACGAAGATAACGGGCACGGACCCGGACCCCAACTACGAATACGACCTCTACCGCCTGATGCCGGAGCTCTCCGGGGAGCTCTCCGAGCTTGCGGACAGCATCGAGATCAGCGCCGACATCCTGACGCTCATCACCAACAGGCGCGCCTCCACCGAGAACAGCTACCGGGCCATCATCGACACCCTGCGGGACTTCGCCGCGGACGTGGACACCATCCCCAAGGCCCTGAGCGAGCTGGAGAACGCCCAGACGAACCTGGGCTCCTACATCACCAGCCTCAAAGTCTCGCCGCTCCAGGTGGACTTCCTGCAGATCCAGTCCCCGGACGACAAATTTGAGGTCCGGGCCTCCACCTTCTTTGAGAAGGCCTACGTCTCCACCGTCAACTTCCTCATGTCCTTTGTCAAGGACTACGACGCCGTGGGCGCCACCCAGGAAACCGAGGACAACGTGGTCCTGGACGTCTGGATCGGCCGCGGCACCGAATGGGGCGAGATTTTGAAGGAGCTCATCGACGAGCGCTTCACCCCGGAGACAGGCATCTACGTCAATCTGAACGTGATGCCCAGCAGCCAGCTCACCACCGGAGGCGTCAACGTGCTGATGCTCTCCATAAACTCCAACACCGCCCCGGACGTGGCGCTGTCGGTGGACTACAACCTGCCCTCCGAATTCGCTTTCCGCAACGCCGCGGTGGACCTGACGCAGTTTGACGACTACGACGAGGTGGCCTCCTGGTTCTACCCGGACAGCATGGTCCCCTATGTGTTCCGGGACGGCGTCTACGCCCTGCCGGAGACGATGGACTTCACGGTGATGTTCTACCGCAAGGACCTGGTCCAGGAGCTGGGCCTGGAGCTCCCGCAGACCTGGGACGACCTCTATATGGACACCCTGCCGAAGCTCTATGAGAACAGCATGTCCTTCAACCTCTCCGTGGACACGTCCGTATCCTCCAGCTCCCCGGCGGCGCTCAGGGGCTTTACCATGATGCTGCTGCAAAACGGCGGCTCCTATTATAAGGACGGCGGCCGCGCCAGCGCCCTGGATTCCGCCGAGGCCTATCAGGCGTTCAAATCCTGGACGGACCTCTACAGCCAGTACGAGGTGGACGAGGAGTCCAACATCTTCACCAGGATGAGGACCGGCGCCACGCCCATCGGCATCGCCGGCTACACCGAGTACATACAGTTTTTGACCTCCGCGCCGGAGCTCTACGGCCGGTGGGGCATCACCAAGGTGCCCGGCATCGCCGCGGAGGACGGCACGATACAGCGCTCCACCGGCTCCATCTCCAAGACGGCCAACATCATCCTGGCCCAGTCCGACAAGCAGGAGGCCGCGTGGAAGTTCCTGAAGTGGTGGATGTCCGCGGACACCCAGACCGAGTACGGCCGCCAGCTCGAGGCCGTCATCGGCGAGTCCGCCCGGTGGAACACCGCCAACGTGGACGCCTTCTTCCGGCTCCCCTGGAAGAGCGCCGACAAGGTCGTCATCCAGGAGACTCTGGAGGAGGCCCAGGAGCAGTACATCATACCCGGCGGCTACTTCACCAGCCGGCACCTTATCAACGCGTGGAACAGAGTCGTGGTCAACGACGAAAAGGCCAGGGACGCTCTTGAAGAAGCGGTAAAGGACATCAACAAGGAGCTGACCTCCAAACGTGAGGAATTCGGCTTACAGGATGTGGATGTCATTCCGCGGGAGGAATGAGAATGAAACAGGTAGAGAAACGCAAAAACAGGCTGCCCTCCAGCAAAATGGCCAAGCGCAACAACGTGACCGGGTATCTCTTCATGACCCCTTTCCTTATCCTCTTCACCACGTTCACGATGATACCCATCGCGGTGGCCATGGGGCTGAGCCTCACCAACTACAACCTGGTGGAAAGACCGGAGTTTATAGGGCTTTCCAACTACGTGAACCTGATACTTGAGGACGACGTGTTCCTCAAATCCCTGGGCAACACCATCGTGTTCGCCCTGCTGACGGGGCCCACGGGGTATATCGCCTCGTTCTTGATGGCCTGGCTCATCACCCTCATGAAGAAGGGTCGCGGCGCCTTCGCGCTGGCGTTCTACGCCCCCAGCCTTACCAGCGGCGTGGCTATGGCCACCATCTGGCTCATCATCTTCTCCGGCGACCGGAACGGCTACCTCAACAACTTCCTTTTGAACATCGGCCTCATAACGGAGCCTATTTTGTGGACCAAGGACGCCACGTACCTTAAATGGGTCATCGTGCTCATATCCGTCTGGATGAGCATGGGCACGGGCTTCCTTGTGTTCCTGGCCGGACTTCAGAACATCGACCCGTCCATTTACGAGGCCGCCCGCATGGACGGCATGAAGAACCGCTTCCAGGAGCTCCGCTACATCACCCTCCCGCTGATGAAGCCCCAGCTCCTGTTCGGAGCCGTCAACTCCGTGGTGGGGGCCTTCGCGATCTTCGACGTGGCCACGTCCGTGGCGGGCATGCCAAGTCCGAACTACGCGGCGCACACCATTGTGGCGCACCTGTACGACTACGCCTTCATCCGCATGAACATGGGCTATGCCTCGGCGGTGGCCATGATTCTGTTCCTGATGACATTCATCGTAGGGCGGATCTGCTTCTACGTATTCAGATCGGAGGATTGAGCGATGCGTTCTGTGATCCTTGATACTTTGACCGGCAAGAGGGTGCCCCGCAGGGTGGATTTCGCCCACATCCTGCTGGTCCTGTGTATGCTGGCGCTGGTGTGCTTCACCGCGCTGCCCATGCTGGCGATGGTCTGCCGCGCCTTCATGCCCCTGGATGAGTTGTATGTCTACCCGCCCAGGATCATCGTGAGGCGCCCCACCTTCTCCAACTTCTCGGACCTCTTAAACTCCCTGAACGCCTCGGAGGTCCCCTTTACCCGGTACATATTCAACAGCCTCCTTACCACCGGTGCCACGGTGTTCCTGACCATCTTCGTCTCCTGCGCCGGCGCCTATGGCCTGGCGAAATTCAAGCCCCGGGGCTCCAAGACCATCTTCGCGGTGATCACCTCCGCCCTCATGTTCTCGTCCTATGTGACCCAGATCCCCAACTACCTCATCGTCACGGAGCTGGGCCTGGTGAACAGCTACTGGGCGCTGATACTCCCGAAGATCGCCGTGGCCTACAACTTCTTCCTGGTGAAGCAGTTCGCCGACCAGCTTCCCGACTCCATCTTAGAGGCCGCCCGCATCGACGGCGCCGGGGAGCTGAAGGTATTCTGGACCGTGGCCATGCCCATGCTCAAGCCCGCGTGGAGCACCCTGGCGGTGTTCTCTTTCGTCAGCAACTGGAACGACTATTTCTCGGCGCTGGTCTACATCAACAAGGACGCCATGAAAACGCTCCCCCTGGCGCTCCAGACGCTGGCCGGAGGCGCGGGCGTGGTGGCCCGTTCCGGCTCCGTTGGCGCGGCGACGCTGCTCACCACTGTCCCGACCATCGTTATTTTCTGCATCTTGAGAGGCAGAGTCATGCAGACGATGACCTACTCCGGAATCAAGAGCTGATAGGAGAACGGATATGAAGTGGGGAAAGAAAACGATAATCTCTCTTCTGGCTGTATCCCTCCTGCTGCCGCTGGCGGCCGGAACGGAGGCCATGGCCTCCTCCGACGATCTGGCGCTGGTCGCCAATGAGGACGGGATGTTCGACTCCATACCGACGGTCTACGAGGTGGAGTCAACCTACAAGAACCTGGGTGATTTCGGCACGCTGAATCACGCCGAGGACCTTTTCGTGGACAGCCAGGACCAGCTTTACATCGCCGATACCGGCAACAACCGTATCCTCAAGCTTTCGCCGGACGGCACGGTCCTCGCGGAGTACACCGAGGGCTACGGAGTCAAATTCAAGGGGCCCAAGGGCGTTTACGTCCACCCGGACGGGACCATCTGGGTGGCGGACACCGGCAACTACCGCATCGTCCGCTTAAATCAGGACGGCACGGACAACGAGGTGTACTACAAGCCCGAGAGCAATCTTTTGGAGGAGAGCTTCACCTTCGCGCCCGAGAAGATCTACGTCTCCCAGACGGGCTACATCTACGTGCTGAAGGGCTCGAACCTGATGCTGATGGACGCGAAGAACGAGTTCCGCGGGTATCTGGGCGCCGCCACGGTGCCCTTCAGCCTGAAGCGCTTCTTCATCCGCACTTTCGGGACCAGGTCCCAGAAGGAGCGCACCGTCAAGCAGGAGCCCTCGGCCTACACAAACTTCATGATAGCCTCCGACGGCATGGCCTACGGCATCCTGGCCAATGAGACGACCGGCCAGATAAGGAAGCTCAACTCCGTGGGCACCAACACCTACCCCGAGCTGCCCTACGGCTTTTCCATCACGCTGGACGACACCAACTTCTCCGTCGTCAAGTTCTCGGACATCAACGTCATGGACAACGGCATCATAACCCTGGCCGACCAGAACACCGGGCTCATATACCAGTATGACCAGGACGGCGACCTTCTGGCTATGTTCGGCGGCAGCGGCAGCGTCAAGGGGACCTACAGCTCGCCCAACAGCATCGTGTCCGACAGCGCCGGGAGGCTCTACATCCTGGACTACTCCACCAATACGGTGACGGTGCTGAGCCCGACCAGATTCATCCAGCTCATCCACCAGGCCGTGGCCCTCTACGACGTGGGCCGGTACGAGGAATCCAAGGACTACTGGCAGCAGGTGCTGGCCATCGACTCCAACTACGCGCTGGCCCACTCCGGTTACGCCAAGGTGCTCTATAAGGAGGGGCGCTACCAGGAGTCCGTGGCGGAGTATATGCTGGGCAACGACAAGGAGGGCTATTCCCAGAGCTTCGCGGAGTACCGGCACGAGCTCTTCAGGCAGTACTTCGGCTGGATCGTTCTGGCCATCGTGGTGGTCTGCGGGGCGCTTTGGATAGTCTTCGTCAAGGTCAAGGCATGGAGCGACAAAACGGCCCACAAGCTTGAGATGGGGGGGTGGCTTAAGTGAAGATATTGAAAATGTCGGTGCTGGTCCTGTTCCACCCGGCTGTGGCTTTCACCTATATCCAGCGGGAGCGGAAGAATTTCAGCTGGTTCCCGGTGATACTCCTGCTGGCGCTGGGCGTGGCGATACGCCTCTTCTCTCTGGAGTTCACCCACTTCCCGCTGTCGTCCATCACCGCCAGGTCCAACCTCATCCTCGAGGTGGCGAAGCTCTTCATACCCCTTATCTCCTGGGGTATCTGCTCCTACCTCATGACCACCATCCTGGACGGCGAGACGCTCTTCCGGGAGTCGATGCTGGCGGTGTCCTACGCCCTCGTCCCGTACATACTCTTCATGATACCGCTGACGCTGCTCTCCCGCATCCTGGACGTCAGCCAGATGGGGCTCTATTCCACGCTTGAGACGCTCATCCTGGGCTGGGTGATACTCCTTATCATCATAAGCCTCCGGGAGATGAATCACTTCACCATTGGCAAGACCGTCGAGGTGGTGCTTCTGTCGCTTTTCACCGTGGCGATCCTCTGGGCCGCGGTAGCGCTTCTGTATTCCATAGTTACCCAGTTCATTGATTTCGTTGAGGAAGTGCTGACAGAACTCAGGTACAAGTTTTAGTTGAGGAGCGGACTATGAAGAAAAAAATCATATTGCCGCGTCTTACGGCGCTGTTCCTGTGCGCGTGCCTTTGCCTGGGGCTGGGCGCCTGCGGCTCGGGACAGAAGCCGGAAGGAGCGCTGAAAGAGTACATGGCCAGGCCCGAGGCCCCCGCCTCCCAGTCCGAGGTGAGGACCCAGGGCGACACGCTGGAGAACGACTACTTCAAGCTGGAGCTGCTTAACAATTATTCCGAGGTCCGCGTGACGGACAAGACCACCGGGGACGTGTGGTCCTCCTCCATGAACGACCCGCTGTACGACGTCTCCAAGGTCAGCGGCCGGTGGAGGAACAGGATGCTCTCGCTGTTCACCGTGAACGTGACGAACCTCAAGACCGGCGTGGGCGTGGTGATCAACTACGACATGGCGGGCGTGGAATACGAGGCAACGCCCTACTCCACCGCCTACGGCCTGGGCGTCACCTACGACATGAAGCTGGCGGGCATCCGCTTCAACCTGGAATTTGCCCTGACGGACAACGGCTTTTCCGTGCGCCTGCCCAACGGCTCCATCGACGAGTACGGCGGGACCTACAGCATCGTCTCCCTGGACCTGATGCAGTTCTTCTCCGGGGCGGCGGACGGCCAGGAGGGGTACCTCTTCTACCCCGACGGCAGCGGCGCGCTGCTGCGCTATGACGACATGTCCCACCTGGGCGAGGCCGCGGTCATCTACAACGTCTACGGCGACATACGGTACAACCAAAATCTGAAGGGCACCTTTGAACAGACACAGCCGGAAGTGCTGCTGCCGGTGTTCGGGGCCAATTACGGTGAGCGCGGCTTCGTGGCCTACGTGACCTGCGGCGAGGAGAGCACCAACATCACCGTCTCCCCCGCCACCAAGGTGGTGGCCGTCAACAACGTCTACCCCTCCTTCGTGCTGCGCCGGGGCTTCAACGACCCCCGCGTCACCACCAGCCAGGTCCTGAAGTACGACGACGACAGGATCACCACCGACTATGAGATCCACTACCAGATACTCCCCCACGGGCACGCGGAGTATTCCGACATGGCCGTGGCGTACAGGGACTACCTGCTGACCACGGGGCAGCTCTCCCACAAGACGGAGACTTCCAAGCCCACGCTGTCCGTTGACCTCTTCATGGGCATCGAGGAGGACGGGCTCCTCTTCGACACCTTCCGGAGCGTCACGGACTTCGACCAGGCGCGGGAGATCCTCTCCGACCTCAGACAGAGCGTGGACGTGGAGATCGACGCCTCGCTCCTGGGCTGGACGAAGAACGGCTACATGACGGAGCCGAAGTTCTTCCCGCCCAGCGGAAAGTTAGGCGGCAAGAGCGGGCTCCGGGAGCTTTCGGACTTCGCGGCCGGCAACGACATACGCCTCTCCCTGGCCGCCAACTTCATGACGGCC
Organism: uncultured Oscillospiraceae bacterium; assembly: GCA_947632155.1. GTDB lineage: Bacteria > Bacillota > Clostridia > Oscillospirales > Oscillospiraceae > RUG626. Next base: position 19,629 of record CANROF010000017.1, read on the forward strand.
GACGCGGACGCCGGAGGCTACTCACAGACCACGGACATCGTGTTCCTGGGCAACTTCCAGGTCCTCACGGACCTGAGAAACAGCATCCGGGTCATAAGCCCCAACGCCGCCTACGAGAATTTCACGGAATTCATGGACAAGGCCAAGGACTACAAGTTAGCGGGGCTGAAGCTTGAGAACATCGGCGACATGCTCTACTACAGCTACGGCACCCGGAATCTCACGTCCTCGTCCGAATGCCGGGCCTACTGGCAGCTCATGCTCAATGAGACGAGCAAGGCCTTCGGCCACGTGAGCAGCGGCGGCGGGAACCTTTACGCGCTGGCCTACGCCGACAAGGTGACGGACATCCCGGACGGCGACTCCGGCTACCAGATGACTACGGAGAGCGTCCCCTTCTACCAGATCGTGACCCACGGGCTGGTGGACTACACCGGCGAGGCGTACAACCTCTCCAGCGACTCGGGGCGGCTGCTCCTGAAGTGGATCGAATACGGCTACGAGCCGTACTTCGAGCTCACCAGCGAATCGGCGGAGAAGCTCATCAACACGGACTACAACGAGCTCTACACCTCGATGTACTCCGAGTGGAAGCAGGACATCCTGAGCTCCTGCGACGAGCTGGAGCGGGCCCTGGGGGGCGTGCAGAACGCGCTCATCGTATCCCACGGGGAGGCCGCCCGCAACGTCTTCCGCACGACCTATGACAACGGCATTTCCATTTACGTGAACTACAACAGCGAACCCGTCACCGTTGACGGCGTGACGGTGGGGGCGCTTGGCTGGGAGGTGGTCCAATGAAAAAGAAGACGAGCGCGGACGCGGCGCCCGAGGCCGTGACGGCGGTGACGCCGGAAAAGCCGGCAAAGGAGAAAAAGCCGCGCACAAAGCGAATCCTCACCCTGGAGCGCAAGCACACCCTGGAGGTCATCATCTTCCTGGCCCCCTGGATCATCGGCACCGCCGCTTTCTTCCTCAACCCCATAATTTCCTCCATGCGCCTGAGCTTCAGCGAGATCACGCAGCTCAAGGGCTTCAAGATGGGCTGGGTGGGCCTTAAAAATTTCGAATACATCCTGGCCTACGACATAAACTTCATGCCCATCTTCGTGACGGTGGTGAAGGACACCCTCATCAACACGCCCCTGACGCTGGTGTTCTCCCTGATCATCGCGCTTCTCATCAACAAGCCCTTTGTGGGGCGGGGCTTCTTCCGGACGTGCTTCTTCATCCCGGTGCTTCTGGGCAGCGGCTACGTCATGCAGCAGCTCCTCCAGATCGACGCCATGGGCACCGTGGGCGTGGGCATCGTCCTGCCGCCCATGCTGAAGGGGCTCCTGGGCAACACCATCTCGGTGGTGGTCCAGTCGTTCCTGGACCGCATCACCCTGATCCTCTGGCACTCCGGCGTACAGATCATCCTGTTCCTGGCGGGCCTTCAGAGCATCAACGGGACCCTCTATGAGGCCGCCAAGGTGGACGGCGCCACCCAGTGGGAGATGTTCTGGAAGATCACCCTCCCGATGATCTCCCCCATCATCCTCCTCAACTTCGTCTACACCATGGTCATGTACTTCACCTCCTCCGACAACGAGCTGGTGGCCTACATCATCGACGAGGTCTTCGTCAGCCAGCAGTTCGGCCAGGGCGCCGCCATGGGCTGGGTGTACTTCCTGTTCGTCTTCGCCCTGTGCGGACTGGTCTTCGGCATCATCAAGCTCAACTCACGGGAAAAGAAAGGAGTGACGGCAAATGGCAAGAGACGGTAAGACCGGGCGTTTTTCAAAGCAGGAGCTGGGCAAGCACTTCAACTCCCTGGCGGCCACGGCCATCACCAAGCGCATCGTCGTCAAGTGCTTCTACTATCTCGTGATATGCAGTATGGCCTTCGTATTCCTCTATCCGTTCCTGACCATGGTCATCACGTCCGTGATGACGGACTCCGACCTTATCAACATCACGGTGAAGTGGATACCCAGCGAGCTGAAGTGGTCCAACTACAAGATCGCCTTCAATCAGCTCAGCTACAGGCGGTACTTCTTCAACTCCCTCATCATCGCGGGGCTCTCCACCGTGGGGCACGTCCTGTCCTGCGCGCTCATCGGCTACGGCTTCGCGCGCTACACCTTCAAGCTCAGCGGACCGCTGTTCGCGCTGGTCATCCTGTCCATGCTGGTCCCTGTGCAGACCATCATCTTCCCCATGTACATCCAGTACAGCAAGATGGGGTGGCTGGACAGCTACAAGCCCCTGATCGTCCCCACCTTCTTCGGCTACGGGCTCAACGGCGCGTTCTTCATCTTCCTCTTCCGGCAGTTCTTCAAGAGCCTGCCCAAGGAGATGGAGGAGGCCGCGAGACTCGACGGCTGCGGACCTCTGCGGACCTTCTTCCGCATCATGCTCCCCATGTCCAAGTCCTCGGTGCTGGTGGCCACGGTGCTGTCCTTCGTGTGGCACTGGAACGACTACTTCGAGCCCAACATCTACATCCGCACCCCGGCCAAGCGGGTGCTGCCCAGCCTGCTGCCCAGCCTCTACGCCCTTTTGAACAGCGAGGACGCCATGGAGTTGGTCATGGAGGACGGCGGCTTCACCTTCAACAACGCCATGCTGATGGCCGGCACGTTCCTGGTCATTCTCCCGGTGCTCATCGTCTACTCCGTGCTGCAAAAGCAGTTCATGGAGGGCGTGGAGCGCTCCGGCCTTGCCGGAATGTGATATGCGGCGCCGTCAGGGCGGGAGGAGCCCTGGCGCGGCCCGAAAAAGCCCCTTTATACGGGGGCGGCACGTGTTTGTAAAACGCGCCGCCATGAAAAAGCGGCGCGTTTTATAATAAAATTTTTAGGAGGAACAAACAGTGAAAAAGACAAAGCTTATTGCCCTGCTTCTGGTCCTGGCCCTCTGCCTGGGGCTGGCGGCCTGCGGCGGCAGCGGTGACACCAACACCGGCGACACCGGCAACACCCCCAACCCCGGGGGCGACACCGGAAACACCCCCAGCACCGGAAACACCCCCAGCACCGGCGACACCCCCAGCACCGGCGACACCGGCGACACCCCGGAGGTTGACCCCAACGCCTTCGAGCAGACCTGGCCCGACGGACAGGTCATCACCTGGCTGGTGCTGGACCAGGGCGCTTCCGCCGAGTACTCCCGCTATGACAACCTGAAGGCCATCCAGATGATCGAGGACAAGTTCCACGTGGACATCCAGTTCGAGAAGATCATCACCAAGCAGAACAACAAGGAAAACTACCTGCTGCGCCTCACCGAGGACCCCCTGCCCGACGTCATCGGCTACAACAACGAGGAAAACTATAACGGCGGCATCGTGGGCCTCTACAACGACGGCCTCATCATCGAGCTCAACGACATGATCGAGAAGATGCCCAACCTCCAGAAGATCTTCGAGGAGTATCCCAACGTCGCCAAGGACATGAGCAACAACGACGGCAAGTACTATTACTTCCAGAGGATCAACGCCTTCGCCCAGGAGTCCGACTACTGGCCCTCCACCAACACCGGCCTTATCATCTGCCAGCACTGGCTGGACGCCGTCAATATGGACGTCCCCACCAACATGGAGGAGTGGTACCAGGTCCTGAAGGCCTTCAAGGAGCAGGACCCCAACGGCAACGGCGAGTTTGACGAGATTCCGTTCCACACCGCCGGCAGCGGCATCATGCTCTTCGAGGCCGCCTACGGCTTCCTCAGCGGCAAGTTCATCAATCCCGAAACCGGCAAGGTGGACTACGGCGAGAGGACCCAGCAGTACAAGGCGTATCTCGAGGAGATGCACAAGTGGTACGAGGAGGGCCTGCTCTATAACGATCTGGCCGCCGGCTCCTCCGCCGCCGAGGAATTCCTCTCCGCCGACCAGGTGGGCGCCTGGAAGGGTCTTGCCAACGCCAACGGCAAGGGCTGGGTCACCACGCTCCATGAGTCCAACCCCGACTACGCCGTGACTCCCTGCCCCTGGCCCGCCACCACCGACGGCCACGTCTACTCTGAGCGCGGCGTCTCCAGCAAGCAGAGGGGCACCGTGGTCATCTCCACCGACGCCGCCAAGGACCAGGCCAAGATGGACGCCATCACCGCCATCATCAACTACATGTACTCCGAAGAGGGCTCCCTGCTCCTGACCTGGGGCGAGGAGGGCGTCTCCTTTGTCACCAACCCCGACGGCACCCACTCCCTCACCGAGGAAGGCGCCGCTCAGGTGGAGATCCCCAGCGGCGAGAAGCCCCAGATGTACAAGCTCTACGGCAATGTCTCCGGCTATCTGCCCTCCTTCGGCAACTGGGACGTTGACATGGCCACCAGAGACGACTGGTACAACGAGTCCTCCAAGCTGTGGGCCGACGCCGACTTCAGCCTCACCTATCCCGGCGCCATCGCGCTGACCGCCGAGCAGACCGCGGAGCTGGCCAAGTGGACCGGCAACAACACCGAGCTCGACCAGTACATCGCCGACATGAAGGTGAAGTTCATCACCGGCGAGGAGCCCCTGTCCAACTTCGACACCTACGTGGCCAACCTTGAGCGGCTGGGCATCCAGAACATCGTGGACATCTGGCAGGCCGCCTATGACGCCTATATGGCGAAATAAATCCGAATAGACCGCGATAATCACAAATTCCGCAATTGACTGGAGGGGCGCCGGGGCGTATTATGTCCCCGGTGCCCCGTTTGTTTGGGGTACGGACGCCCCGCCGCAATACGCGGGGCAAAAAGGAGCCGCGATATGGAGCTTGAAAAACTGGAACAGTATATCGACGGGTTTTACTTTGACGAGTACAGACTCAAGCAGGACAAGTGGAGCTATGACGACGCCTGTGTGCTCCTGGGGGCGATACAGATGTATAGGGCCACCCAGAGGGAGGAATTCCGGGACTATGTCCTGCGCTACACGGACCGCTACGTCTCCGCCGCGGGGGAGATATACACCTACAGGCCGGAGGACCGGAAGCTGGACGACATATTGGGCGGCCGGGCGCTGCTTTTCGCCCTGGAGCAGACGCGGGAGCCCCGGTACAGGAAGGCCCTCTCGCGGCTCTGGGAGCAGCTTGAGAGCCAGCCCAGGACGGCGTCCGGCAATTATTGGCATAAGAACATCTATCCCGACCAGGTTTGGCTGGACGGGCTTTACATGGCGCAGCCCTTCCGGGCGGCGTTCGATACGAAATTCGGAAAAAAGAACAGCTACATCGACATCGTGACGCAGTTTTACAACGTCCGGAAGGCCATGCGGGACCCGAAAACGGGCCTTTACTACCACGGCTACGACGAGTCGCGGCGGGCCTTCTGGGCGGACAAAAAAACGGGCCTCTCCAAAAACGTCTGGCTGCGGGCCATGGGGTGGCTTTTGATGGCGCTGGTGGACACCGCGGAGGAGATGGACAGCAAGGTCTACGACTGCATAAGGCCGCTGCAGGACTTCTACCGGGAGGCCGTCAAGGCCCTTTTGGCGTATGAGGACCCGGAGACGGGCCTGTGGTATCAGGTGGTGGACCGCGCCGACCTCAGGGATAGCGGGAATTACCTGGAGACGTCGGGCTCGGCCATGGCCGCGGCGTCCATATTCAAGGCCTGCCGCTTGAGGCTCATCCTCATGGAAAAATACCGGCCCTCCGCCGAAAAGGTGATGGATACGCTGATAAGCCGGCGCATCGTTTCGCGGGACGGGAGGCTGGCGCTCACCGGCAACTGCGCCGTGGCGGGGCTGGGCCCCAAGCCGGGGCCCCGGGACGGGAGCGTGGAGTACTATTTCTCCGAGCCCGTGGTGGATGACGACAACAAGGGCGCGGGGGCGCTGACCATGGCCTACGCGCAGTATCTTCTCTTGAAAAAGTGGGAGGACGGAGCGAGGTGGAGAGCATGAACGAGAACGGCATGCCGGAGCTCCGGGCGCTCTTTTCCACGGCCAGGCTCGTCGTGCTCCAGCTCATGGAGGACGACGCGGACTATGAGACGGCGCAGTACGACATTTACGTGGACGGCGTAAGGCGCCTCACCACCGCGAAGACCGTGGAGACGGTCTTTGACCTGAAGCCCGACACCTCCTACGTCCTCCAGGCCGTCCGGGCGGGGCGGCGCTCGGCGGAGCTGACGGTGAGGACCCAAAAGGAGTTCGTGACGCTGGACGTCCGGGACTTCGGGGCCAGGGGCGACGGCATCACGGACGACACCGGGAGCATCCAGGCCGCGGTGATGACCTGCCCGCCGGGGGGCCGCGTGTACCTGCCGGAGGGGACGTACACGGTGACCGGCATTTTTTTGAAAAGCGACCTCATACTGGAGCTGGGCCGGGGCGCGGTGCTGAAGGCCATCCCGGACAGGAAGCGCATACCGGTGCTGCCGGGGCGCATCGAGAGCTACGACGAGGAGAGCGAGTATCTCCCCGCGGCGTGGGAGGGCGCGCCCAGGGATTCCTACGCCAGCGTCCTCACGGGGCTGTACGTCCGGAACGTGGTGATCTGCGGCCAGGGCGCCATCGACGGCTCCGCCGGCTTTGACAACTGGTGGAACGACGACCGCGGCGACGGTCCCGCCCGGCCCAGGATGATCTTCATGAACCACTGTGAGGACGTGACCATCCAGGGCCTGTCGCTGAAAAACGCGCCGGCCTGGAACATACATCTCTTTTTCTGCCGCCGGGTCCGGTGCCTGGACATGCGGGTGGAGGCCCCGGCGCGCTCCCGCAACACCGACGGCCTTGTGCCGGAGTTCTCCTCCGGCGTGGAGGCGGCGGGGGTGCGCTTCAGCTCCGGCAACGACTGCGTGGCCATAAAATCCGGGACGTTCTATCTGGGGAAGACCTACCCCACGCCCACCTCGGACATCTCCATCCACCACTGCCGGATGGAGCGCGGCCACGGCGGCATAACCCTGGGCAGCGAGACTGCCGCCAGCATCGACGACATTCGGATAACCAACTGCCGCTTCGTGGGCACCGACAGGGGCCTGCGGGTCAAGACCCGCCGCGGCCGCGGCAGCCGGGCCCACATCGGGGGAATCGTCTTTGACCACGTGAAGATGTTCGGTGTCCGCTCGCCGTTCATCATCAACTGCTTCTACTTCTGCGGCGTGGATGCGAGGACGGAGTATGTCTCGTCAAAAAAGGCCCTGCCCGTGGACGAATCCACCCCCCAGATCGGGGCGGTGACCATCAGGAACGTCAACTGCGCGGGCTGTCACGTGGCGGGGATATTCTTCTACGGCCTGCCCGAGGCGAAGATCGAGAGCGTCCTCATGGAGAACGTGAGGATAAGCTTCGACCGCGGCGCCGTGGGCGGACGGCCCGCCATGATGGAGGACTGCGAGGTCACGAAAAAGCAGGGCATCTTCATCCGCAACGCCCGCAGGGCGATATTCCGGGATGTGGAGGTGTCCGGCTACATCGGCGTCCCCATCGACGTGGAGGACGTGGACGAGTGGGAGTGGAGCTGAGCTCCCGAAAATACGGAGGATATATAATGGAGGAAACAAATGTAAATATCCGGCCGCTGCGTGTGGACGTGGGCCCCGGAGAGAGATTTTTGAAGGTCCAGGACGCCGTGCGCTACTGTGAGGGCCTGCCGGAGCGGCCGGCGGTGATACACATCCGCCCCGGGACGTATTACGAGAAGGTGGAGCTCCGCCGCGGCAATATCGTCATCGAGGGGGAGGGCGCGGAGCGCACCGTCATCACCTATGACGACTGCGCCAACGCCGTCATGCCCAACGGGGAGAAGCGCGGGACCTTCCGCAGCTACACCGTGCTGGCGGCGGCCTCCGACGTGTGCTTCCGGGACCTGACGGTGGAGAACTCCGCCGGCCCCCGGGAGGGCAGCGGCCAGTGCGTGGCCCTCTACGCCGAGGGCGACGGGATCCTGGTGGAGCGGTGCAGGTTAGTGAGCTGCCAGGACACCCTCTTCACCGGCCCCCTCCCGGCCAAAGAGCTCCTGAAAAACGGCTTCGTGGGCCCCACCCAGGGCGCGCCCCGGGTGAACGGGCGGCAGTATTACTTCGACTGCTACATCTGCGGGACGGTGGATTTCATTTTTGGCAGCGCCACGGCGTATTTTGAGGGCTGTGTGGTGGAATCCATCCTCCGCCCGGGCTACGTCACCGCCGCCTCCACGCCGGAGGGGCAGAAATACGGCTATGTATTCAATAACTGCCGCTTCATCGGGGACAAAAACGCCGCCCCGGCGTATCTGGGGCGGCCCTGGCGGGAGCACGCCAGGACCGTGATACTCCGCTCCTACCTCGGGGAGCACATACGGGATGATAAGTGGCACGATTGGGGCAAGGAGCAGGCCCACACCACGGCCTACTACGCGGAATATGAAAATACCGGCCCCGGCGCGGCCGGGCCCGGCGTCCCCTGGGCCCACGTCCTGACGCCGGAGGAGGCCCGGGAGTATACCCTTGAGAGGATAGGCTGTCCGGAGTGGGTAAAAAATATGAGGACCGGAGGCTGAGGATGGAAAACATGGAGGGAATACGGAACATACGGGACTACGCGGCGCTCTCCCGCGGCGGAGAGGACTGGACCGGGGCTTTCCGGGCGGCGGTGGACGCCGCCGAGGCCGGCGGCGGGGGGATCCTGTTCGTCCCCGCCGGGAAATACCCGACCTATTCCATCGTCCTCAAAAGCGATATGACGCTGTACCTGAGCGCCGGGGCGGAGATCGTCTTCCGGGACGACCCCGAGGGCTACGCTTCTGTTTCGGACGTCACCGGGGAGCCCGGAGACGCCGGGCGCCTCCACTGTGTCTACGCCTACCGGGCGCGGAACGTGGCCATCCGGGGCGACGGGACGATCAGCGGCAGCGGCGGGGCCTGGTGGGCCGCCGTCCGGGAAAAGCGGCAGCTCAAAGGCGGCCGCCCCAACCTCATCTGCTTTCAGGAGTGCCGGCATGTGCGTTTGGAGGGCGTGACGCTGATAGATTCCCCCTCCTGGACGGTACACCCCCTGCTGTGCGACGACGTGTTCATTGACGGGATAACCGTCCGCAACCCGGCGGACTCCCCCAACACCGACGGGATCAACCCGGAGGGGTGCTCCAACGTGCGAATCTCCAACTGCCTGGTGGACGTGGGGGACGACTGTATCACGCTGAAATCCGGCACCGAGAAAAGCCGGGAAAAACGCCCCTGCGAGAATATCTCCGTTGCCAACTGCACGCTCCTCCACGGCCACGGCGGCGTGGTCATCGGCAGCGAGATGAGCGGCGGCGTCCGGAACGTCACCGTCTCGGGCTGTGTGTTCCGGGACACCGACCGGGGGATACGGATAAAGACGCGCCGGGGCCGGGGCGGCGCGGTGGAGAACATCCACATAAATAACCTGGTGATGGAGCGGGTCATGTGCCCCTTTGTGTTCAACATGTTCTATAGCTGCGGCGACGACGGCAAGGCCCCCCGGGTGGGGGACAAAAACGCCCACCCGGCGGACGCCTCCACGCCGCGCTTTGGGAACATCCGCATAAGCGGCGTCACCGTCACCGGCGCCTCCGCCGCCGCGGGCTTCATCTACGGGCTCCCGGAAATGCCGGTGAGCGGCGTAACGCTCTCCCACGTGCGTATCTCCATGGACCCGGAGGGGGAGCCGGGGAAGCCCGCCATGATGGAAAATCTTTCAAAAATGAAGGGCGCCGGCTTCTTCATAAGGAACGCCCGGGACGTCCTTTTTGAGCATGTCAGCTTTGAGAACGTCGCCGGTGAGATCATCGACAGCGACGAATCGGTGGAGCTTTTGTGATACTGTGTTTGCCGGGAAAGGCGGCATAATAGAATGGAAACTGAAAACGTCAAAAAAATGTGGATCGCGGACATGGGCGACGGGACCTACCGCAACCCCATCCTCTATACCGACTACTCCGACCCCGACGCCATCCGGGTGGGGGAGGACTTCTTCATGGTGGCCTCCAGCTTTCAAAACGCCCCCTCGGTGCCCCTTTTGTGGTCAAAGGACCTGGTGAATTGGAAGGTCATCAACTACGTCATCGAAAAGCTGCCCTTCCCGGGCTACGAAAAGCCCCGGTACGGCTGCGGGGCCTGGGCCCCGGCCATCCGGTACCACCAGGGGCTTTACTATGTCTTTGTGCCCTTCCCGGACGAGGGGATCGTGATGTACTCAGCCCATGACCCCTGGGGGAAGTGGGAGGGACCCACGGTGATCAAGCGCTGCGCCGGGTGGATAGACCCCTGCCCCTTCTGGGACGACGACGGGACCATGTATATGGTCAACGGCTTTGCCAAGAGCCGCATCGGGTTCAAGAGCGCCCTCTATCTCTGCCCCATCCGGGACGACGGGGAGGGCCTCACCGCCATGGTTGACGAGGGGCAGTTTGTCTTCGACGGACACAGGACCCAGCCCACCATCGAGGGGCCCAAGCTCTACAAGCGAAACGGCTGGTATTACATCTTCGCCCCCGCCGGGGGCGTCAAGACCGGGTGGCAGACGGTACTGCGGTCAAAAAACATCTACGGGCCCTATGAGGAAAAAATCGTCCTCCGCCAGGGCTCCACCCCGGTGAACGCCCCCCACCAGGGCGCCTGGGTGGACACGCCGCGAGGCGAGGACTGGTTCCTCCATTTCCAGGATGTGGGAAGCGCCGGGCGCATCGTCCACCTCCAGCCCATGCGCTGGGAGGACGACTGGCCGGTCATGGGCGAAAAGCAGGACGAAAACGGCTGCGGCCAGCCGGTGATGCGGCACAAAAAGCCCGACGTGGACGCCGTCTGCCCCGCCGACGCGCCGGAGGACAGCGACCTCTTCCGGGGCAATACCCTGGGCCTCCAGTGGCAGTGGAACGCCAATTTTGACGAGAGCTGGTACTCCCTGGGGGAGGGCTTTTTGAGGCTGAAGGCCGTACAGTGTCCCGAGGGGAGCCGCCTTTTCGACCTCGGCAATCTCCTTTTGCAGAAATGGCCGGCGCCGGAGTTCGCCGTCACCGCCCGCCTGGAGCTCCGGGACCTGGAGGAGGGCGACGAGTGCGGCATGGTGTCCCTGGGGGGCATCTCGGACGGCATCCTGGTCAAAAAGCACGCCGGCGCCCTGACGCTCCGGCAGAGGACGGGCGAGGTCAAAAAAGGCCGGGAGACATGGCGGGGCCTGGGCGTGACGCTCACGGGGACCGGGCTCTATATCCGCATGACCGTGCGGGCCGACACGGTGAGCTGGGAGTACAGTGAGGACGGCCGGAGCTATCACGCGATCGGCCAGGCCACCCGCGCCGTTGCCGGCACCTGGGTGGGCGTGAAGGTGGGCCTTGCGGCCCTCCACCAGGGCCAGGGCCGGACGGGAGAGGCGAAAATCGACTTTTTCGTGTTCAGCCCCCTGGAGTGAGAACGATACGTCAGGCATTTTCAGCCGCGAAGCGGCATTTTTGGAGGTAAAAAATAAAATGGACATCAACGCAAAGCCCGCCTTTACCCTGAAGGACGTCACCGCCAGGAGCCTTGTGCTCCAGGTGTCGGACCCGGAGGCGGACTACGGGACGCGGGAATACGAGATCTGGCTGAACGGGGAAAAGCGGCTCGCCACGACAAAAACCGTGGAGAGCGTCTACGGCTTGACGCCGGACACGCCCTACGAGTTGGAGGTCCGCCGGGACGGCGTCAGCTCCGGCGTCACGCCGGTGCGCACAAAGAGGGAATTCGTGACGCTGGACGTCCGGCGCTTCGGCGCAAAGGGCGACGGCGAGACGGACGACACCCTGGCCCTGGAGGCGGCCATCCTCTGCTGTCCGGCGGACAGCCGGGTGCTGGTGAGCGGCGGCGTTTTCCGATTCAGGACCCTCTTTTTGAAAAGCGGCCTGACGCTGGAGATCGCCCAGGACGCGGTCCTGAAGGCCATCCCCGACAAGACGCGCCTGCCTGTCCTCCCCGGACGGGTGGAGAGCACCGACGGCGCCTCCGAGTACCTCCCCGGCACCTGGGAGGGGGAGCCTGTGGACGCTTTCGCCAGCGTTTTGACCGGCATGGACGTCCACAACGTGACGATATGCGGCCGGGGCGTGCTGGACGGCAGCGCGGATTTTGACAACTGGTGGGACGCGGAGAAGCGGAAAAACGACCCCGCCCGGCCCAGGATGCTCTTCCTCAACCACTGCTCCGACGTGACGGTGGAGGGCATCACGGTGAGAAATTCCCCGGCCTGGAACCTGCACCCCTATTTTTCGCAAAATATCAAATTCCTGGACCTGAAGATCGTCTCCCCCAAGGGCTCCCACAACACCGACGGCGTGGACCCGGAGTCCTGTGAAAACGTGGAGATCGCCGGGGTGTATTTCTCCGTGGGCGACGACTGCATCGCCGTCAAATCCGGGAAGATCTACATGGGGAAGACCTACAAGACCCCCTCCAGGGACATCCTCATCCATCACTGCCTCATGGAGGACGGCCACGGCGGCGTCACCGTGGGCAGCGAGAACGCCGGAGGCGTCTGGAACATCCGGGTGCAGAACTGCCGCTTTAAGAATACCGACAGGGGCCTGCGGGTGAAGACCCGGCGGGGGAGAGGCAAGGATTCCGTTCTCCGGGACATCGTTTTTGACCACGTGCTCATGGAGGGCGTCGTCTCGCCCTTTGTCATCAACAGCTTCTACTTCTGCGGGCCCGACGGGAAGAGCGAATACGTCAGCTCCAAAAAGCCCCTGCCCGTGGACGACAGGACGCCCCGGGTGGGCAATATCGTCATCCGCGACGTCACCTGCCGGGACTGCCACACCGCCGGCATCTACTTCTACGGCCTGCCCGAGTCGAAGATCGGCGAGGTCCTGATGGAGAACGTCCACATCTCCTTTGCCGAGAACGCCCGGCCCGGCCGGCCCGCCATGATGCAGGGCTGCGACCCCGTCTGCCGCCAGGGCGTCTTCATCCGCAACGCCCGGCGCGTCGTCATGCGCAGCCTCACCATAACCGGCAGCGAGGGCACGGCCATGGACCTTGAAAACGTAGACGAGATCGTAGGCCAGCCCGATTTCGCCGACTGAGCCTTGGCTTCCCGCGGCGCTTTACAGGTTGTCCAAAAAATCAATTTCAATATTTTTTCCAAGGACATGTGCCTTGGAAATAATTCCTTTTGTCGCACAAGTTGGCGCCCGCAGGCGCCATGCAAGCGAGCAACCGCCGCTATGCGGCGGCTCTTAGCGAGTCGTAGTGCCCCAACGGGGCGCGCGCAGGGCGACAGCAGGGAAGTTTTCGCTGAATTTCGCAAAATTCAGCGAAAATTTCCCGCACGTTCCCCTTGTCGGAAAAGCCCGTCAGGGGCTTTTCCGACAGGCTGAAAAGCGCCGCGGTTTCCCGCGGCGCTTTGATTATATGGTGCTGGACTTTTACTGATTTTTGCTTATGAGGTCGTCGTACATTTTTTCGTAGAGGCGCAAAAGCTGCTGGTTGGTGGTTTCGCGGCAGGTGACGATGGCCCCCAGGGCTTCGGCCTTGGCCTGCCCCTGGATGTTCCCGGGGCTGCCCGGATCGCCGCTGTCGCCGTCGGCCATAGCGGCCAGCTTTCCGGTGACCTCCGTGAGATACGCCGTGTCCGCCTGGATGAGGGAGATCTGATAAAGAATGTAGGGGATGGTGTACTCCACCTCGCCGGTGAAAGTCTTATTTTGTTCTGGCATGATGCTTTCCTCCAAATTTTCATTTGGCGGGGCGCGGAGGACGATGGTATCATCCGATATGAACCGCGCCCTGCCGCTTTTGACAAGACCCCTGGCACGTTTTGGCCAGGTCGGTTCATAGCTTTTGCCGGTTTCATCCACGACCCTGATGTTTTTTTCGATGGGTGTCACCCCCGTGTCGTGATGCTCGTAAAGCCGCCGTTTTTTTCGATGGGTGCCGTCCCCGGGCTTCGCGTAAAAATTTTATCATATGTCCGCCCCGGGCGTCAAGAGGTGTGGACATTTTATATGAATCGTGGTATATTTTAACTAAATCATAAGCGTGGAGGCGTGGAGAATGAACGGATTTACATTTGACATGACGCCCTATGACGCGCAGCTTCTGCCCCAGATCGCCCGGGCGCTGGAGGAGCGCACGGAGCTGGAGTCCCGCAGGAAAATGCCGGGGCTCTGGAAATTGACCGACCGGCTTCGGGCGAAAAAGGAGGACGGCGGTGAGCGTGAGACAGGCAAGGCCTTTCTGCGCTCGGCCAAAAAGCTCCTGGAGAGCCACGCCGGCCTGCGCTCCGGGGACGACCGGGTCCTTTTCGCCACCCTGGCCATGACCATCCGGGAGCGGGGGCGTGAGACGCCGGAGGAGATCTCCTACGGCGAATTTGAGCGCGCCGTGGAGACGCGGGACCTCTACCTCCTCTTTTTCGGCGGCCGCGTGCTGGCCCTCCAGAAAAAGGACCTGACCGAGGGCGCCCCGGAGGACTTCCGCGCCTTCATAGCCTCAAAAACCAGCCTCCAAACTCTGAAAGACTGACCGCCGACAAGCCCGCAAAAACCCACCGCCCCGTGGGGCGGCGGGTTTTCAGCTTGTCAAAAAATCAATTTCAATATTATTTCCAAGGACATGTGCCTTGGAAAAAATTCCTTTTGTTTTGCGGAGTTGACGCCCGCAGGCGTCATGCAAGCGAGCAACCGCCCGTAGGGCGGCTCTTAGCGAGTCGCTGTGCGGCCCTGCGGGCCGTGCGCGGAGCAAAACAGCAGGGAAAATATTCTGAATTTCGCAAAATTCAGAATATTTTCCCGCACGTTCCCCTTGTCGAAAAAGCCCGTCAGGGCTTTTTCGACAGGCTGTTTATTCGCATATGTCCGCGTACTGGAAATCCACGACCTGGCGGAGGTCCTCGGGGGAGAGCTCCACCTGGTAGCCTATTTTTCCGGCGGAGAAAGTGATGGCGTCATAGAGCTGAGCCGTCTCGTCCACCACGGTGCGAAAGGGCTTTTTCATGCCGATGGGGGAGCAGCCGCCGTGGATGTAGCCGGTGAGGGGCAGGAGCTCCTTTTGCTTTATCATGGCCACGCTCTTTTCCCCCACGGCCCGGGCGGCCTTTCTGAGGTCCAGTTCCCGCTCCACGGGGACCAGAAAGACGTAGTGCTCCCCGGAGGCGGCGGCGGTGACCAGGGTCTTGAATACGGCGTCCGGGTCCAGGCCCAGGACCCGCGCCACGTCGGACCCGCTGACGGCGCCGGTCTGGGAGTAGTCCCGGGGGGTGTAGCGGAGGCCGTGCTGGTCGAGTATGCGCATGACGTTGGTTTTCGGTATCTTTTCAGCCATTTTAATAGATGTCCTGGACGACCTTCTCCGGCGGGACCTCCAGGCGCTCCGGGTGCATCAGGTTGTGCTTGAGCATTTTGAGGCCCTGGGCGTAGTTGTAGCCGTCGCAGATGCGCTCGTCGGTGACGATGGTGTAGTCCACATAGCGCTTTTCCTCCACCGCGCCGTCCTTGTTCAGCTCATAGACCCGGCGCTTGGCGCCGAAGGCGATGAAAATGGGCAGATTCCCGAAGTTATAGAGGTGATGGTAGATGGGCGGGATGCCCAGAGAGCCGATGTCCGTGATGATCATGGAGCCGTGGAAGGGGCTGGCCTCCAGCACAAGCTTCGGCAGGATGTGGAAATAGTCCAGGATGCACAGCACCCAGACGATGAATTTCAGGAGGAGCCTGGGAATCTTCACGAGAATCCCCGCCAGGTCCCCGGTGGCCGTTTCGGAGCCGTTTTTCACGTGGTCGATGGCGGCGTTTAATTTGTTGTAGACGTCGTAGACCGTGTCCGTGGGCTCAAAGATCACCTTGATGGAAGTCTCGCCGCCGTTTTCCTCCATGGTCTTTTTGACGGTCATGACCACCTCGATGTTTTTCCGGGCGTAGGCGCGCTGGCCGGATATGTAGCGGTTGAGCTGGGGCTTCTGGCTGACGGTGCGGACATACGCGGCGATGAACATGTGGAGCATCCCGAGCCCCGGGTAGCCGGTGCGCCGCTTTTCGCGCATGAACCGCTCCAGCTCCGTGACCTCCACGGAGTCCCGGAAGTAGTTGGAGGCGTCGCCCCGCTGGCGCATGACGAAGGCCGTGATACGCATATAGGGCGTCATGTTGTGGATCCTACGCCCCACCTTGTTTTTCTTAAAAACAGGGACCTGTTCCTTTTTAGCCATATGGTTACCCCCACTTAAGGTTAATTTGCGTGTTCACATTAATACGCAAATTATAGCTTAAGATAAGAAAAGTTTCAATACCTTTTAGAAAAAACTCATATTTAAATATTTTTTCCAAGGACATGCGCCTTGAAAAAATATTGAATTTGAGTTTTTTGACAAACTGACCGGGACTGAATTTCGCAAAATTCAGTCCCGGTTTTCCGGTTCAGTTTTCCATCTGCTTTCCAAGAAAGCCCGCCACGGTCTGGGCCAGCTTGTACTCCACCTCGCCGGCGGAGGCGTCGCCCTCGGCGAAGAAGAGGACGCAGCCCATGACGTCGCCCTCGGTGAGGATGGGCGCGGCCACGGTGACGGTGTATTTATCAACGCCGTCGGCGGGATTTATCGGCTTTTCGCCGTGGCCCCGGTGGTAGACCTGGCGGCCCTCCATGATGGCCTCCAGCTCGGGGCTTACGGACTTGCCGTAGAGCTCGCGCTTCTGGATGCCGCACACGGCGATGACGCTGTCCCGGTCCGTGATGGCGGCGGGGAGGCTCGTGCTCTTGCTCAGAGTCTCGCACATCTGTCCGGCGAAATCCGAGAGCTCCCCCATGGGGGAGTACTTCTTAAAAATGACCTCCCCGTCCTTCTCCGTATATATCTCCAGCGGGTCGCCGTCGCTGACAACATGGACATGGTAGACCTTGTCCCCGTGGTGGACGGAGGACTGGATGACGGCCGTTTGTGAGCTGTCCGCCATGTCCGGCTCAAAATTTGAGGCATCCGGGAGCGTCCCGCATTTGAGAAGGCTGTCCACGTCGGCCCGGAGCTGCACCTCGATGTGGTCCTCGAAGACCCGAATCTTTTTCACGATGAGCTGGATGTCGTTCCGGTCCAGCTTTTCCTTTTTTAAGATGTCGTCAAAGACGTCCATGGCCGTTTTGGCCGCCCGGTTGACACGGATGATTGTGTTGCGCCGGTCGGCGGCCAGGCGCATCTGATTCTCAATGCCCTCCATGCGGCGCAGAAGGTCCCCCTCCAGCTCGTCGTATGTCTCCTCCAGCGCCTCCTCCCGGTCCGGGTGCTTCATGATGTCCCGAATGCGCTGGCGCTTGGTGGCCCGCAGCTCCTCCCGCAGGTCCTCTAAGACCTCCTCTAAGTTGGCCTCCGCCCGCTCCGTCTCGGCCACGTCCTCCCGCTCGCTTTGAAGCTCCGCATTGAGCCGGTCCAGCATGGTTGAGGAGTTGTCCTTCACCTTCTGGACGTAGAGCTTCAAAAGCTCGTCCAGCTTGTCCACCCGGATGTGGTGGCTGGTGCAGCCCTTGCGCCCCCGGCGGTGGTAGAGGCCGCAGCGGTAGGCGTCCTTGAGGTCGGCGCGGCTCATGGCGAACATGGGGCTGCCGCAGTCGCCGCACTCCAGGAAGCCGGAGTAGGCGTTGTCGTACTTCTTCTGCCCCCGGTAGTGGGCGCGGGTGCGCTCGGCCAACTGCGCCCGGGCCGTGGCGAAGGTGCGGTAGTCGATGACGGCCTGGTGGTGGCGCTCGATGACGATGTGGTCCTCCGCGTCCCGCCGCACGTCCCGGCCGTTGATTTTTCCCCGGGTGGTCTTGCCCTGGCGGAGAGTGCCGATGTAGAAGTCGTTTTTCAGGATGCCCTCCACGGTCATGATGGCCCACTCCCGGTGTGCCTCCCGGTGGGCCTCCAGACCCTCCGCCTCCCGGCGCTGCTTTTCCGACATCCGCGGAGTGGGGATGCCCTCGTCGGTGAGGTAATTGGCAATACGCTTGTAGCCCCAGCCGGAAATGTAGAGCTCGAAGATTTTCCGCACGATCTCCGCCTCCGTGGGGACAATCTCAAACTCCTGGCGCTGGTTCACGATGTACCCGTAGGGCGCGGCGCAGATCCACTTTCCGTCCTCCTGCCGCCGGCGAATGACGGACCGGACCTTTTTGCTGGCGTCGGTGACGGGCATCTCGTTGATGAGGAACTGAAATTGAATTTTCAGCCAGTCGTCGTCGTTGGGAAAGTCGATGTTGTCCCCGATGGAGATAATGCGCACCCCGGCGTCCCTGAGGTCCTCCAGCTCCACCAGTCCCCGGGAGTTCCGGCGGGAGAAGCGGGAGAAGTCCTTCACCACCAGGATGTCCAGCCGGTGCTCCACCAGCTCCCGGCGCATCCTCTGGTAGCCCTCCCGCTGTTCAAAGGTGTACCCGGAGCGGTCCCGGTCCTCGAAGAAGGTCAGCGCGCTCCCCGGAAACCGACGGCGCACGAAGTCCTCAATGATGTCCCTCTGGTTTTCAATGGACGTATTGTCCCGGTCCAGCTCCTCATCCACTGATATCCGGCAGTACCCGGCGATGTTATATTTTTCTATCAATTCTAATCACCACACTTACGCTAATTAGCAGATAATATTGTATCACAATCTCATGAAAACAGCAAGAGCGATTTGCGCCTCGCGCTAAGAGCTTCCTATGATAGAAAAACGCAATAAGTTGCAAAAATCTATCATAGGCTCTTGACCTTTGACATACTATTTGCTATTCTATGATTGAAAACTGTGTAAAGTTGCAATAATCTATTATAGACGGGGTGATGTTATGGAAATCAGGCGTGACTACTATCTGAACAAACTGATCAGGCGGAAGGGCAACGGGCTTATTAAGATCATAACCGGCGTCCGCCGGTGCGGGAAGTCCTATTTGCTGAACACCATCTTTTACCGGCACCTTCTGGAGCGCGGTGTGCCGGAGGATCACATCATCCGGTTTGCCTTTGACTCCGCCGACGACCTGTATCTGATCGGCGAGAGCCTCATCGATATGCGCAAGGCGGGCCGGGGCGCCGACCCGGAGAGGTTCATGGCCTACATCCGGAACAGGACGGCGGAGCAGGGGACATATTATCTCCTGCTGGACGAGGTGCAGATGATGGACTCCTTTGAGGCCGTCCTGAACGGCTATCTGCGGCACGACAACATGGACGTGTTCGTGACCGGGAGTAACGCCAAATTCCTGTCCAGCGACATCATCACGGAGTTCGCCGGCCGGGGGGACGAGATTCATATGTACCCCCTGAGCTTTGCGGAGTTCATGACCGCCTACCCCGGTGACCGGTACGAGGGCCTGTCCCAGTATATGCTCTACGGCGGTATCCCGCTGGTGGTCCTGCGGGAGAGCCCACAGGACAAGGCCGCGCTCTTAGAGAATCTGTTCAGCGAGATATACATCCGGGACATCGTGGACCGCCACGGAGTCCGAAACAGGGGAGAGCTGGAGGACCTTCTGAACATCGTGTCCTCCGCCGTGGGGTCCCTGACCAATCCGGAGAAGCTGAAAAACACCTTCCACAGCGTCAAACGTTCGAAAATCACCTCCGCCACCATCAAGAGGTATCTTGACTATTTTCAGGACTCCTTCCTGCTGGAGGCGGCACAGCGGTACGACATCAAAGGGAAGGCGTATATCGAGACTCCGCGGAAGTATTACTTCTCCGATTTGGGGCTCCGCAACGCGAGGCTTAACTTCCGGCAGTTCGAGCCAAATCGCGCCATGGAGAACGTGCTGTACAACGAGCTTCGGATGCGGGGGTACCGGGTGGACGTGGGCGTGGTCCCCGTGGCGGAGAGGGACCGGCTGGGCCGGGTGACCCGGCGGCAGCTGGAGGTGGACTTCGTCTGCAACCTGGGCTCCACCCGTTCCTACATCCAGTCTGCCTGGTCACTGCCCGACGAGGACAAGCGCGCTCAGGAGACGAGGCCCTTCGCCAAAATCGACGACTCCTTCAAGAAGATCATCGTCACCCGCGACATTGTCCCCACCCAGTACGACGACCGGGGGATTCTGACGGTCAACGTCTACGACTTCCTGCTGGACCCCGACCTGCTGGCCGGAAGCTGAGGTGCCCCTACGGCTCCCGCGCCGCCAGTGCCCGGCGGTTGTGGAGCAGGAGGGCGGCGGTGAGGTCTGTAAGGTCCCCGGTTCCGGAGCGGTACACCGCTGCCAGATACCCCCGCTCCCGGCACCGGGCGTACAGCTCCCGGAGCCCGGCGCCCTCCTCGCCGCCCCGCAGCCAAATCTCCACGATTTTTCGCTCCTCACAAACCGTAATCTCCAAGCATCACACCCCCGCCGGTTATTTTTCCCGCCGACGGGGGTGCTTTATTCACATGGATAAGGTCCAAGTCTGCGTCTGCGTTTCCTCGTCCTCATGGTCGTCGGGCTTGTGGCCCATGGCGATGCGCTTGCGCTGACGCTCACGGTACGCCTTGGTGTCAATGTGCTGGCGCATAGTCGTGGCGTCACGGACAGGGTCGGTGTCGGAGAGAGCGGCCACGGTCACAGCAGTCGAGATAAAAGCGTCAGCAACAGGGTCGAGGCCGAGGACACTATCGCCGTCAAGACGATTGAGATTTTCGCGGTATGCGTTAAGCTGCGCACATGGAGCTTGCGGCCCGTCTCGAAGTTGACGCTGTTGATGATGAGGTGGGAGTGGACGTGGTCCCGGTCAGTGTGAGTGCAGACCAGCACCTCGTGGTCCTTGAACTGCTCCGCCAGCCTGAGCGCGGCGGCGTGAGCAGTCGCGGGGTCCACCTCCGCGCCGCTGGGGAAGCTCTGGACCAGGTGGTAGAACATCCTGCCCCCGTCCTTATGGTAGAGGAGCTTGGTGTTGAGAAAGTCGTCGTAGGCCGAGGCGGCCTGACAGTTGACGCCGGTGGCGAGCTGGCGGCCCTGCCACTGTGTCTTGGCCTCCTGGGCCACGTACTTCATCACCGAGCGCATACACCCACGAGTCTGACTGCTCTTTGAGCGGCTGGAGTAGTTGACGAAGTTGATAATCGCCATCCGCTTACCTGCCCTCCTGCATCTCACGGAGTGTGCGGCCAATCTCAGAGAGCGACTGTTGTACGCCGTCGAGGTTCACCGCGTTGAGCTTACCCATGTTGCAGAGCACCGCGAGCTGGTTGACGTTGTTGCCTATCCTGCGCAGCTCCGTCAGCACATCCTTGAGCCCGTCCATAACCACCACCTGCTGACCGAGACAGCGCTGAGTGACGTAGTCGCTCTGAGAGAGGTGAGCCTTCTTCGCGTTGGCTCGAATGATGTCCAGCTCAAGCTTGGAGATACGGATGCTGAGCGTTTTGTCCTTTTTCATTTTTCACCTCCGTCATAGTGGGTGCGGGCTACTGCCCGCAAATGCGTTTGGCGGGACGCCGGGCAGGGCCCGGTGTACAGACAAACGCGATGCTTGCCTTCGTCGTCGCGGAAGTCGCTTAACCTCGGGGCCGCGCAAGCGTGGCCCCTCAGGCGCTGACTTCGCTCCTTCTCCCCCCACACGTCCACGGACGTGCGGGGCCCCGTTTGGGCGACACTGGCGCTGTGTTGGCTCTCATTACAGAGTAGTGTCACGATGCCACCTCCAGGAGTCCATGGGCACCTGCGGCGGCGTGCGCGGTGACAGGGTCGATAGTGCCGATGCTTCCGGGGGCGGCGGTATCGTCACTATCGGCACTGGTGAGCTCGATGATCCGCTTGCCGTTGCTCCGGCGGAAGACAGCTTCGATGCCCGCTTTCCTTAGAGCCGCGGCACTTTGCAGGAGCTTCCGAGATAGCGTACGGGCGCTGATGTTCTCCATGCTGGCAGGGTCGATGTTGTTCACGAGCTGCGTGGGAGTGCCGATAAAATTTCCGTGGGCCTTCACGAACGCAGAGAGCAGGGAGATGAGGTTGTCAGATTTGTTGACCGGGAGGAGCGTTTCCTCCACGTCCCAGACATTGCACTCGCTACGAACAAGAGACATCTCCCGGTACTCGATGTCCCGTCCGATGCAGTAGAGTGTAGCCCGCCCGCTACCTCGCCCGTCCTCCACCAGCGTGAAGCTGGAGTCCACCGCGCCGCTGATGGCGGTGGTCCCGGAAATCCGCTTGAACACATTGTCGTCGGCGTTCTCCTTTCGCAGATGATGAATGAGCAGGATGGCGAAACTGTGGGCGTCGGCGATCTTCTTCAGCGCCGACAGGTCGGAGTAGTCGTTGGCGTAGGTGTTGTCCCGCTTGGCGCTGCGGACCATCTGGAGCGTGTCGATGATGATTAGCGACGTGTCCGGGTGTTCGGTGAGGAACGTCTCCAACTGTCCCTCCAGTCCCGCGCCCACGACACGGCTCTCTGTGCAGAAGTGGACGTTGGCGGGGGCGTCCTCCGTGATCTCGAAGAGCCGGTTCTGGATTCGCAGAGTGGAATCCTCAAGACAGAGGTACAGCGTCGTGCCTTGGCGAACAGACATCCCCCACACCGGCTCCGCTTTCGCCACCGTTACGGCAAGCCACAGGGCCAACCAGGACTTCCCCACCTTCGGCGCGCCCGCCAGGATTTGCAGGCCCTGGGACAGCAGCGAGTCCAGGATGAAGTTGGGCGGACGTATGGGTTCGTTCATCAGTTCCTCACCGGTGACGGTCTTCAATCTTTCAGTGTTCTTCATTTTTTACCCTCCTCGTTAATTTATTTTATAAACTCATTCACTACCATATAGCAACTACATGCCCATGGTCATCGACGGCCCCGCCATGCGCTTACTCTCCGTCTCTCGCTCCGCCAGCTTGCGCCGGTGGGTGAGCAGGAGATCGGAGGTCAGCTCAAAAAGGTCGTCCTCGCCGGACTTGAACACGGCGACGGTGTATTTGCGCGGCCCGTACTCCGCGCAGATCTT
>CANROF010000018.1 GCA_947632155.1 uncultured Oscillospiraceae bacterium
TTGCAAAAAGCTGTGGTTTTTTCCACAAAAAAGCGGGGCCGCGAAAATTCACGTCTCAGCCGACGTGTTTTTTCACAACCCCTTCATGGTTGCGGGGGCAGGACTTGAACCTGCGACCTCCGGGTTATGAGGCAGGGGAGAAGCGTTTCTCCAGCACATTCCCGTCTCACAAGTTGCAGTATTCTCACTTTGCGGAGACTTCGGATAACTTATGAGACGAAATTCTCACAAATCTCAGTGCGATTGCATCAGATAAGCATCAGGCGGTTGAAAATTTTCTGAAATTTTCTTCGGGTTTTGAAATGACACATTACAATGACAGGAGGTGTGAAATGAAAACCACTATTGAAAAAAGTGCGTCGGGGGATGCGTGGCTCACTGCTGAAACGCTCAGGCAAGCCGGCCTCGCATGGACGGACGAGCTGGATGCCCATGTCTCCGGGAGCGCGATCATCGTCACGAAAAAGCAGATGTCTGCCAATGACCTGCGGGAAGCTATGAGCAGTCTCGTCGCTCTTGCCGATGATTTCAGGAAGCGCGCCAACGAAATCTGCGCCGGCTGCGACGGCGAGGACTGCCCGTATTTGGAGGATGAGTCGGACGAGGGGGGATGAGGACGGAGAGTAAAAGTGATGAACTCACACATACGCCCCCCTGTCGCGGCGCTGTTTGCGCCGCGTGCGGTCTTCGGCCTCCCCGTGGGGCGTGTACACCTCCGGGACAGGGGAGGCGCGTGGCGCCGCTGTCGGGCGGGGGCAGGACGCCGTTTTCACGCTTTTGGCCCCGTTCGATTTTTGTACGAGATAAAGGGAGGTGGTCGCAAGCGACCCCTCCCGGCCACAAAGCCCCGCGGTGCGGGGCTTTTTTGAGCTTCGCCGGGGTGGTCGGTAAAAACGGCTGCCCCGGTTTTAGGTACACCTTGGGGCCGAAAACGCCCGTGACACAAGGGCTTTGACGGTGTCACGGGCAGAAGGAGGACAAGATTGGGAAATAACGAGAATAACAACAAGGTGAGGACCGCGGTGTGGCTGCGGCCCACTGCCATTGAGGACATCGACCACTGGATGAAGCGGAACAACTGTGAAACTCGCAGCGAGTTCATTGAGAAGGCGTTACGGCACTATGTGGGTTTTCTGGAGTCCAACGACGCATCGGATTTCCTGGGCCCGGTGCTGTCGTCCATGATCCGCGGCATCCTGGAGAACAACAATAACCGGCTCCGCTCGCTGCTGTTCAAGTGGGCGGTGGAGCTCAACATGGCCTGCCACACCATCGCCGCCCACTTCCGGGTGGACGACATAGACCGTCAGGCCCTCCGAAAGTTCGCGGTTGACGAGGTGAAGAAGACCTGCGGGCAGGTGAGCTTTGACCACGCGCTGGATGTGCAGCGGAGAATCCCCGTGAAGGATGACACCAAGTGGCCAAGCTGATTTTCATCTCGCCCTACCTCAAGGGCGGGCAGGACAAAGCCAAGTTAGCGCACCGCACCAGGTACATCGCCACTCGTGACGGAGTGGATCTCCTCCGGTCGGAGCGTGGCTCGGAGGCCGCCACTGAGAAACAGCGTGAGTATATCCTGCGGCTCATCAAGACCTTCCCGCAATCCAAGGAGCTGGCGGAGTACGAGGACTACCTCTCCATGCATACCAAAGACGCCGCGTCGGATTTCATCGACCAGGTGTGGGAGCAGTTCATAGAGTCCATGGACAAGCGTGAGAACTATCTGGACTACGTCTCTCACCGTCCCGGCGTCCAAAGCGACAGTGACCACGGGCTGTGGGACAAGGACGGGAAGGTCACGAATCTCAGCAAGGCCGTGGCGGAGGTGGCGAACCACCCCGGCGTCGTGTGGACGCCGGTGGTGTCGCTGCGGCGTGAGGATGCGGAGAGGCTGGGCTACACCGACGTGGACAACTGGCGGGCGCTGGTCAACTCCTGCGTCCAGGAGATAGCAAAGGGCTACAGGATACCCTTGGAGCATCTGCGCTGGTACGCTGCACTGCACGAAAAGGAGAAGCACATCCACGTCCATACGGTGGTGTTCTCCTCCAATCCGAAAGAGGGCTATCTGACCAAGCAGGGCATCCGGGACATCAAGTCCGCGTTTGCCACGCGCGTCTTCGAGCAGGACCTGCTGCACACCTACGAACGAAAGACCGAGTACCGGAACGCGCTTGGAAAGTCCGCACAGGAGAAAATGGCGGAGCTGGTAGCCTCCATGAACAACGGCTCTGCTGTGAGTGAACGGTTGGAACAGCTCATCGGCGAGTTGACTGAGAAGCTCAGGGCCACAAAGGGGAAGAAAGTCTACGGTTACCTCCCGCCGAGGGTCAAGAGCGTCGTCGATGAAATCGTGGACGAGCTGGCGAAGGACGAGAGGGTCGCGGCGGCGTACTCACTCTGGCAGGATATGCAGGACGAGGTTGTCCGCACCTACACCGACGAGCTGCCTGAGCGTGTGCCACTGTCCCGGCAGAAGGAATTCAAGCCTGTGCGGAATATGGTGATCCGGGAGGTGATGAAGCTCTCCGAACGCGCGCCGACATTCGACGACGAGGACATGGACGACGAGCCGGAGGAGGAAATGCCTCCACCGCACTCCACTGCAAACCACTCTGCCTTCGAGCTGGCTGAGAGGTACCGAAAGGCGAAGAAGCTCCTCTATGACGAGGATGCAGACACGGATGAAAAGCAATCTGCCATTGAGGAGCTGAAGAAGTTGTGGGACGAGGGATACACCCTCGCCGCCCACCAGCTGGGCAAAGCATACCGCGACGGGGTCGGCATCGCCGCCGATTGGGTGAAGGCCGAGGGATGGTTTCGAAAGTCCGCGGAGCAGGGAACTGTCTGCTCAGCATACGCTCTCGGAAAGCTCCTGCTCCCCGTTGGCCTCTCCACCGAGGCCATCCGCTGGCTCAAGTACGCCGCCGACAGCGGCGACCAATATGCGAGGTACACTCTGGGCAAGGTCTATCTCGCGGGAGAAAACGCGGAGAAGGACGTGGACACGGCCATCGAATACCTGAAAGCCTCCGCCGAGCAGGGAAACCAGTACGCGCAGTACGCCCTCGGCAAGCTCTACCTGCTGGGCCAAGACGTGCCGCCAGACAGAGAATCGGCGGTAGACTACCTCACCCAGTCAGCGTCCCAGGGCAACAAGTACGCCCAATTCTTCCTGGACCACCTGAGCGACATCCGCACCCCCTCCATCGGCCTTGCAATCCTCCGGATGTTCCACCATACGGCCAACATCTTCCGCGACACCACCGCCCAGGACTCCACCCACCAAGCCCTCCACATCGACCGCAAGCGACGACGTGAGCTACAGGAGAAACGCATCGCCATGGGCCATAAGCCCGACGACCATGAGGACGAGAAGATGAATCAGACAATGCGTTAAACGAACACAAAAAAGGGCGGGGAGTGTCCCCGCCGCTTTCTATAATCCGATAAAAATGTATCTCTCAGGCGATGGGCCTGAACTCGATGTTCACCCGCATACCCATCCCGGCGGCCAGCCGCTGAAGGGTTTTGACGGACGGGTTGCCGTCACCGTTTTCATACTTGCTGATGTCCGACTGCGCGATGCCGGTGCGCTCGGACAGCTCCTTCTGGGTCAGCCCAGACTGTTTCCGGGCGTCGATGAGCGCCTGGACCAGCGCGAACTCCGGCTCCAGCGCGTCGTACTCCCGCCGAAACTCCGGGTCCCGGAGCTGTTCCGCAAGGAAGGCTTTAAAGTCACTCATGGCTGTGCTCCTTTCTGCTCAAATACTCGTCTCTGTATTTTTTAGCGAGATTAATCTGTGCTTTTGGTGTTTTGTCCGTCTTTTTCACAAAACCGTTGGTGAGGATGATTTTTCGCCCGACGACAAAGAAATATAAAACGCGGGTGATGTCTGTCCCCACCTTGGCGCGAAGCTCGAATATCCCGTCGCCCATGGATTTGGAATACGGCTCCCGAAGCTCCGGCCCGTTGACGGACAGCAGCTCGATCTCTCTGACTACCTTGGCAAGCATCTTCCTGTCAAGGGAGAGGAGAAACTCCCGCACCGGCTCTGTCCCGTCCGGCCTGTCATAAAAAAGTACGGTGAAGCTCTCCATAGGTTCTCCTGAATTATCTGTTTTATCCTATATACAGTATATCGGATTTATCCCATATTGTCAATATATTTTTCTAAAGCAAGACTTCTGCAAAAAAGCACACAGCCTCCCGCCAAGGGGCGACTGTGCGCTTTTGCTGGACCGGGGGTGGGTTCACTGTGACCCCCCTTGAAGGACCCATTATAACAGAGAAATAAGTACAGAGGGAAAAGTTGGATTTATAGATCAATCTTATCTGTTACAGTAGAGTCCTAATGTAATTGGCGATCGTATCATCCTTGCAGTTTGCGAAAAAGAGATTCCTGAACCGCTCACCCTTGACAGCGCCTTTCACAAGATCCTGATTCAGAAGGGGCAAACACTCAAGCAAGGGCCGGAGCGTCTGGGCGCGCACATTGTCCAAGATTTTCTTGTTGCGCATTTCGGGAACGACCCGTTCCTTGGGGTAACCTTGGCCGTGGCCAAATCCGAAAAGCTTTTCAAAGCAATACTCCAGGTTGAGCTCGCCGCCCCAGCCATATCCCTTAGCGAATGGCATGGCCACGGCGTTCCCGTCGTTGACATGCGCAAAGGTATACGCATCCACCGGGTCCTCCACGTGCCCGCAAATAACACCGGGGAAAGAATTGAGCGCAAGCATGGCGCCTTCTCCGGTCCCGCAGCCGGTGATCACATAATCCGCGGCACCGGAATTCAGCAATATGGCTGCCAGAATACCGCACTGGACATAGGTAAGCTCCGCCTCATCCTCCGGGGATACCATTCCGTAGTTGTCTACGGTATGTCCCATAGGCTCCACGACCTTTTTGAGACAAGTCAAAATAGTCTCATTCTTGGCGGCTTGACTGTTTTCATTGATCAGGGCAATTCTCATATAGTTTTCACTCCTTTTGCGTGGAAGCGTCCATTCCCCACGCCTCTATCTGCGTGAGGGCGATGAAGGGGCTGGGGTCGTCGTTTTTTTGGAGGTCACAGAGGGTGAGGCTCGTGACGGTGCGGGGGGATATTGGGAAGCGCTGGGGGCGGGCGGTCATCTGGAGGGACAGATTTTCCATGGTTCCATCGGAGAAGCGCACCGCGGCGCTTTTCCAAAAGCTGTCGTGGGGGTAGTCCGCCCGGAGGGTGAGGCGCAGCTCGTCTACGGTCACCGGTCGGCCGAAATCCACCGTCAGCTGCGCCTCCGGGTCCCGGTTGCTGCTCCAAGCCTCATAGGGCCAGGCGTCGTGGGCGTCGTTTTCCAGGACACCGTCAATGGCGGTCCGGGGCGCGAAGATGGGACTTGTGGGCTTCACGTTGGAGGAGGCGTGGGGATAAAATCCCGGACCTCTCTCGGACTCCGTATCATAAGGGTTGAAGCACAGGTTCCGGCGGACATTCACCTCCTCCGGCAGCGCCTTTCGCACCCGCAGGACGTGGCAGGCGCCGGAGAAGCTCTTGGGGCTGTAGCCGTTAGGTCCCGGTGCGGGAATGGGAAAGACGATGTACGGCGAGCGCACGAAGACCACCGCCGGGGGCATGGCGTCGTCCAGCTGGAAGACGTAGTGGCAGCCCACCTCACCGATGCCGATCGCGATCCTGTCGCCGGGCTTGTAGGGGGCGTGGTAGACGGCGCTCACCGCCTCCGGGGCGCAGGCCGTCAGCGCCATGCCGCCCTCGCTGTAGACTTTGAGACTAATATGCTCCATCTTCACTTCTCCTCCGGCTGGCGGCCAATGTAGGAAAGAAGCCCGCCGTCCACGTAAAGGATGTGGCCGTTCACGAAATCCGAGGCCGATGAGGCCAGAAACACCGCCGGGCCCGCCAGGTCCTCGGGCTCACCCCAGCGCTGCGCCGGAGTCCTGGCCCGGATAAACTCGTCAAAGGGGTGCCTGGTGCCGTCCGGCAGGGGCTCCCGTAGGGGCGCCGTCTGGGGCGTGGTGATATAGCCGGGCCCGATGCCGTTGCACTGGATGTTGTATTTTCCGTACTCCGCGGCGATGTTGCGGGTCAGCATCTTGAGCCCGCCCTTGGCGGCGGCGTAGGCGCTGACTGTCTCCCGGCCCAGCTCGCTGGTCATGGAGCAGATGTTGATGATCTTCCCGCCGCCCCGCCGGATCATGCCGGGAATCACGGCCTTGGCGCAGATAAAGGGGCCGGTGAGGTCGATGTCCACCACCTGCCGGAAGTCCGCCGCGGGCATTTCCAGCATGGGGACGCGCTTGATGACGCCGGCGTTGTTGACGAGGATATCCACCCCGCCAAGCTCCGCCTCGATTCTTGCCATGAGGGAGCCTACCTGCTCCTCGTCGCTCACATCCGCCAGATACCCGTGGGCGTCGATGCCCACGGCGGCGTAGGCGGTCAGGGCGGCGTCCTTATTTTTCTCACTGCGGCAGTTGAAGGCGATCTTCGCCCCCGCGTCCGCCAGAGCCTTGGCGATGGCGAAGCCGATGCCATAAGCCGCGCCGGTGACCAGGGCCGTTTTGCCGGTCAAATCAAAGCTTACCATATTGCCTCCCTCACCAAATGAAGAGCTCGCTGTCACGGAGCTTCATGATGGCCTCGATGAAGTAGTAATCGCCGTAGATGATGGGGACCTCGGTGTTTTTGCCCTGTGGGTCGTAGTAATAGAAGGTCCCGCCGCCCACGATGGCGTCGCGCTCCGGGTCCCAGTCGCAGAACTTCGCCTCGCAGGCCCGGAGGATGTTCATGGCGGCCTTGACGTAGAGGGGCCGCTCCAGCTCGCCCACGTATTTGGCCAGCTCCAGAAGCCCCGCGGCGGTGATCATTCCGGCGGTGGAGTCGTATTTCAGGGGCTCCGCCGGGGAGCGGTAATCCACCACGGGAATCCAGCCGTTGACGGCCAGATTGGAGATGCAGTAGTGGGCGCACTGTTTGGCGGTGTTCAGGAAGCTCTCATCCCCGGTGTGCTTGTAACTCAGGGTGAAGCCGTAGACCGCCCAGCTCTGTCCGCGGCTCCACGCCGAACCGCTGGCGTAGCCCTGGCCCTGGGGGTTGTCCAGATACTCCCCCGTCTCGGAGTCGAATATGACCACGTGGTTGCAGCTCCCGTCCGGCCGGACGATATACTGCTGGGCAGTCTTGGCGTGGGCGATGGCGGAGTGCTTGAAGCGCGGGTCGTTCGTCTCCTGGGAAGCCCAATAGAGGAGGGGGATGTTCATCATGCAGTCGATGATCATCCAGCCGCTGACCTTGTCCCCCGCCCAGTAGGAGCGGTTCCAGGCCCGGATATAGCGCCCCACGGGGTTGTAGCGGCCCATGAGGAAGTTGGCCGCCATGAGGCCGCGCCTGCGGGCCTCGGCATTCCCGGTCTTGCGGTAGTTGGCCACGCTGGAGGGCAGAAAGAGAAAGCCGATGTCGTGGTCCAGGCCCTCAAAGCCGGTAAGCGTCTCACTGAGGCGGTCCTCCACGCCCTGGGCAGTCTCCCGGTAGAGCTCCTCGCCGGTGGCGTTGTACATCTGCCAAAGCATCCCCGGCCAGAAGCCGTTAGTCCAGAAGTAGATGCCGTCCTGCATATCGAGGTCGTGGTACTTCCCGTCCCTGGGGGTATAGGGAATCATGGTCCCCAGGTGCCGGGCCTCGGCGCGCATTTTTACGGTGAGCTTCTCATAGACGCCGTCGAGCCATGCCCAGTCGTCGTCCGAGAGGTCGTAGCCGGTGAAATCGGTGGTTTCAGCCATGTTTTCCCTCCCCTTTTATACGCCCGAGTAGGCGGCAAAGCCGGCGTCGATGGGCAGGACCACGCCGGTGATGGCGCTGGCGGCCTTGTCGTCGCACAGGAAGAAGACGCCGCCCAAAAGCTCCTCGGAATCCACGAAGCGGCCCATGGGAGTACCGTTCAAAATCTTGGCGCTGCGGGCCGTGGGGGTACCGTCGTCGTTGAAGAGGAGCTTGCGGTTCTGGTTGCTGACAAGGAAGCCGGGGGCGATGGCGTTGCAGCGGATGCCGGACTTGGCGAAGTGGGTCGCCAGCCACTGGGTGAAGTTGCTGATGGCGGCCTTGGCACCGGAGTAGGCCGGAATCTTGGTGAGGGGGATGTAGGCGTTCATGGAGCTGACGTTGAGGATGACGCCGGATTTGCGCTCCACCATATCACGGGCGAAAATCTGGGTGGGGAGGAGGGTTCCCTGGAAGTTGAGCTTGAACACAAAGTCCACGCCGTTGGGCTCTAAGTCGAAGAAGGTCTTCTGCCCCTCCTTGGCCTCGTGCTGGTACTCGTTGTCCGTGGTGGCGCGGGGATTGTTGCCGCCGGCGCCGTTGATGAGGATGTCCACGGGGCCGAAGTCGGTCAGAATCGCCTCATGCGCGGCCTTGATGGAGTCGGGCTCTAAGACGTTGCATTTATAGCCGTTGAGGACAAAGCCCTCGGCCCGCACCTCGTCGGAGAGCTTTTTGACAGCCTCCTCGTTGAGGTCGAGGGCGGCGACCTTTGCCCCCGCCTGGGCGAAGGCGCGGGCCATCACGGAGCACAGCACACCGCCGGCGCCGGTGACGACGACTGTCTTGCCTGTAAAGTCAATGTTCAGAGGGAGATTTAACATTTTACTCATCCTTTCTTTATTCAATAATTCCGCCGTTGGCCTCGATGAGGCCGTTGAGGTAGGCGGAGCCGAGGGCGCGGTCGAAGAGGCCGTAGCCCGGTTTTCCGGTCTCGCCCCAGATCATGCGGCCGTGGTCGGGACGGAAATAACCGTCGAAGCCGGTCTCGACAAGGGCCTTGACGATGGCGTTCATGTCGAGGGAGCCGTTTTTGGTGAGGTGGCCGGACTCCTCGAAGGAGGTGTCAGGCAGGATTTTCACGTTGCGAAGGTGCATGAAGCCGATTCGCTTCATGGCGGAGTATTTGCGGACAAGCCGCGGAATGTCGTTTGTCGGCGAGCACCCCAGAGAACCGGTGCACAGGCACAGCGTGTTGGCCGGGCTGTCCACGATGCTGAGATAGCGGTCGATGTTGGCCTCATTGGTGACCACTCTCGGAAGCCCGAAGATGGGATACGGGGGGTCGTCCGGGTGGAGGGCCATGACCACGCCGCATTCCTCGGCAACAGGGATGACGCGTTTGAGGAAGTACTCAATGTTGCTCCAAAGCCCTTCCTCGCCGATCTCCCCGTAGGCGCGGATGAGATTGCGGACCTCATCCTGCGTGTAGCTGGAGTCCCAGCCGGGAAGGTGTATGTCGTCCTTCAGCGGGTCCAGGCCCTTCATCTGATCCCAGTACATGACGAGGGAAGTTGATCCGTCCGCACCCACCTTATCCAGCTGCGTCCGCGTCCAGTCGAAGACCGGCATGAAGTTGTAGGTGACGCACTTCACCCCGTACTTGGCGCAGCGGCGAATATTTTCGCAGTAATTCTCGATATGCCTGTCCCGCTCCGGGCGTCCCAGCTTGATCTCCTCCGTCACGGGGATGGACTCAACCACGTCGAAAATCAGCCCGTGTTCCCGGCACTCGTCGGCCAAATGCTTTATGGATTCCTCCGGCCAGACCTCGCCGGGCTTCACGTCGTAGACGGCGCTGACGATAGAGCGCATCCCCGGAATTTGCCGGATTTCCTCCAAAGTCACGGGGTCGGAGTCCCCGTACCAGCGAAAGGAACTTTTCATGGTTTTCCCTCCTGAAATTATAATCTCGTCTCCCAGCGCCCGCAGAAGACGGTGTCGTCAGGGGTGCCAGTGAAGGCGCTTTTGCCGCACATTTTCTCGATAAAGGCCCGGATGTTCTCCCGCTTGGAGCCGTAGGCGTTGATGAAGGTCCGCGCCTCCGGGACGTCAATGAGGTGGTTTGTGAAGTTGAGGCTCACTGCCACAGTGGGGACCTCCGCCAGATACCAGGGGGAGTCCGCGGAGTGGTCATAGCTCCAGGTGACCCGCACCTCGTTGGTCTGGGAATAGCCGGTGAAGTTGAGGACGAGAAGCGCCAGGTCGTATCTGGCCTTGAAATCCTCCCGCCGCCCCTTATCCATGATGGTCAGGAGATTTCGGAAGCTGACGCCGTTCTCCGCCTCCAGGTCGTAGAAGGTGGGGCACACATCCACCGTGAAGCCCACCCGCTCCAGCTCCTCGATGAGCACATTTTTCACCGGGTCGCCGGTGTACCCCTTGGAGTTGGGGATATTGTGGGCGTAGATGAGGAATACCCGCTTGCCAGTGGGGTCGATAGGGAGAAGATGCTGGGTGTCCTTGACGAGGGTGGTGCACTTTTCGGCGGCCTCGCGGCGGAATTTATTGTGCTCTTCGCAGCCCACGTACTTCTCCCGCAGCTCCGGGGAGGGGAATTCATAGGATTCCGTCAGTCCCAGCTTGGCCTTGAGGCCCAGAATCCGCTCCAGCGCCTCCTGAAGCCGCTCCGGGGTGATGGTGCCGTCCTCAATTCCCGCCCGGACGTAGCCCATGTCCTCCTCCGGGTCGTTGGCGAAAAGCAGCATGTCGCACCCGGCGGCGATGGCGTGGGGCAGGGCCGTTTTTCTCGGCTCCGCCACATTGAAGCCAATCATTTGCGTGGCGTCGGTGATGATAACGCCGTTGAACCCCAGCTCCCCACGCAGCACATCCTGAAGGAGCTCCGGGGCCAGGGTGGCGGGCTTGATGTCCGCATCCGCAAGGTCCGGGCGGTACTTTTTGGACAGGGCCCGCTGGGTGATGTGGCCCACCATCACGGTCTCCACGCCGTCGTCGACAAGGCCCCGGTAAACCTTCCCGAAGGTGTCCTCCCACTCCCGGGCGGAGAGGTCGTTGCGCCCGATGACCAGGTGCTGGTCCCGCTCCTCCGTGCCGTCGCCGGGGAAGTGCTTGGCGGTGACGGCGATATTGAAGCCGGAGTCCCGCACGCCCTTTATGTACGCCCGGCACATCTCCAGCACCTTATCCGGGTCGGAGCCGTAGCTTCTGGTGTTGACGATGGTATTGCGCCAGTTTTTGTAAATATCGCACACCGGATTGAAAAGCCAGTTGACGCCGATGCTCCCGGCCTCCCGGGCGCTGGCAAGGCCGATGTGATAGGCCGTCTCCGGGTCGCCCCCCGCCGCGGCCTGGGCGGCCGTGGCCACGAAAGTCCCGTTGGGCACGCACTCGGCGCCGCCGGTGTCGCAGTTGGCGGCGACGAAAATCGGTATCTTGCTGTACTTTTGGTAAAGCCGGTTCTGCTCGTAGGCCTCTTGGGAGCTCTTTCGCTGCCAGCGCAGGCCGCCTTGGTGGAAAGTTTCCACGGTATTTTTGATGCTCTCCTCGTTGACGCCGGGGACGTAGGTCATCATGGTGAAGAGCTGACCGATCTTTTCATCCAAAGTCATCCCCGCGATGGTGTCACGGACCCACTTTATCTGGGTGTCCGTGAGAAAAAAGGGCTTTTCTTTTAATTCTACCATAACGATCCCCCTCACGCGCCAAGATTTTTCAAAAATTCCAAGATTTTTTCTTTCTCATACCCGGCGTACTCGCCGTTTTTGAACTTTTCGAGCCCGACAGCGCGAAGCTCCGCCCAGCTTTCGGCCTCGCGGCGGACTAAGATGGGGTAGTAATAAACGCCGTTTTGCGCCGCCGCGTCCTGATCTCCCGGCGCATCGCCCACCATCAGCACCTTTTTGGGGTCGTAGCCGAATTTCAGCATCTCCCCGATGCACTGGGCCTTGCTGCCCATGTCTTGGCTCAGCATAATGTCCACGTGGTCCAAAAGCTTGAACTTCGTCCACTCCTCCACCACTGCGTCCCGGTTGGCGCTGGAGACGATGGCGATGTCCGCAAAGGCCGAGGCCGCCTTCAAAGCATCCTTGGCCCCCTCGAAGGGCTTTTTCAGCGCTTCCGGCAGGGTATTGATCGCGGCGTTGACGGCCTTAGACCAGCTGAGGGCCTTTTTTAAGATGGGGCTGTCCGTCTCGTCGATGGCCTTTTGGAGGGCGTCGTTGCTGGGGGCCGCGCCGGAGTCGACCCAGGCGGTCAGGTCCTCAAGATGCTCAATGGGCGTATATTTCTCATTGACCTCGGTGAGCATGATATTGAGGCCCTTGAACCGGTTGATGCCGCGGGTCATGGAGTAGAGATTGATCTCATTCCAGCGCTCCAGAATGGGTTTTTCCCACTCCTCCAGCCCCCACTCCCTGACCATGCAGGGTCCGAAGCAGTGGATGTGCTTGCAGTCCATGGTGTCCATGGCGCAGCCGTCAGAGTCCACGCAAACTAAGTACTCGTGGCGCTTTACAAAATCCGCGTATCCCTTATACATACCGCACCTCACTTCAAAATTTTCATGAGCTCGCCGTTGAGGGCCCTCAGATTCAGCCCCTCCGGCGTCTCGCGGCCCAGAATGCTCTTCATCTCCAGCCCCAGGGGGATGACGCCCCGCTCCAGGACGGGACACAGGTGCGGAACGTACTTTTTCAGCACGGCGTAGGCCTCCGGGGAGTCCATGATCTCCTGGGCCGTGTCATTGAGGGAGTAGTAGGCGTCGGTGTCCAAACCCTCCTCGTCCAGGAACCAGTTCTTCACCGTCTCCCCTGCCCCGGAGTTGGGCAGGATGTAGCTCTCCTCGGGCGCGGAGACCTTTTCAAAGGTGACGCTGTCCTCAAAATGACGGCCCTCGTGCTCCGCCGTGACGGTGAAGGTGTTTTTTCCCTCCGCAAGAGGCTGGTCAGGGAACACGATACAGCCGTTGCCGTCGTTTTCCACGGTGACACCGTTTAATGCGGCCCAGGGGAGGTTTGTGTAGACCTTCACGTCCATCGCGTCCCGGTAGCGCCTGACGAAACGCTTTTCCCGGACGTGCAAAAAGGGCTCATCCGACCACTTGGCCTTGTAGTAGTAAAAGGCGTCCTTCCTCGTCTCCCGGTCGTAGGTCACAAGGCCCTTGGCGTTTATGTACTTCTGCCCGCCCTCGTCCCGGCGGGAGCTGGAGAAGTCGAACATGTTCCATATAAAGCTGCCCCAGAGATAGGGCTTTTCGTCGATGATGGGGTACACCGTCTCGTGCCAGAGGGCCTGGAACTCCTCGGAGTAGTCCTTCACCAGCGGCGTCTCGGAGTGGAACTGAAGGTTGCAGTCCACGCCGTACTCGGAGATGCCCAGGGCCGTTTCGGGCAGGTCCCGGTGCATATTGTCCAGGAACGCGCCGTAGTCCCCCAT
Organism: uncultured Oscillospiraceae bacterium; assembly: GCA_947632155.1. GTDB lineage: Bacteria > Bacillota > Clostridia > Oscillospirales > Oscillospiraceae > RUG626. The sequence goes on from CANROF010000018.1 coordinate 13,216, forward strand.
CTTGCCGTAATACCAGCCGAAGTAGACGTTGTAGCCCACCATCTCCGTCAGGTGGTTGAGGCGGCTTCTCGATTTTACGGTGTTGAGATTGGCGCAGGTGACGGCCCGTCCGGGGTCCAGAGTCCGGCAGACATGGACGAGCTGCCGCACCGCCTCGTGGATGGGCGGCGCGTCCCGGAACATGCCGATCTCGTTCTGCACGCCCCAGAAGCAGACGCTGGGGCGGTGGATGTTCTGCAAAATGAGCTCCGTGAGCTGCAATTTGGCGTTTTCCAAAAGCGCCGGGGACTCGGTCATCTTGAGCATCGGAATCTCCGCCCAGACCACATACCCCCGCCGGTCGCACTCGTCGTAGGTATAGGGCGGGTGCTGGTAGTGGGAGAGCCTTATGGCGTTGGCGCCGATCTCCTCGATAAGCTCAAAATTCCGGTCGATTTCCCGCTTCGTCACGGCGGAGTACACTCCGGCGAAGTCCTGGTGCACCGCCACGCCGTTTAACCGGAGGCGCTTTCCGTTGAGGAAAAAGCCCTCGTCGGGGGTAAGGCGCGTGGAACGGAAACCGGTCTTCAGCTCCGTCACGTCCGCAATCTGTCCCCCGGCCACCAGCTCCGCCCGCAGGGTATAGAGCGCCGGGTCACGCCTGCCGTCCCAGAGACGCGGGGAGGGGACAGTCCGCGTCACCGGGACATCGGCAGGGCCCGCAAACCGGGCCGCCTCCCGCCCCTCCGGGTCGAGAAGCGTGTATCGGATGGCGGCATCCCTCGCTGCCGCCGTGTGTGGCTCCAAATTCAGAATGCCGTCGCCGTTCTCGTCTACGGACGCCCTTATAAGGACGCCGTCCGTGCCGTGCCAGCACCAATCGAAGTGATTTTCCCCGCCGCAAAGGAGGCTCACGCCCCGCGTAAGGCCGCCGAAGACGGTGAAATCCCCGGCCAGGGGCGACACGTCCTCCACAGCGGAATTGTCCACCAGGAGCTTAAGGTCAATTTTCCCCTCCCGGACACAGGAGCGGGGAATCTCAAACCGCACACGGCTGTAGCCGCCCTTGTGGGTGCCAAGCTCCACGCCATTGGCATAAGCTGTCACCGTGTGGTCCGCGGCGCCGATCTCCAGAACGAGGTACGGGGCGTCCGGCGCGTCCACGCTCTTTTCGTAAACCGCCGCGCCCCTGTACTGGTCGTCGTCCCGGTACCAGGTGTGGGGCAGGTCCACGGTTGAGGGCGCGCCGCCCGGCTTTTGGAAGCTCCAGCCCTGATTTAAGTCAATTTTCTTCATAATGCCCTCACTTGCAGATGTCAAGGAGCTCCGTGAAGCTCCCCATGTTCCAGTCCCCCGCGCCGGCCATGGCCGCGTCGCCCACGCAGGCCACCTTGAAGCCCCCGGCGTGGCCGGCCTCGGCCCCGGAGACGGCGTCCTCCACCACAAGGCAGTGGTTGGGCTCAAGGTTCAAAAACTCCGCGGCCTTCAAAAAGACCTCCGGGTCCGGCTTGGAGCGGGTGATGTTGTTCCCGTCGGAGACGGCGTCAAAAAAGCCCGCAAGGCCGATCTGGCCAAGAATAAAGGGGGTATTTTTGCTGGAGGAGCCGATGGCCAGCTTGTAGCCCCGGTTCCGGAGCTCCACAAGCGCCGCCTTCGTCTCCGGGGCCAAGTCGGCGGGGGTCATATTGCCAAGGCTCTTGCGGTAGATCTCGTTTTTCTCGGCGGCGAAGGCGTCCTTCTGCTCCTGCGTAAAGGGCTCGCCGCGCCACTTCTCCAAAATGATCTCCAAACTCGCCATCCGGGACACGCCCCGAAGGCGGTTGTTGATCTGCCGGTCAAACTCGATGCCCAGCCGGTCGGCCAGGGCCTTCCACGCCAGGTAGTGGTACTCGTCGGTGAAGCATATAACACCATCTAAGTCAAAGATGATGCCTTTCATAGTCGTTCCTCCTCATTTTGTTCCGTAAATTAACGTAAGCTTCGCGTAGAGGTCGGCAAGCGCCATGCGCACATCCAGCGCCGTACAGACCCGGATGGGCTTGCCGCCGGGGTCGTCCCCGTAGGTCAGGTCCTCCCGGAGCCGCGGGGCCCGTCGCCGCGCCCAGTTGCCCCGGAAGCGGCTCATGAGAAGCGCCGCCACGGCGGCATTGTCCCCCAGGGTCCAGTTCTCCCCGGCCCGCAGAAGGAAATCCGGGTCAAATTCCCGCAAATTGTCCTCCGCAAGCTGAGAAAAGAGGTGTTCCCCGATTTTCCCGCAGGGCCGCACATTGGCCGCCAGCTCCGAGAGCGTCACCTCAAAGGATGCGTAGACGTTCTGGGGAATCTGCCATATCTGGGCGGTGCTTTCAAGCAGCGCGCGGGCGGCCTCCGGGTCCTGCATGACGTTGAATTCCGGTCTGCCCTCCGGGTAGGGCCCGCCGCCGTTCCAGACGGCGGTGAGCTTTGCCCCGATATCCGGCGCCGCCCTCAGCGCCGCGCCCAGATTGGTGGCCGCGCCCAAAACCGCCACGTAGAGCGGCCGGGAGTCGTCTCTCCGGGCCTCCTCAAGGATAAAACGGGCGGCGTCGGAGAGCTGCCTGTCACTGGGGCTCTTCTGCCCCCGGAGGGCCGGGACATCCTCCATCTCCATGAGCTCCAGGAGCTTTTCAATCTCCTGAAAGCTTCTCTCCATGCTGTCCCCCGTGCCCGCTTTGCCCTCAAAATGGGCGGCAGTGACGGCTTTTATGTCCATGGTGGGCGACAGGAGAAAATGGGCGATGGCAAACTGGTCGTCGGCCTCGTTTTTCGCGTCCGTGTCCACAATGACCCGGATACGCGCCGCCTCCGGCACTGGAAAACCCAGCCGCGCCAGAAGCTCCCGGCGCTTCATATATAGTCCTTCCCGCACAGGGGATCGATGGGGCTCTGGCCCATAAATTCGCTCCGGCCCATGAGCTTATCCATGACGGCGGCGGCGATCACGGGGGTGTCGGCGTAGGCGTTTATGTATGTCTCCACCATGGGCGCGTCAAAGAGGTGATAGGGGTACGCCGTGGAGATCATGAGGACGGGTATCTCGCTGGTGAGCCACGGCGCGTCGTCGCCAAGGCCGAAGGTCACGTTCCAGTTGAGGCGCAGGGTGGTGTTGTTGGAGGCGTTTTGCATGTGGCAGAGGTACACGTAGAGGTCGTAATTTTTCTTCATCTCCTCCACGCCCCGGTACATCTCGTACATCATGTACTTTTTCTCCGGCGAGAGGTCGGGATCCGCGAAGTCCGCGGGCTCCACGGTGGTCCGGCGGTCCCGGACCGTCACCTCAAAGCCCTCCCGCTCAAAGAGCGCCTTCCACTGCCGGACCAAAGCGTCATTGGGGTCCGGGCTCTTCTGGATGACGTTGAGGTAGACCCGCTTGAACTTCGCCGGAGAGATAGGCAGGAGGTTCTGGGTGTCCCGCACCAACGTCACGGACCTGTCCGCGCACTCCGCCGCCCAGCGCTTGTGTTCCTCACAGCCCACAACGGAAAGCGCCTCGGGGCCGGGGACGATGCTCCCGGCGGCCTTCTTTTCGGGCAGCCGGAGGGAGGCTTTTGTGGCAAGGATCCTCGTCACCGCCTCATCGAGGCGCTCCACGGTGAGAAGTCCGGCCTCGATGCCGCTGAGGAGGTACTGATAGTCCTCGTCCAGATCCTTGTTGAACAAAATCATATCGCACCCGGCGGCGATGGCACGGGGCACGGCCTCACGCCGGGGCATAGCGGAGGTGAAGCCCACCATGGGCGTGGCGTCGGTGGAGATGAGGCCGTTGAAGCCCAGCTCCCCCCGCAAAAGGCCCTGCAAAACGGCGGGGTTTAAGGTAGCGGGCAGGAGCGTCTCGCGCCGCGTGGCGTCGGGGTTTATCCGTTTTGTCCATGCCGGCTGGGCAATATGGCCCACCATCACGGTCTTGGCGCCCTTTTCGATAAGAGTCCTGTAGACCTTGCCGTAGGTCTCCATCCAGCGCTCCGCCGACAGGGAGTTTACGCTGGTCAGAATGTGCTGGTCCCGCTCGTCCACGCCGTCGCCGGGGAAGTGCTTGATGGAGACGGCCACGTTCTCCTCATCCGCCGCGTCCATGTACCGGCTGCCGCAGGCGATGACCCGCTCCACATCGGAGCCGAAGGTGCGGGTGTTGGTGATGGGGTTGTGAAACTCCATGTCGATGTCCACGATGGGCGCGAAGGACCAGTTGAGGCCCATGGCCGCCCCCTCGGAGCAGGCCACCTTGCCCATTTTGTAGGCAAATTCCGGGTCATCCGTGGCCGCCGCGGCCATGGGGGCGCCGAAGGTGGTGCCCTCAAAGGCAAGACCGTTTCCGCCGCACTCGGTGTTGGCCGCCAGCAGGAGCGGGATTTTGGCCATCTCCTGTATCCGCCGGTGAGTGGTCTGAATCTCCTCTGCCGCGCCGGGCCGGTACATCATGCCGCCCACGCCGAGTTCACAGACCGAGTGCCGGAGAGTATTCTCATCACTCCCGAAGCCCATGGGACAAAAGACCTGCCCCGCCTTCTCCCGGAGGGTCATGGAGGCAAGCGTCTCCTCCACCCATCTTGCCTGTTCCTCATTTAAATAAAAGGGCCGCGCTTTCAAATCAACCATGCTGTTCAAGGCCTCCTTTTCGCTATTCCAGCTCAAATTTCAAAAAGTCCACCGACCCCTCGCCCACGTAGACAAAGCAGAGCTGCGTCACGGGGTACGGGGCCCTGTACTCGATGGATGCTGAGTATTTCGTCCATTCCTTTGTGGGCGCAATGTCGATCCACGCCAGGGCCGTCTCCTCAATGTAAGTGCCCACCAGGAGCTGCCCTGTACCGGTTCCACGGACCCAGACGGATATGTTTTTCACGTCGGCGAGGTCGAAATACTTAAAGCACGCAAGGCTGTCCCCGGTCAGATTGGCGATGTACTGCGCCCCGTCCTGCCCTTGGGTGAAGTAGGGGTGGTAGTCCTCAATTTCGCCGCCCACCGGGTACATCCGCGCCCCCTTGGCGCTCATGAGGTTGCAGGCAACGCGGGCCTCGAAAACGCCCCGGCCGGGGAGGGGCCCGCCGTTCAGGCCAGAACTCGTCATCTCCACCTGGGGGATGGAACCGTCGGGCAGGAGTTCGATTTTCTCCGCGCAGCCCTGGCGGGAGAACTGGCCGCGGTTCGTGTGCCGGTGGTAGAAGACGTACCATTGGCCCCGAATCTCCACGATGCTCCCGTGGTTGTTGCCGGTGTAGTTGGAGGCCTCCTCCGGTCCCGTGCCCTCAAGGCCGATGTCGCCGTTGGAGATGATGGTGCCGCCGTACTTGAAGCTCCCCAGGGGCGTGTCGCCTACGGCGTAGCACAGCTCGTGGCTCAGGAGGGAGGAATAAATGAAGTAATACCGCTCCCCTACCTTCCGCATAGAGGGGGCCTCAAAAAACTCGTGGCCGTCAAAGTCCGTGTCGGCGGCGTTTGCCCAGCAGGGGGCGATGAAGTGGAGGTCCGATTTGACGGTGAGCATATCAGGACACAGCTCCACGCCCATGCAGCCCCGGTCCGGGGCCTTTTTCATCTCTCCAAAGAGGTTCGGGGAGCAAAAGCCAGTGTAGAGGTAGACGCGGCCGTTGTCATTGAGGAGTCCCGGGTCGAACTGGAAGGGGTCGCCCTCGCGCCTACCTAAAAGCGTCCCGTCCGGCCAGCGGACGTGGCCGTAGAACTCGTATTTTCCGGCGGGCGTGTCTGAGACGGCCACACTGACCACGCCCTCAAAGTCGAAGCAGTAGTATAGATAGTACCGCCCGTCGGGACCCCGGCACACGTCCGGCGCGAAGAGGAGCCGGTCCGGGCCGGTACACAGGGGATCGCGCAACTTGTCGTAGATCTCCCCCTCACAGCGCCAGTCGCCGAGATTATCCACCGGGGCCGACCAGCAGACGTAGTTTTCCATGCAGAATTTATCCCCGCCGAAGCGGTCGTGACTGCCAAAGACGTATACCCGCCCGTCAAAGACGTGGGGCTCCCCGTCGGGGACGTACTCCCAGCCGGGCAGATAGGGATTAAATGCGGGCTTTTTCATGAGAAACCTCCCTTGTCAAAGCTCCTCTCCGTTTGTCTCGATGACGCGCTTATACCAGTACCCGGAGTCCTTGACCGTGCGCTCCTGGGTGCGGTAATCCACATAGATGAGTCCGAAGCGGGCGTCGTAGCCCTGGTTCCACTCCATGTTGTCCATGACGGACCAGACGTTGTAGCCGATGACCGGCACGCCGCCGTCCACGGCCCTCTTGAGTTCAAGAATGTACCGGTGGAGGAAGTCCACGCGCTGCATATCGTGGACACCGCCGTCCAAGCTCACCCAGTCCATCCCCGCCATGCCGTTTTCCGTGACCAGGATGGGCTTTTTGTACCGCTCGTAGAGGAACCGGGGCGACCAGTACATCACCTCCGGCGTCACGTCCCAGCCGCTCATGGTGTGGGGCGAGCCCTGGAAGGCGTAGTCGCTGCAGCCGTCCCGCGGCACATCGTGGGGCGTGGTGCCCTTGTAGGCGTTGAAGCCGTAGAAGTCCAGGGGCGCGGAGATGAGTTCCATGTCCTCAGCCGTAAAGATGGCCATCTCCTGGGGATAGGTCTTATAGGCCCCCTCCGGGAAGCGGCCCAGGAATATGGGATCGGCCCACCAGCTGTTTTGCATGGTGAAGCCGTATTTGTCAAAGTCAAAGGAGCGCCGCCGGGCGGCCTCGATGTCCTCCGAAGCGTGGGTTTTGGGGAGGTACACATCCCCCGTGGGCGCAAGGCCGATAAGGGGCGTAAGCTTCGCCCGCTCCCGCAGGACACGTACGGCCCTTCCGTGGGCGTGGAGGACGTTTTTCGTGACGCTGATCTGCCCCACGGCGTCAAGGCGCTTAAATGGCGGGTGGGCGCCCACGAAATATCCCAGCCCCACGAACATCTGGGGCTCGTTGACGGTCATCCAGTACCGCACCCGGTCGGAGAGGCGGTCGCAGATGACGCTCACGTATTCGGCAAACCAGTCCTCGATCTCCGGGTTCTCCCAGCCGCCTTTTTTCTGGAGCTCCAGGGGCAGATCCCAGTGGTAGAGGGTCACAAGAGGTTCGATGCCGTATTTTTTGAGCTCGTCAACAAGGTCGGAGTAAAAACGAAGTCCCGCCTCGTTGACCTTGCCGGTCCCCTCCGGCAGCACACGGGACCAGCTCACGGAGAAGCGCAGGGCGCGGAGGCCCATCTTCGCCATCAGCGCCACGTCGGAGCGCATTTTGTGGTAAAAATCGCAGGCCACGTCGCCTGTCTCGCCGTGGGCGGCGAAGCCCGGCCGGGTCACGGCCTCGTCCCAGACGTTCTTTCCCTTGCCGTCGGCGTCATAGCCGCCCTCGATTTGGTAGGCGGCGCAGGCCGCGCCCCAGAGAAAATCCTTGGAAAACCCCATTTTTGCCTCCGTTTTGATACAAAAAGGGCCGCTCCGCCCTGGAGCGGCCCTTGGGGACGCACTTTGAACGACCTCACGCTTTCGCGTGAGCTTCCTTTTTGAAAATCTTGCGGCAGAGGGCCTTGATGTTGTCCAGCTGCGCGGAGAGCGCGTAGAAGCTCATGACGAACACGCCCATGATGATTTGCTGCCAGCCGCTGCCGCCCAGGTTCATGCAGTTGAGACCGTACTTGAGGATCTCCATACCGATGGCGGCGATGGCGATGCCGATGACGTTGTTGGAGGCAAGGCCGATGAACATGCCCATGTACACCGACACGATGTAGCTGAACATAACGCCGGCGGTGGACAGCTGCGACTGGGGCATCACCTGGTTCTGGGAGACGTAGATGATTGCCGCGAGGCCCACGATGATGCCGGAGAACAGGTAGGTGCGGGAGACGTTCTCCTGCTCGTAGATACCGATGTTCACGCCGGCGGACTGGTTGTTGGCCAGAATCTTGCCCTTGCGCCCGGAGACGGTCAGGTTCTGGAAGATGAGGAACAGCGCCATGGCAAGTCCGGTGGGCAGGAGCACGCCGGGCAGGTGTCCGAAGACGGACAGGTGGCTGTTCTGATAATAGGAGATGATTCCGCCGCCGCCGAAGACCAGATACGTCAGGGACTCATAGAGCAGCGTGACGCCGATGGTGGCGATGACGATGGGGAGGCGCCCCACCATATAGACCACGGAGGTAATGCCGCACAGGACGATGCCGCAGACGACGGCCACCAAAAGGGCCACGATGGGGCTGTTGGTCATGGTGCCGATGTGGCCGGCGATGATGGCGGTGAGGATCATGGACGCGCCGATGGAGAAATCAAAGCGCCCGTTCTTTAGCTGCATCCATATAGCCAGGGCCACGCAGACGCTCTGGCAGGCATTCTGGAGGACCGTGCGGATGATGTCCGTGCTGAGGAAGATGTTCTTTCCGTTGATGTAGCAGTCCGGGTCGCTGGATGTGATAAGCCACATTACCAGATACATGAGCGCCGGGAAAAGCAGAGTAAGAAAAACTTTTTTTACAATCTTCATAGCGACTCCTTCCGACTTCATTTTCCCCGGAGCGCCCGGAGGGGGCGCTCCCGAGCTTCTCTCACTTCAGGTCGTCGATGGTCATGTGGCTGAGGAAGGCCACGAGGTCGGCATAGGTGGCGTTCTCGTTGCCGAAGGCCGTCAGGTTGTAGACGTCATCCGCGGAAAGGAGGGCGTCCTCCGCCTTGGCGGTGAGGTAGATGTTCTTCTCGAAGAGGGCCATGTCCTCGTCGGAGTTGATGATGAAGCTGGCGCAGCTGTGGCGCTCGGCCTCGGCGGGCTGGTCGGGGAACTCCACGCCGTTTATCTTGTTGAGGAGGAGCACCAGAGGATAGACGATGGCCTCGACGCCGCTGACCATCTCGGTCTGGAAGGCGCCCTTGGAGCCGAACACCGCGTTGTCGCCGTCGCCGTAGCCGGAGGCAAAGAGCTTGATGGTCTTATCCTTGCCGGCGGAAACCATGCTGGGGTAGACCATGGTGCCGGAGCAGAAGCTGATGATGGCGTCCACGCCGTCGTGCTTGGAGAAATAGGTGGAGTCCATGGCCCGGAACTGGAGGACGTCGGTATCGGTGTCGTAGGGGTCATACTCGATGGCCTTGTCGGGGTTGGCGGTGTTGTACTCGTCCAGCTTCTCGGTGAACTGCTTCACGTAGGTCTGCTGGAGGGGGAAGGCGTAGGAGGGGAAGGTGCACATGGAGACGTGCTTGATGGGGGCGTCGGTGTGCTTCTCGTTGTACTCGATGAGGGAGTCGAAGAAGGCGTAGCCGCGGGTGACATCCTCGCCGCAGTCGCCGTCGGCCACGGAGCCCAGGAAGTTGGGATGCTTGAAGACGCCGTCGTAGTTGTTCCTGTAGGAGGAGTCGAAATCGCAGAGGAACCCGGCCACGTAGACATCGGCGGCCTTGCACTCGGCGAGGATGGAGTCCATGCCCATGTCCATGGTGATGATGATGCCGTCGCACCCGGCGGCGATGAGCTCCTGGACCTTGGAGATGTTCTGGGCCTCATCGGTCTGGCTGAGAACGGTGTACTGGAAGGTGACGTTGAGCTTTTCCTCAAGGCCGGCCAGGAACTCCTTGGTAGCTACGGTGGCGTTGCCGGAGGCGGAGAAGAAGCCCACGCCGATAGTGGCCTTTTTGGGTCCGTCGCCCTTGCCGCCGCAGGCCGCCAGGGCCAGGCACAGCACGAGGGTCAGGCAGAGAGCGATGACGCGTTTGGATGTTTTCATGTTTGTACCTCCATAGAAATGTAATGTAATGGGTTAATATTCAAGCTTATGAAGCCTTTGGATTTACCGGGGAAGAACGCCGTCCTTCTTGCGGCAGGTCATAAGGACGATCACAAGGAAGATGATGGCCTTGACGAAGTTTATCATGTTCAGGTCCACGTGCATAGTGGTGAGGACGCTGGACAGGAGCGTATAGGTGAAGGAGCCGACGAGCGCCGCGGAGATCTTGGATTTCATGCCGCCCTTCAGGGGCATACCGCCCAGGATGAGGCAGATCATGATGTCCATGTGGTAGCCGGAGCCCGTGCCCTTGCCGGCGGTGCCCGTGCGGGTCAGCAGGACGAAGGAGCCCAGCGCCACGCACACGCCCAGAGCCATGTAGCCGGCCATGCGCCACTTGATGGAGTTGACGCCGCTTTGGCGGGCGGTGGTCTCGTTGGCGCCGATGGCGCGGGTGTATTTTCCGAGCTTGGTGTACTTGAAGAAGTAGGTGGCCACCAGCGCCACGACGATGATGATCGCCACCAGCATCACGCTGTACATATCCCGGTCCTCAGGCCGGACGGTGACGTCCTGGAGGTAGATGGTGTTCTCTCCCGTGCCCTCGATGAGCAGCATCTGGACGCCGGTGAAGAAGAACATCAAAAAGAGACTGGTGACAACGGAGGGGAGCCCCAGGATGACGCCCAGGGACCCGTTGAGGGCGCCGCAGGCCAGCGCCAGGGCCAACACCGCGATCATCCCCACGATGAGTCCCGGCCAGCCGCCGATGGCGTTGTTGCAGAGGATCATGAGAATGACATACACGCCCACCTGCTGGCCGATGGAGATGTCCATAAAGCCCATGGAGTAGACGAACACGGCCCCCAGGGCGATGACGGAGTAGACCGCCGCCGACTGGATAACGGAGGACAGATTATACATGAGCCGGTTGGTGTTGGTTGCGAAGAACAAAATGATGACCAGAACCAGCCCCAGGTACGAGGTGAGCTCCGTGGCGTGATTCTTGAGGAAGGCCGCCGGGGTGACCTTCTCCTTTTCCTCCTTTTCAGGAGCTTTCGTTTTCACTTTTTCAGGCATCCCTATCCCTCCTTAGATCATGTATTCGATGATGTCGGTCTCTTTGAGGTCCGGGCTTCTCATAAATTCCTTTGTGACCTCAAAGTCCTTCATGATGATGAGCTTATCCACCATGCCGATGAGCTCCGCCAGCTCCTCGGAGATGAGGATGATGGCCTTGCCCTCCTTTTTCATGTCGGCGATGACCTTGTACATGAACTGCTTCACGCCGATGTCCACGCCTCGGGTGGGGCAGTCCATGATGATGACGTCCGAGCCCTTGGCCGTCCACTTGGAGAAGGAGACCTTCTGCTTGTTGCCGCCGGAGAGGGTGTTGACCCACTGCTTTCCGTTGTTGCACTTGATGCGGAAGTTGTCGATCTCGCCATTGGAGAGCTTCTTCTCGTCCGCAGGGTTTATAAAGGTCATGTGGTTCAGCGCCGGGAGGGACGGGAGCACGATGTTGTCCCCGATGGAGCCCTGGAGGATCAGTGCCTCCGTGTCGCGATTCTTGGATATGTAGCCGATGCCAGAGTTGATGGCCTGAAGGGGCGTGGTGATCTCCTTGCCCTCCCTTATGACCTTGCCGGAGGCGAGCTTCTCAAGGCCGAAGGCCGCCCGGCCTATCTCGTGCATCCCGCAGCCGGAAAGTCCGCCGAAGCCCACGATCTCGCCCTTGTGGAGCGTGAGGCTGAAGTTCTTTATGGGCCCGAAGGAGATGTTCTGGAGTTCCAGAGCCACTTCCTTTTGGTGGGAGGTGTCGTAGTCCTCCCGGTAGTAGGCCTCGCCGATCTCGCGGCCCACCATGAGGAAACGGATGCGCTTCACCGCGTCCGGGGCGTCCATCTCCTCCCTTGTGAGGTTGCCCTTGATCTCCCCGTCCCGGAGAACGGTGAGGTCCGTACACTGTTCCAATATCTCATCCATGTCGTGGGAGATGAAGATGACGGACTTGTTGTTATCCTTGAGCTTGTGGATGAGCTTATAGAGGATCTGGCGTCCCTCCAGGGAGAGCGCCGTGGTGGTTTCGTCCACCACGAAGACCTCCGTCTCGTCGGAGACGCACCGGACGATCTCCACGAGCTTGCGGTCCTCAAAGCCGTACTTGTTGATGTTGTCCGTGGCCTTGATGTGGGAAATGCCGAAGGAGTCCAGCATCTGCTGTGCCTCCCGGTTGACGCGCTTCATGTCCAGGAGCCCGAATTTGGTGAACTCATTGAAGCGGCCCGCGAAAATGTTCTCCGCCACGGTGCAGTTGGGGATGGTGTTGGCCTCCTGGAGCACCATGCTGATGCCGTGCCGTTGGGCGTCCACCATGTTCTTGGGGTTCCAGGGCTGTCCTTTGTAAAACATCTCGCCGCTGGTGGCCTTCTGCATCCCCGCCAGGATAGAAGTGATGGTGGATTTGCCGGAGCCGTTCTCGCCCACGAGCCCTCGGATCTCGCCGCGGTAAAAGCTCACGTCCACGTCCCTGAGCGCTTTTGTGGGTCCAAAATTTTTACACATGTGCTTGATGTCGATTATCTGTTCCTTGCTCATGACCTCTCCCCTCCGCTAAACCTGTTGCCCTCAATTTACTGGGGGCGTTTTTGTTGAAGCTGTCATAACTTTTTGCCTCAACCGCGTTTAATTTTAACATTCTGCTACATTTCACTCAATACCGTAACTTTTTGTTTTAATGGATATTTTTTAAGCTCAAAACCCGGAAAATGGCTTGCCTGAAAAACAAAGATGAAAAAATGTCCATTGATTCTTGAAAAAATCTTCATGGTGTGTTATTCTGTATGCACATAAGCCATTTTGGGAGAGGTTTTTATGGAGGCTCGCCACGAGATCGTCACGTTTCCCCGAAATATGAAGCTCCGGGTCTATATGCATGCCATCGGTACGGTACCGCGCCACTGGCACGGGAGTCTGGAGCTGCTGTTCCTCATAAACGGGCAGGCCCGCCTCAACATCGACGGGCGGGAGATCGCCATGTCCGCGGGAGACGTGACGCTCATCAACTCCAACGCAATCCACGAAATGGGGTCCGAAAACGGCGCCGTTTTTGTGACCGTCCAGATAAAGCCCGATATGTTCGATCAGTTCACCGAGGACAGCCAGCCCCTGGAGTTTGACTGCGTCAGCTCCGAGAGCCCGGACCAGACCCGGTACGACGGTCTCAGGATGTGTCTCTCCCGAATGCTGCTGGAGAATATCCACCGGGATGTGAGTACGGATTACCGGAACTACGGCCTGGGCTATTGGCTTCTGGGACAGCTGGTGGAGCGCTTCCGCATTCCCGGCAGCGACCAGCCCCTGGTGCGCCAGCGCTACACCCAGAGGCTCGCCCAGATCACGGACTTCATCGAGGCCCACTACGCCGAGGATATTACGCTGGCGGAGCTTGCCGAGCGGCTGGGACTGAGCGTGCCGTATCTCTCCGGGTTCTTCGCCAAGTATATGGGCGTGAAGTTCACCCGCTACTGCAACGACGTAAAGCTTGGCCACGCCCTCCAGGAGCTCCTAAAGACCGAGCGCACGGTGGAGCAGGTGGCGGCGGACAACGGCTTTGCCGAGTCCCACACCTTCATCCGCGTCTTCAAGCAGAAATACGGAGAGACGCCCAACGCCTACCGCCAGCGGATGCGGGAGCACTCCCCCGCCGTGCCCTTCCCGGAGGGGCTGAACTATATGTCCATCGAGCCCACGAATTATCTGAGCTCTCTCAAGACCTACGCCTCCAACGGAACGCTGTTTAAGGAAGAGGAGTTCTTCCCTCCTGCCGCCGAGGCCCTGTCCGTTCCGGCTGTGGACGTGACGGCGCCGGGGCGGGCGCTCCGCCACACCTTTAAGAGAATGATCACCGTGGGACGCGCCCACGACCTTCTGAACCACGATATCCGCCAAATGCTCCGGGACATTCAAAAAACGGTGGGTTACGAGTACATCAAGTTCCACGGACTTCTGTCCGACGACATGATGATCTGCTCCCGGACGGAGGACGGGTCGCTGCAGTTCCACTTCCACCAGGTGGACTCCGCCATTGACTTTCTCCGCTCCATCGGCTTAAAGCCCCTGATGCAGTTGAGCTTCATGCCCACGATTCTGGCCTCCGACCCGGACAAGACCATTTTCTACAATCCCTTCAACACCTCTCCGCCAAAGGACATGGGCGAGTGGAATATGCTCATCGACAGGCTCACGCGGCACCTCATTTCCCGCTACGGGCGGGCCGAGGTGGAGAGCTGGCCCTTTACCGTGTGGAACGAGCCGGATACTCCGCCGGATATATTCGGCTTTGAGCGGATCGACGACTTTTTGGACCTCTACGTGAACACCTGGCGCACGGTGAAGTCCGTCAGCCTGTCGATTAGATTCGGGACCCCCGGCGTTTTCAATATGCACCATCTGGGCCGGCCGGAGTGGGTCTGCCGGTTCTTCGGGATGGTGAGGGACTCCGGGTGTGAGCCGGACTTTATATGTCTTCATTACTACTCGGACATCCTGCCCTACCACGGCTCCTCCGACCGGCTCTTGCGGAGCACGGCCTCGTGTCTCCCGCGGGACCCCGACGATTTTGCCCGGTTTATCGACTCCTCCAGGGAACTCTTCTCCTCTCTGGGCTTCGGGGACAAGCCCGTTTACTTGACGGAGTGGAATTTCACTCTCTCCCACCGCAATCTCATCTCCGACACCAGCTTCAAGACCTGCTACATCCTGCGAAACCTCCTCCAAAACTACGACGCCCTGGAGAGCTTCGCCTACTGGACTCTGACGGACCTTATTGAGGAGAACCCCCTTCCCGTGGGCGCGGACCTTTTCCACGGCGGTCAGGGCCTGTACACCATGACCGGCGTGCGCAAGGGCGTCTTCTACGCCTTCGACTTCGCAAACCGCCTGGGTAACGAGCTTTTGGCTCAGGGGGAGGGGTATTTCGTGACACGCGGCTGGGGCGGCATCCAGATCGTCACCTACAACTACGTCCACTACGGCGACCTCTTCGCCTCCGGGGACGCCCTGGGGGTCACGACGCTGGAGCGTTACGCCCCCTTTGATATGACCCGCCGGCTCACCGTCTCCGTTCCGCTCACTGGCCTCGAGCCGGGGACGTACACCCAGCGGGAACGCTTTGTGAACCGAGACCACGGCTCCGCCTTCGACGCCTGGGTCCGGTGCGGCGGACTGCCCTTCACCCCCGAAGACACCGAGCTCTACGCCGGCGCCTGCGTCCCCGCCCTGCGCATGGCCCGCGTCCCCGTCCCGGACGGCGCCTATACCTATACCGCCACCCTGGACCCCCTCGAGATTCGCTTCACCGAACTCACCCCAGCGGACCTGCAATAAAAACTCAGGCATCTGACCGTTTATAGGGGCTGCGGCATAACCCTTTCGTTTTGCCACAGCCCCTTGTTCATTATGTGCGAACTGACTACCCGGAAAAATATAAGGTGATGGGCTTGAAAATTGCGTACTACCGCAAATTGGCCGGTTTCACGCAGGAGGTCTTTGCGGAGAAAATAGGCAGGAGCGTGAATTTCCTTGCTCAGGTCGAGGGGACCGGCACAACAAGGGGCGTTTCGCTGGAAACGCATTTCAAGATGGCCGACGTTCTTGGTATTCCCGCCTCGAAGCTGTTGGAGGACGATTGATGAGCAACGCCCTCTCAAGCGAAATTACGCCATCGGATTTCTTGCTTAATTGAGCAAAATCTGGAGTCAAAATAAACAGCCCCGTACCATTCAGATTTGATGGTACGGGGCTGTTGCGTGTATATATGCCTTAGCTAAGGGTGAGGGCGATTAACAAGCCCTGACCGGGACAGCAGCGGGTGCGCTGCGCTCCCATCCGTTTTGCATGGGATAAATTTTATAAAAATTTTTCAGAGAGGGGGGTGTGATTTGCATATAATCTGTCCGTTGTAAAGTGAAAAGGTGTGATGATCCTCATGCGCCATACCGGAGAGACACGGTCCGGGAAAAATCGAAAAAAATAATTCCACTTTGAGGCCCTGCGAGTTGTGGTAATAGAAGTAGAGGCGGAAAACGGCCCCTCACTGCTCCTTGGCGATTCGCCCTTTCCGACTCCCCATTTTACACAAACTTCCTTTCCGGCAACTCATTCATCGAAAAATGCAATATTTTCTGAGACACCCCCCTCTTTTGCCCTTGTCAGTGTCCGATGGGGAGTGAGGGGAGTATGCAAGCCTTCACCTGCCCCGTCTCTTTCTCTTTCAAAAAAGTTTTCGGAGAGAGGGGGTTGTGATTTGCGGATTTTTTGTCCGTTGTTGGGTGAAGAGGAGCAAATAAATTTCGACCTTTTGCCTTTACATTCAAAAATTTTTGGGGCAACAAGGAAGTGTGAGGGTAATTGAAAAGCCTCACCATTGTTCTTTGACAATTTCATATCCGGCAACTGGATAACTTTAGCGGACGGTCCCTTGACGGGGACAGCGGCGGGCGGATGCGCCAAGACCTTCCTGTACAGTTCACTGTATAAAATGACGGCCTTTAAGGAAGCGAGCGTGTACCCATCCGAACCGCACCGGCTTTGGCAAGCCGCGCCATGACCCCGTCCGCCTACAATGATACCCCTGCCCAGCCACAGACGCAAGCAATGGGGGCAGCTCGGAGAGATCCTCGGAGGGGTGAGATTCCCGGTGCGTGTCGCCAGACGCGGTCCAGTTGTACGCCCTTGGCCTCGGGAAGTAGTGTCGAATGGAGGCTGTAAGACGTAAGTATCAAAAAACAAACCAAGGGGCCACTCTGCCTCCCAGTGTGGTCCCTGTATAAAATAAACACATTCTGATTTACAGGAGGGATGATAATGAAAAAACAAATTTACCACAGCATAGATGACCTTCCTGATTTCTGCACAGTCTCGGACTTCTCTGTCCTCTTCGGTGTCTCACGGGCCACGGCGTACCGCATGGCGGCCCAAGGCAACATCCCCTGCATACACATCGGCAGGCGCGTAGTGATGTCCAGAGAACATATCCGGCGCTGGGCGGATCAGGCGGCGGGGATGGGGGCGTGATGATGGCGAGAAATGAAAAGAGAACCGGTAGTCTCTATCAGGCAAAGGATAAAACGTGGGTCTATCAGTTCAATGAGGACGGCAAACGGAAGACAAAACGCTTCAAGAAAAAAGCTGAGGCCCGTCTCTTCATTGAGTCCCTCAACAAAGCCAACGCCACTCTGATCTCAAGGGCCTCTATCGACCCTTCCCCCACAAGGACAGCCGGAGTCATTACCGTCGGCGATTGGTTCGACCGCTGGCTTGAGACATACGCAAAACCCTCCGTCAAGCTCTCTACCTACTGTAGCTACGAGCTGTACATCCGCGCACATATCAAGCCCATGATCGGCGAGAAGTACATGAACACCATCACCGCTGATGAGCTGCAAGAGTTCTTCAACGACCGCGGCGCTAACGGCAACCTCCAGCGGCAGGGCGGCCTGTCGCCCAAGACGTTGACCAACATCCGCAACATGATGCACATCGCCTTCGACCAGGCGTTGAAGAACGGCATGATCACTGTCAACTTCGTTGAGAGTGTCCGTCTCCCCAAAGCTGAGAAAAAGGAGATGCGCGTCTTGGACCGGGAGGAACAATCTCGTCTCATCGCCGCCGCGCGCCTCGCCCCGGAACCCGCCGCATTCGGTATCATCTTCGACCTGTTCACGGGACTGCGCATCGGCGAGCTGTGCGGACTGCGGTGGAAGAACGTCAACATGGACGACCACTCAATCAGAGTATGCGAGACACGCAACCGCCTCCCGAACTTCGATGACTCCATCGAAACAGCCACAAGCGTCAAAACAGTTGAAAGCACAAAGACCTCCAGCTCCCGCAGGACGGTCTACATGACCGACAGTCTCTATAAAGACTTCCAGCAGTACATGAACATCCAACTCTCGATAAAAAAGCAGTACCCGTCCTACAACCCGGACGGGTACGTGTTCTGTCAGGAGAACGGCGACCCCTACGAGCCGCGGACCTACGAGGATCTGTTCAAGCGATGCGTGAGACAAGCGGGGATACGTGACGCCAACTTCCACGCCCTCCGACATACCTTCGCTACCCGGAGTCTGGAGCAGGGCATGGACGTGGTGACTCTCTCCAAGCTTCTGGGCCACGCCAATCCCTCCGTCACCATGGACAAGTACGGCCATGCCATCGACGACCACAAGCGCCAGAGCGTCCAGCGCCTCGACGACCTCTACGCCGCCCCGCCCCAGCCGCCGAGTTCCCAACCAACCCAGAAGGACCCGTGGTTGACCATGGAGTGGTGAAGGCAACTGCATCACGGTTCCAAATAAAAATCCAAAAAACTGCATCAGATAAGCATCAGACGCGAGTTTGGTACATCATTCCAGCCAGAAAGCCTCGAAAAAGTTATAAAAAGTGCCGGATTTCATTGAAATCCGGCACTTTCATGGTTGCGGGGGAAGGACTTGAACCTACGACCTCCGGGTTATGAGCCCGACGAGCTACCAACTGCTCTACCCCGCGATATGGGCTAAATCATCTTTAGCTTTCTTATCATAGCATATCCGCGGGGTTAAGTCAAGTGGTTTTGACGAAAAGTTTGCGACGTTATTCGCCGGAATCTCCGTGCTGGCCCTGGGGGCCCTCCCGGCGGGGGCCGGAGCGGCGGTAGCGCTTGCGGCGGTTATTATTGCCGCGGCGCTGCTCCTCCGCGCTCCTTGCCTCGGCCTCCGGCGGCTGGTCCTGGCGCGGGGGGCGGGGCTCGCGGCGCTCCTGATTCTGGCGGGGCTGGCGCGGTTTTTGCTGGCCCTGACGGGGCTGGCGGGACCTTTGCTGGCTCTGGCGGGGCGGGCGATCGGCGGAGGGCTGTTCCTCCGGGCGCTCCTCCGCCCTGGGCTGGGGCTCCGCCGCGCGGCGGAGTCTGGGCTGGGGCTTGGGGGACGGGGCGTCGATAAGGCCCTCGGCCCGGGCCGCCAGGTACTCCGCCCGCTTGGCCTTTCCGCCGAGAACGGTGACCTCGGCGGCGTCAAAGGTCCGCACGGACATGTCCGCCTGGTCCTCCAGATGCACCCGGACGGTGCCCTTCAGCAAATTCACGTCCACCACCGTGCCCACGCCGGCGGGGGTATCCACAAAGGCGTCGGTCTTGGGGACGGACTGCACCAGCTCCTCGTAGGCGTCCTGCTCGTATTTAAGGCAGCACATGAGCCGCCCGCAGGAGCCGGAAATTTTGGTGGGGTTGAGGCTCAGGCCCTGGGTCTTGGCCATTTTTATGGACACGGGCTGGAAATCGTCCAGAAATTGGGCGCAGCAGAAGGGCCGCCCGCAGATGCCCAGGCCCCCCAGCATCCGGGCCTCGTCCCGGACGCCGATCTGGCGGAGCTCGATGCGGGTCTTGAATATGCCCGCCAGGTCCTTTACCAGCTCCCGGAAGTCCACGCGCCCCTCGGAGGTGAAGAAAAAGAGGATCTTGGAGCCCTCGAAATTGTACTCCACGTCCACTAACTTCATCTCCAGCCCGTGCTTGGCTATGCGCTGGCGGCAGATGTCCATAGCCTCCCGCTCCCGGCGGCGGTTCTCGGCGGCGCGGCGGATGTCCTCCTCCGACGCCGCCCGGGCCACGGGCCGCAGGGGCGGGTGGACGGCGGCGTCGTCCACCTGGTGGTTGCCGGTGACGACCTCGGCGAATTCCAGGCCCTTGGCCGTCTCCACCACCACGCTGTCGCCGGGCCGGGCGGTGATGCCGTTGGGGTCAAAGTAGTAGACCTTGCCCTTATTTTTAAATCTCACGCTGATGACTTCGGTCAATTGAAGCACTCCTTTTCGGTCCGGCCCGAGAGCCCGCGGGCTTTCGGGGCCGGTAGGTACGTGCGGGTATTATTCTTCTGAGCTTATTATACCCGCACGGAGGCTTTTTTGCAAGCAAATCTGCCCGTTTTCCCGGACGGGCAGGAAAAAACTGATAAAACAGGCGGCGCGTTATTTGGAAATATCTCAGATTCCCCCGCACAGGGACGCCAGGAGGAGGCCGGAGATGTGCCCGGCGCTCACGTTGACGGCGGTCATTCTGTCGGCCTCGTCAAGGGCGCCGGTGAACTGCGCCAGCCTCTCCGGCGTCATGCCCCCGGGCCTTCCGAAGCCGCTCACCGCCAGGCGCCGGGCGGCGTCGATATACTCCGGAAGCTCCAGGCGGCTCAGCTTTCCGATCTCCGGCACCAGCCGCGCCAGGGCCATGTCGTCCCCGGAGGCCGCGGCCTCGTAGAGCGCCCGGGCCTTTGCCGCCAGCTCCGGGTCGCACTCGGCCCGGCCCGGGGCCAGGTTCACCGTCTCGCCGCGGGAGCGGACAGTCTCCAAAAGCCTCATGGGGTTTTCGGCCAGAAGGACAAAGACCGCGTGGGGAGGCGGCTCCTCAAAGACCTTGAGCATGGCGTTCTGGGCCTGGATGTTCATGGCGTCGGCGTCGCGGATGACAAAGACGCTGCGCGGGGCCTCGTTGGGCATGACGAAGGCCCGGGCCCTGACGGCGCGCATGTCGTCCACGCTGTGCTCCCGGGCGTCCTCCCGCCGGTCGATGTGCTCCACGTCCGGGTGGATGCCCTTGCGCACCTTCACGCAGTCCCGGCACCGGCCGCAGGGCGCGGGGCCCTCCCCGGTACACACGGCCGCGGCGGCGATGAGGTCCCCGGCGGCCTCCCGGGCGGCGGCGTCCCCGCCGGTGACGATATAGGTGTGGAAGAGCCTCCCGGAGGAAAGGCGCTCCTTCAGAGCGGAAAGGTCCATAGCTCAGCCTCGAATCATTTGTGATAGAGCTTGTTCGTCTCGTAAACCGGCTCGCAGGTGACGCCGCAGCCCAGTTTTTTCAGTAGATTCTCGTCCACCTGGGACAAAATGACGGTGGAGTGGACCTCGCTGCCGGCGAGCTTCGCGAGCTGCTGCATGGCCGTCTCCGCCAGGGGATTTGTGACGGCGCATATGGACAGGGCCAGAAGCACCTCGTCCGTATGCAGCCTGGGGTTCATGTTCCCCAGGTGGTTGACCTTGAGGTCCTGCACCGGCTCCAAGACGCTGGGCGAGAGGAGCCGGATGGAGTCGTCGATGCCGCCCAGGGCCTTCAGGGCGTCCAGGAGCATGGCGCTGGCGGCGCCCATGAGCTGGGAGGTCTTGCCCGTGACGATTCGCCCGTCGGGAAGCTCGATGGAGGCGGCGGGCTCCCCCGTCTCCTCCGCCTTTTTCAGGGCCTGGGCCCTGCCGGGGCGGTCCGTGATGTCGGTGCCCACGGTGTTCATAAGGAGCTTTATCTTGTCCGCCTCCGCCCCGGCGTTGGGCTGGCCCTTGGCCCTCTGGCACATGGCCGACAGATACCGCCGGACGATCTCCCGGCGGCTGGCCTCCTGACAGGCCTCGTCGTCCACGATGCAAAAGCCCGCCATGTTGACGCCCATGTCCGTGGGGGACTTGTAGGGACACGCCCCGCCCGAGAGCTTTTCAAAGAGCGCCGACAGCACCGGGAAGGTATCCACGTCCCGGTTGTAATTCACCGCCAGGGAGCCGTAGGCCTCCAGGTGGAAAGGGTCGATCATGTTGACGTCGTTGAGGTCGGCGGTGGCGGCCTCGTAGGCCACGTTCACCGGATGCTTCAAGGGCAGGTTCCAGATGGGGAAAGTCTCGAACTTGGCGTAGCCCGAGTGCAGGCCCCGCTTGCCGTCGTGATAGATCTGAGACAGGCAGGTGGCCATTTTGCCGCTGCCCGGGCCCGGGGCGGTGACCACCACCAGGGGGCGGGTCGTCTCGATGTAGTCGTTGCGCCCGTAGCCCTCGTCGGAGACGATCGTCTCGATATTGGCGGGATACCCCTCGATGGGGTAGTGGCGGTAGACGGTGAGCCCCAGGGACCGGAGGCGCTTTTCAAAGGCCTCCGCCGCGCTCTGGCCGGCAAACTGGGTGATGACGACGCTGCCCACGTACAGGTCGAAGCTCCGGAAGGCGTCGATGAGCCGCAGCACATCCAGGTCGTAGGTGATGCCGTAATCGCCCCGGACCTTGTTTTTGGCGATGTCCCCGGCGTTGACGGCGATGACGACCTCCGCCTTGTCCCGGAGCTTCGTCAGCATCTTGATCTTGCTGTCCGGCTCAAAGCCGGGGAGGACGCGGCTGGCGTGGTAGTCGTCAAAGAGCTTCCCGCCGAATTCCATGTAGAGCTTCCCGCCGAATTGGGCGATGCGCTGGTTGATGTGCTCCGACTGGAGCTTCAAATATTTGTCGTTATCAAAGCCGATCTTCATATGTACCCCCACAGGCCAAATTTGACCCTCGCCCATTATTTTACCTTTTTTCATGGCCGTTCGTCAATAGGGGGAGCAAAAATCGACTCCTAATTTCCTTTTGTGTTTCTTAAATCCAAATTACAATTACAGCTTCTTTTCAAACACATATTGCTGAGGCGTCATACCCAGGGCCTGATACATGGCGATAGCTCCCTTGTTGAATTCCCAGGTGTACAGATCCAGACGAACAGCTCCCTGCTCCTTAGCCCAGGTTTCCACCTTGGCAAAGAGCTTTGACGCGATCCCTCTGCGGCGATAGGCGGGCAGGACATAGATGTCATCCAGGCAAACGGTCTTTAGCCCCTTGACCATACCGCTTTCTTCCCAAAGCGTCGCCCTGACAACACCCGCGAGCTGCTCACCATCAAAGGCGCCCATCTGCAATACGGTGGGGTTGGCCAAGTTCCCCAGGAAGGCCTCCCTGGGATAGGATTCCTCCTTTTCCCGGTGTACAAAAAAGTCCGGCCGTGCCTGTACGTGGAGCTCATCCTCGGCTGCATATAGTTCAAGTACCCGATCATAATCGGTTTCCGTCAGTTTTCTGATTTCCATATATTTTGACTCCTTGCGTGTATAATAATACAAATATTTAATGAAAGCGCGGGCCGCCGTAAGCGGCGGCCCGTACGCAGTTTGTCAAAAAGCTCAAATTCAATATTTTTTCCAAGGACATGTGCCTTGGAAAAAATCCCTTTTGTCGCACAAGCGTGCGCCCTTTGGGCGTGCGCGCAGGGCGACAGCAGGGGAATTTTTCTGAATTTCGCAAAATTCAGGAAAAATTTCCCGCACGTTCCCCTTGTCGGAAAAAGGCCAAAGGCCTTTTTCCGACAGCCCGGGGCCGCCGTAAGCGGCGGCCCGTACAGCGGGGGGTCATTGTGCCAGGAGGTCCCTCATGTCGTACAGCCCGGAGGGCTTGCCGACGATGAATCTGGCGGCGGTGAGGGCGCCGTCGGCGAAGAGGGAGCGGTCGTGGGCCTCGTGCTTTAAGGTCAACGTCTCGCTGTCGGTGGAAATGAGGACGGCGTGGGTGCCGGGGAGGGCGCCCATGCGGACGGCGTGGATGCCGATCTCGTTTTTCTTCCGCTTGCCCATGCCGGAGCGGCCCAAGCTGAGCTCCGCGCCGGGGCGGACCTCCTGAAGGGCCCGGGCCAGCATCAGGGCCGTGCCGGAGGGGGCGTCTAACTTCCTGTTGTGGTGGGCCTCCACGATCTCGATGTCCGCCTCCGGGAAGAGGGCGGCGGCGCGGCGGGCAAGCTCGGTGAGGGCGGCGATGCCCATGGACATGTTGGCGGAGAAAAAGATGGGGATCCTCTCCGCCGCGGCCTCGATGGCGGCCCGCTCCGCCCCGTCGTGGCCGGTGGTACACAGGACCAGGGGCAGCCTTTTCTCCGCGCACCAGTCAAGGAGCGCCGGGGTCAGGGTGTGGTGGGAAAAGTCTATCACCGCGTCAACGCTCTCCGTGACGTCGGCAAGCTCCCTTTTCACGGCGCCGCCCTGGGAGAGGGCGTCCGCGGCGGCGGCCAGGGCCATATCCTCCGCCCGCTCCACGGCGTTGACGACCAGGCTCCCCATGCGCCCCAGGGCGCCGTAAACCATGATATTTATCATTTTTATACCTCCAGGCCCTCCGCCCGCATGAGCTCCAAAAGCCGCGCCCGGTGGGCGTCCTCCATGGGCGTCAGGGGCAGGCGCAGGTAGTCCTCGATGATGCCCATGGCGCTCAGGGCCGCCTTCACGGGGATGGGGTTGACCTCGGAAAAGAGGGCGTCGATGAGGGCCTTATACCGAAGCTGGAGCTTCGCCGCGGCGGCGAAGTCGCCGCTGAGGGCCAGGGCGCACATCTCGTGGGTCTGGCGGGGCATGATGTTGGAGAGCACCGAGATGACTCCCCTGCCCCCCACGGACATGATGGGCACGGCGATGTCGTCGTTGCCGGACCAGATGTGGAAGTCGTCGCCGCACTTGGCGGCTATCTCCACCACGGTCCCCAGGTCCCCGGTGGCCTCCTTGATGCCCACGATGTTGGGGTGGCGGGCCAGCTCCACGCAGGTGTCGGGCAGGACCTTCACGCCGGTGCGGCTGGGGACGGAGTAGACGATCATGGGCAGGTCCGTGGCGTCGGCGACCTTGTAAAAGCTCTGCACAAGGCCCCGCTGGGTACACTTGTTGTAGTAGGGCGTGACGCACAAAAGCCCGTCGGCGCCAGCCTTAGCGGCCTTGACGCTGAGCTCCACGGCGTAGTCGGTGTCGTTGGAGCCGGTTCCGGCGATGACGGGCACACGGCCGGCCACCTTTTCCACGGCGAAGCGGATCGTCTCCACGTGCTCGGCGTCGGAGAGGGTGGGGCCCTCGCCGGTGGTGGCGGCGATGATGAGGGCGTCCACGCCGCCCCGGAGCTGGAACTCGATGAGCCTTTCCATGGCCTCAAAGTCCACGCCGCGGGCGTTCATGGGGGTGACAAGGGCAGTACCGGCGCCCCGGAAGATCTCTTTTTTCATTTTATACGCTCCTTATTGCCAAAGCTGTCCCGCCGGGACACCGCCAGGGCGTCGCAGCGGTTGTTCAATTCGTTGTCCGCGTGGCCCTTCACCCAGTGGAAGGCCACCTTATGTCCCCCAAGGAGCTCGTCCAGCCTTTGCCAGAGCTCCGGATTTTTAAGCTCTCCCTCACGCCGCCGCCAGCCCCGGGCCTTCCAGCTTTTGAGCCAGCCCTGGTTGACGGCCCGCTCGATGTACTGGGAGTCGGTGAAAAGCTCCACCTCACAGGGGCGTTTTAAAAGCTCCAGGGCGGAGATGACGGCCATGAGCTCCATGCGGTTGTTGGTGGTCAGCGCCTCCCCGCCGGAGATCTCCCTTTCGTGGGCGCCGGCCTTCAGGATGGCGGCCCAGCCGCCGGGGCCGGGGTTGCCGGAGCAGGCCCCGTCGGTGTAGATGGTGACCTTAT
This sequence comes from uncultured Oscillospiraceae bacterium, assembly GCA_947632155.1. Lineage (GTDB taxonomy): Bacteria > Bacillota > Clostridia > Oscillospirales > Oscillospiraceae > RUG626. The sequence goes on from CANROF010000018.1 coordinate 38,226, forward strand.
CCATTGTCCTCCCCGGTCATGCCGCTCTCGTCCCCGGGGGACGTCTGAGGTCCGTCCTCGCCGGCGCCGTCCGGGTCCTCCGGGTCCCCGGAGGCGTCCGGGGCCTTCTCCGTGGCGGCCACGGACAGGAGCCTGGCGCCCTCGGACACCCGCATGAGCCTCACGCCCTGGGTGGCGCGGCTGAACACGGAGATCGTCTCCGCGCCGGTGCGGATCAAGGTGCCGTCCTCGGCCAGCAGGAGCACGTCGTCGGAGTCGTGGACCATCTTGATTCCGGCGATGGGGCCGGTCTTTTGGGTCACATTGTAGTTTTTAAGGCCCATGCCGCCGCGCCGCTGGGGGGTGCCGTCGGCGCCGCGGACGTATTCGTCGATGGGCGTGCGCTTGCCGTAGCCGTTTTCGGTGACGGTCAGGAGCATTCCGCCCTGGGAGGCGTTCACCGCCCCCACCACGAAGTCGCCCTCCCGGAGCCGGATGCCCCGGACGCCCACGGCGTCGCGGCCCATGGCCCGGACGTCGTTTTCGTTGAAGCAGATGGCGTAGCCCTCATGGGTGGCGATGAGGATATTGTCGTCGCCGTAAGTCTCGTTGACGGAGATGAGCGTGTCCCCCTCGTCCAGGGTCAGGGCCCGGATGCCGTTGTTCCTTATGTTCCGGAAGGCCGAGCCGTTGAGGCGCTTCACCGTGCCGTTCAGGGTCACCATGAAGAGGTACCGGTCGTCCGTCTCGATGTCGGAGGTGTGGATCATGGCGGTGACCCGCTCGCCGGGCTCTAAGGGCAGGACGTTCACGATATTCGTCCCCCGGCTGGCCCGGGCGGTCTGGGGGATATTGTAGCCCTTCTTGCGGTAGGCGCGGCCCGCGCTGGTGAAGAAGAGGATGTAGTCGTGGGAGGACGCCGTAAAGACGGTGTGGACGAAGTCCTCGTCCCGGAGGCTCTGGGCGCGGATGCCCTTGCCGCCCCGGTTCTGGGCCTTATAGTCGCTGACGGGCATGCGCTTGATATACCCGGCGTTGGAGAGGGTGTAGGCGCAGTCCTCCTGGGCGATAAGGTCCTCTAAGTCTATCTCCTCCTCCACGTCCTGGATCTCCGTAAGGCGCGGGGAGCCGTATTTGTCCCGGATGGCGATGAGCTCGTCCTTCAGAACGCCGCGAATTTTCGCCTCGTCCGCCAGGAGCTCCTGGTAGTAGGCGATCTTCTTCTCGATCTCGTCATACTCGGCCTGGAGCTTTTCCCGGTTCAGGCCCTGGAGGGCGATGAGGCGCATGTCGCATATCGCCTGGGCCTGAACGTCGTCCAGGCCGAAGCGGGCCATCAGGTTCTCCTTGGCGTTGTCGTAGCTGGACCGTATGATGCGGATGACCTCGTCGATGTTGTCCTGGGCGATGAGCAGCCCCTCCAAAAGGTGCGCCCGCTCCTGGGCACGCCGCAGGTCATACCGGGTCCTGCGGGTGATGACGTCCTCCTGGAAGGCCAGGTACTCGTCCAGTATCTTCCGCAGGGGCAGGATCTTCGGCTGCTTCTGGTCGTCCGTCAGGGCCAGCATGATGATGGAGAAGCTGGACTGCATGGCGGTCTGGGTGAAGAGCTTGTTGAGGACCACCTGGGCGTTGGCGTCGCGCTTTAATTCGATGACCATGCGCATACCGTTGCGGTCCGTCTCGTCCCGGATGTCGGAGATGCCCTCCAGGCGCTTGTCCTTCACCTGGTCGGCGATATTTTTGATGAGCTGCCGCTTGTTCACCTGATAGGGCAGCTCCGAGACGATGATGCGCGTCCGGTGCTCCCGGCCGTACTCCTCAAACTCCGTCCGGGCCCGGACCACGATCTTCCCCCGACCGGTGGCGTAGGCCTGGCGGATGCCGTTCCGGCCCATGATGATGCCACGGGTGGGGAAATCCGGGCCGGATATGCGCTCCATGAGGTCGGAAAACGTGGCGTCGGGGTCATCGAGGAGGCAGACGCAGGCGTTGATGACCTCGGTGAGGTTGTGGGGCGGGATATTCGTGGCCATGCCCACGGCGATGCCGCTGGAGCCGTTCACCAAAAGATTGGGGAAGCGGCTGGGCAGGACCTTGGGCTCTTTCCGTGTCTCGTCAAAGTTGGGGTCCCAGTCCACAGTCTCCTTGTCGATGTCCCGGAGCATCTCGTCGGCGATGCGGGACATGCGGGCCTCCGTATACCGGTAGGCCGCCGGGGGGTCGCCGTCCACGGAGCCGAAGTTGCCGTGGCCGTCGATGAGGGGCGCCCGCATGGAGAAGTCCTGGGCCATGCGCACCAGGGCGTCATAGACGGAGGCGTCGCCGTGGGGGTGGTAGTGACCTAAGACGTCGCCCACGGCGGTGGCGCACTTTTTGTAGGGGTTCTGGTGGGTCAGGCCCCCCTCGTACATGGAGTAGAGGATACGCCGGTGGACGGGCTTCAGGCCGTCCCGCACGTCCGGTAGCGCCCGGCCGATGATGACGGACATGGCGTACTGCTTGTAGCTCTCCTGCATCTCGTGGACCAGCTCCGACTGGGTGATCACCTGGTCCGGGAAGAGGATATCCTCGGGCTTGTAGTCTCTGTTATGTGCCATACTTACTTAAACCTCGTAACCTTATTTAAAAAGCATCGCAGATTTCGCCGCCGCAGCGGCGAACAAAATCAATAATTTTTCTGGCGGCATGTACGTCAGAAAAATTCCCTTACAGGTCCCCGGAGTGTGCGCCCCAAGGGGGCGTGCGCGCAGGGGACCGGCAATTTCCCATTGGCATTTGAAGCCCGTCAGGGCTTCAAAGCCAGATTAATAGTCCAGATTCACGGCGTATTTCGCGTTTTCCTCAATCCAGGCCTTGCGCGGTTCCACCTCTTCGCCCATGAGGACGGTGAATATCTGGTCCGCAGCCACGGCGTCGTCTAAGGTGATGCGCCGGAGGGTGCGCTTTTCCGGGTCCATGGTCGTCTCCCACAGCTCGTGGGGGTCCATCTCGCCAAGGCCCTTATAGCGGCTGATGTCCACCTTGGCATTGGGGTTGTCGGCGCGCATTTCGGAGCTTATCCTGTCCCGCTCCGGGTCGGAGTAGGCCACGCGCTGGGTCTTTCCCCGGGTCAGCTTATAGAGGGGCGGCACGGCGGAGTAGACGTAGCCGTTTTCAATGAGGGGCCGCATATACCTGAAGAAGAACGTGAGTAAAAGCGTGCGGATGTGGGCGCCGTCCACATCGGCATCGGCCATGATGATGATCTTGTGATACCGGAGCTTGTCGATGTTGAACTCCTCCCCGATGCCGGCGCCCAGGGCCACGATGAGGGGGTAGAGCTTGTCATTGCCGTAAATTTTGTCCGCCCGGGCCTTTTCCACGTTCAGCATCTTGCCCCACATGGCCAGGATCGCCTGGAAGCGGGAATCCCGGCCCTGGATGGCCGAGCCCGCGGCGGAGTCGCCCTCCACGATGTAGATCTCGCAAAGGCTGGGGTCCCGCTCGTTGCAGTCCTGGAGCTTATCCGGCATCTGGCCGGATTCGAGGCCCGTCTTGCGCCGGACGGACTCCCGGGCCTTTTTGGCGGCCTCCCGGGCGCGGCTGGCGGTCATGGCCTTCTCGACCACCAGCTTGCCGAAGGCCGGGTTCTCCTCCAAATAGATCTCCAACTGCTCGGAGACGATGGAGTCCACCAGCGAGCGGATGTCGGCGTTGCCCAGCTTAGCCTTGGTCTGGCCCTCGAACTGGGCGTTGGTGAGCTTCACGGAGATGACGGCGGTGACGCCCTCCCGGCAGTCCTCGCCGGAGAGCTTGTCGTCGCCCTTGAGCTGCCCGATCTTGGCGGCGTAGGCGTTGAGCACCCGGGTCAGGGCCGTCTTGAAGCCCGTCTCGTGCATACCGCCCTCGGGGGTGTGGATGTTGTTGGCGAAGGAGACGAGCATCTCGTTGTAGCCGTCGTTATACTGGAAGGCGAT
>CANROF010000019.1 GCA_947632155.1 uncultured Oscillospiraceae bacterium
TTTCGCAAAATTCAGCGAAAATTTCCCGCACGTTCCCCTTGTCGGAAAAGCCCGTCAGGGCTTTTTCGACAGGCTGCCGCGCCCTCCGTTTTTCGGAGGGCGCGGCGGCCGTGATCCTATTTTCCGTTTTCAGCCGTTGGGGCTTTGGTTTTTTCGCCGATTTTCGCTTTCAGGATGAAGCTCAGGACGTTTTTGGCGGAGCGCTGGAGCTCCCCGCGGGTGAGGCCGTCGGGCAGGGACAGGGCTTTTAAGTGGGCGCTGTCGAATTTAAACTCTCCCGCGGTCCTGGTGAGCTCCCCGGGCATCAGCACGTCCACCTGGGCGCGGGTGCGGTAGGCGTTGTCCTCGATGTTGGGAAATTCCGGCATTTTGTCCCGCCGCATCCACCAGTCGGTGACGACGCTGCCCTCATAGCCCCAGTCGCCCCGCAAGACCGTGGTCACCAGGTCATAGTTATAGTGGCTCCAGACGCCGTTTATCTTGTTGTAGCTGGTCATTATGCACATGGGCCGGCCCTCGCGGACGCAGTACTCGAAGTTTTTAAGGTAGATCTCCCGCAGCGCCCGCATGGAGACGCGGCTGTCGTTATGATTCCGGTTGACCTCCTGGTTGTTGCAGGCGAAGTGCTTGGGGCAGGCCGAGGCCCCGCCGGCCTGTATCCCCCGGACCGCCGCGGCGGCGGTGCGGCCGGAGAGCATGGGGTCCTCGGAGTAGTACTCAAAGTTCCTGCCGCACAGGGGGCTGCGGTGGATGTTCATCCCCGGGGAGAGCACCACGTCCACGCCGAAGTGCCGGGCCTCCTCCCCTATCTTCCTGAAAACGCGCTCCGTGAGCTCCGTGTTCCAGGCGCAGGCGATGGCGGTGCCGCAGGGCAGGAGCGTCGTGAAGCGTCGCACGCGGAGGCCCGCCGGGCCGTCGGCGGTGATCACCGGCGGTATGCCCCGGGAGCGCAGCGCCTGCGTTATGCCGCCGAAGGCCCCGGCGTTGCCGGGGGTGCCGAGGGCCGAGCCCATCTTCCCCTCTCCCCGGGTGAGGTTAATGAGGTCCTCGTCGGAGAGGGAGGCGATAAAATCGTCCAGCGGCGCTCTTCCCGCCCGGACGTCCTCAAAGCTTATCTCCCCCGCGCCGGAGGCGGCAAGCTCCGGGGGGAGGCCGTCGAGAATGCGCTGTCTGAGGTCCCGGGCGCCCCGGGGGATCTCCGCCGCCGGGAGCTCCGGGCCGTCAAGGGCCGGGGAGATCCTGTAGGAGCCCAGGGGGTAGAGGGCCTTGAAGACATTTTTCTCCTCCGGTACGCACGCCTCGGCGCAGCGCTCCACCACACGAGTCTCCGGGACGGTCAGCGTCCACCGGTCCCCCTCCGAGGCGCCGTCCGGGGCCAGGATGAAGTCGTAGTCCCCGGCCTCCAGCACAAAGCAGCTCCGGTTCCCCGTGACGCCGGCGTCGTCAAAGGAGGCAAAATCGCTGAACGGAACGGAGATGTTCAGCGTCTCCGTCTCCCCCGGGGCCAGAAGGCCGGTCTTTTTAAACCCGGCCAAAACCCGCGCCGGCTTGCCCAGGCGCCCCTGCGGGGCGCGGACGTAGACCTGCGCCGTCTCCTTCCCCGGGACGGGGCCGGTATTTTTGACCGCGGCCGTGAGCTCCACGCCCTCCGGCGTCCCGGCGGCGCTCAGGAGCTTCCTCTCAAACGTCGTGTACGAAAGCCCGAAGCCGAAGGGATACAGGACCCGCTCCGGGGCGAAGGTGGAAAAATACCGGTAGCCCACGTAGATGTCCTCGGCGTAGTTGTTGAAGTCCCTCCCGCCGAAGTTTGCGGAGGAGGGGTAGTCCTCATACCGCCGGGCCACGGTGTCCGAAAGCCTCCCGGAGGGGTTGACCCTCCCCGAGAGCACGTCCGCCAGGGCGTTCCCGCTCTCCTGCCCCAACTGCCAGGCGCAGAGGATGGCGGAGAGGGGGTATTCCTCCGTAAAGGACATGTCGATGATGTTGCCGCAGTCCAGCACCAGCACCGTCCGGTCAAATTCCGCCGTCACCTTTCGGAGCATGTCCCGCTCCAGGGCGGTGAGATAGTAGCTGCCCTCCTCCAGCCTGTTCTCCCGGTCCTCCCCGGCGGCCCGGCCGATTAGGATAAGGGCGGTATCCGCCCGCTCCCGGGCCTCCCGGACGGTCCTGTCCGAGAGGGGCATCTCCGGGTGGCTGTAGGGCCAGTGGCCCCAGAAGCCCTCCTGGGCCTGGTTCTCCGGCTGCTCGCACCAGTCCTCCACGAGCTTCCGGAGGGGCCGGTCATACTCGATCCCCGCGCCCTCCAGCCCCTCAAAGAGTCCCACGGTGTAGGGCGGGTGGACGTCCCCGCCGGAGCCGTAGCCCACGTAGAACCAGTCGTGCTGGACGCGGCCGAAGATTGCCAGCCTCCGGCCCGGGCGGAGCGGCAGGACGCCGTTCTCGTTCCTGAGCAGAACGATGCCCTCCCCGGCCAGCTCCCGCAGAGTCTCCGGCATACCGGGCGTTATGTAGCGGCCGCCGCCGGCGCCGTTCTCCTCCTGGGCAAGGCCGGAGCCCATCATCCTGTTCATAAAGAGGTTGACCTGTCCCGCCGCCCATTTTTTCAAAGCGCTCTTTTTCATGAGTAAGTCCCTCCCCGCGGTTTTGGAATTCTTTTCAATTTATACATTAAATATACCTGCCCGTGACGCTCTCAGGGCACGCCTTTATGTCCTCCGGCGTGCCGCAGGCGATAACGCGGCCTCCGTGTATGCCGCCGCCGGGGCCCATGTCAACCACGTAATCGGCGGACCGTATGACGTCCAGGTCGTGCTCGATGACGACAACGGTGGCGCCCCGGGCCGTCAGGCTCCGGAACACGTCCAAAAGTGTCCTCACATCCAGCGGGTGGAGGCCGATGGTGGGCTCGTCAAAGGCAAAGACGGTGTCCTCCTGTCCCCGGCCCATCTCCCCGGCCAGCTTGAGCCTTTGGGCCTCGCCGCCGGAAAGGCCCGGCGTCTCCTCCCCCAGGGTCAGATACCCCAGCCCCAAGTCGTGGAGCACCGAAAGCCGCCGCTCCACATTGGGCAGGTCCCGGCAGGCCCTCAGCGCCTCGTCCACGCTCATGTCCATGAGCTCCGGGAGCGACCGGCCCTCCCCGCCCTTTTTGGGGACGCGCTTTATGAGATACGTCTCTTTGGAGTACCGGGAACCCCGGCATTCCGGGCAGGGGATGTCCACATCCGGCAAAAACTGCACGTCCAGGCTGATGGTCCCCGTGCCGTCGCACACGGGACAGCGGAGCCTCCCCGTGTTGTAGGAAAAGTCCCCGGCGTTATAGCCCCGGCGCTTCGCCTCCGGGGTCCGGGCGTAGGCTTTTCTCAGCTCGTCGTGGACGTCGGCGTAGGTGGCCACGGTGGAGCGCACGTTAATGCCGATGGGAGTGGCGTCGATGAGCTTCACGTTTTTTATGCCCGGGGCCTCGACGCTCTTCACGTGGGCCGGAAGCTCCGCGCCGGAAATGAGGCTCTCCAGCGCCGGAACAAGGCTCTCCAGGACCATGGTGGTCTTGCCGGAGCCGGACACGCCGGTGACGGCGATGAGCCGCCCCTTTGGAAGCTCCACCCTCAGCGGCCGGACGGTGTGGATCTCGTCCGTCGTGAGCCGAAACGTCCCCAGCGCGAAGATCTCCCCCCGGGAAAGCCCGCTTTTTGTGCCGGCGCTCTCCCTTCCCGCTAAAAACGGGCCTATTTTCGAGTCCGGGTCCCGCAGGATTCGGGAAAGCCCGCCCTGGGCGATGATACTGCCGCCCTTGGCCCCGGCCTCCGGGCCCAGCTCGATGAGGTAGTCCGCGTGGGACAGGATAGCGGTGTCGTGGTCCACCAATATGACGGAGTTCCCGTCGGCCAGAAGGTCGTCCATGACGCCGGTGACGCCCTCGATATTCTTGGGGTGCAGGCCGATGGAGGGCTCGTCCAGCACATAGAGCACCCCGGTGGTGCGGTTGCGCACGGCTCGGGCAAGCTGCATCCTCTGCCGCTCCCCGGTGGAGAGGGTGGAGGCCTCCCGGTCCAGGGTCAAATACGAAAGCCCCAGGTCCATAAGGCGCCTGGCGGCGTGGCTGAAGGACTCGACGATGCTCTCCGCCATGGGCCGCATCTCCTCCGGCAGGGACCCGGGCACGCCCTCCACCCAGAGGGCCAGGTCCGAGAGCGTCATCCGGCAGGCCTCCGAAAGGGGGATGCCCCGTAAAAGCGGCGCCCGGGCGGCGTCCGACAGGCGGCTCCCGCCGCACTCCGGGCAGGGGCAGGTCTTGAGGAATTTTTCCACCCGCTTCATGCCCTTCTCGTCCTTCACGTGGGAGAGGGCGTTTTCCACGGTGTAGACGGCGTTATAATAGGTGAAGTCCATCTCCCCGGCGGTGTTGGTCTTTTCGTTGTGGTAGAGCAGATGGTATTTTTTCGCCTCCCCGTGCAGGACCGCCTCCCGCTCCCGTTCAGTGAGCTCCCGGAAGGGCACGTCGGTGCGCACGCCCAGGTGGTCCCGGGCGATGTCCTTCATAAGCGACCACATCAGCGTCTGCCAGGGCGCCACGGCCCCCTGGTCGATGGTGAGGGAGTCGTCCGGGACAAGGGTGGACTCGTCCACGGTCCTCACCGTCCCGGTGCCGTCACAGCGGCGGCAGGCCCCGGCGGAGTTGAAGGCCAGGTCCTCCGCGCCGGGGGCGAAGAAGCGCTCCCCGCACTCCGGACACGTAAGCTCCAGCCCCGCCGCCACGTTGAGGGACGGCGGGACATAGTGCCCGTTGGGACACCTGTGGGAGGCAAGGCGGGAGTACATGAGCCGCAGGGAGTTTAAAAGCTCCGTCCCGGTGCCGAAGGTGCTGCGTATCCCCGGGACCCCCGGCCGCTGCCGCAGGGCCAGCGCCGCCGGGACGTAGAGGATCTCGTCCACCCGGGCTTTCTCCGCCTGGGTCATGCGCCGGCGGGTGTAGGTGGACAGGGACTCCAGATACCGCCTGGACCCCTCGGCGTACAGCACGCCCAGGGCCAGGGAGGATTTTCCGGAGCCGGAGACGCCGGCGATGCCCACGATCTTGTTGAGAGGGATGTCAACGTCGATGTTTTTGAGGTTGTGGACCTTTGCCCCGCGCACCTCGATGCGTTGGGGGACGGTGTTGTCTGACATATGAATAATCTCCGTCTATGAAATGAGCCCGGGGGCCTTTGGGTACAGTATACCATACCCGCAAAGCGGGGATGGTATATTCGCCATGTTTTTCGGTTCCCGGCGAAGCCGGGGAGAAAAACGGCGTTAAATCAAGGATAATATCCGCTCATGCGGACATTATACCATACCCGCAAAGCGGGGATGGTATATTCGCCATGTTTTTCGGTTCCCGGCGAAGCCGGGGAGAAAAACGGCGTTAAATCAAATATAATATCCGCTCATGCGGATATTATAGCATAGATGAAAAGGTTTTTGGCAAAAAATTTAATAAAACCTGTTCAAAATTTATTCCGCTATGATATAATAACGTTTATAGACAAAACCCACAGCACGAAAGAGGGGGAACCATGGCAAAAAGTGAAGAGATTCTGGGCGTTGCGCCCTACAACGGGACCGAGGACTACATATTCATCAGCTACAGCCACCGGGATACGGACACCGTCCTGCCCATCCTCCGGCGCATGAAGGAGGCCGGATACAGATTTTGGTATGACGAGGGCATTGACCCCGGCTCTGAGTGGCCGGAGTCCATCGCCGACCACCTGAGCCGCGCCAGGGTGTGCCTGGCGTTCATGTCCGCCACCTCCCTGGCGTCCCAGAACTGCCGGCGGGAGATCAACTTCGCCCTGTCGCGCAACTTAGACTTCCTCTCCGTCATCTTAGAGCCCGTGGAGATGAGCCCGGGGATGGAGATGCAAATCTCCACCTACCAGTCGATCCTGCGCTACAAGTATAAGAGCGGCGAGCAGTTTTTGGAAAGGCTCCTGGGCGTGGAGCTGCTTTCCCCCTGCCGTGAGGTCCCGGCGGAGACGCCCGGCCAGGTCCCCGCGGCCCAGGCACCCGCCGCCCCGGCCCCCGCGGTCAGCCCCGCGCCAAAGAGCGTCCCCAAGGTCAAAAGGCCCCCGGAGAAGGCACCCTCCGCCGGGAAAACCGGCAAGAAGAAGCGCCTTCCCCTCCTTCTCGGCGGGGCGGTCCTGGCGCTGGCGCTTATCATCGTCGTCGCCGTGGCCTTCTCCGGCGGAGGCGGCGGCTCGGGCCGCACGGCCACGGTGGGCGGGACGATTTTGACCGACTCCTCCTCCAACGTGAAGCTGGAGGGACTGCGGCTCACCGCCCCGGAGCTGGAGGAGCTGGCGAAATTCGAAAAATGCACCACGCTCACCCTCACCGGCTGTACCTTTGAGGACAGCGCCGAGAAGAAGCTGGGGGGCTTTGCAAGCCTCCGAACGGTGAAGCTCACGGACTGCCGGGGGCTTACGGACCTCTCCTGGGCGGCGGATTTGGAGCTATACGGTCTGACCGTCACCGGCTGCGGCATGGACGATGACGTGATGGCCACGCTGACAGGCGGCAGCTTTACAAATCTCGACCTCGGCGGGAACGGGCTGACGCGCATCCCGGTTCTCGACAACGCCGGGAAGATCACCGCCCTGACGCTGGACGGCAACCCCCTGGGCTCCGTCAAGGACCTGGAGGGCTGGACGTCCCTCCGGGAGCTTTCCGTCTCCGGCTGCTCTCTCACCGGCCTCGACGGGCTCCAGGGCCACCAGAAGCTGACCTCCCTTTGCGCTGGGGACAATGCCATTACGGACCTTACGCCCATCGCGGACCTCATCTACCTTGAGACTCTGGACCTGAAAAACAACCAGGTCGCCACCTTAGAGCCCCTTCAGTATTGCGAAAAGCTGAGGACCGTGTCCCTCCGCGGGAACACGGAGCTTTTGGGCGTGGGGACGTTGGCGAAGAGCGCCGGGACCCTCTCAAGGCTGGACGTCAGCGGCGTCCGGTCCGTCACCAGCCTTGATTTCCTCGCGGCCGGCTCCTCCCTCACCTTCCTCTACGCCGAGAACTGTGCCCTTACAAATCTCAAGGGGCTGGAGGACCACGCGGGGCTCATCGAGGCGGCGTTTCCGGGGAACGGCATCGACGACATCTCGGCCCTGCGGGACAAGCCGAAGCTGAGGTACCTGGACCTCTCCCGCAACGCCCTGACGGCGCTTCCGGACCTGGGGACCACCTTCTCGGAGGGGTCCAGCCCCAGGCTGGTGCTCTCCGGCAACGGCCTTACTTCTCTCGCAAATCTGCCGGACGTCAGCTTTTTCGGGCTCCTGCTGGACGGCAACCCCCTGACTGACCTCTCCCCCCTTGCGGGAGCGCGCGGGACGTATCTGGCCTTCGACTGCGGCGAAGGCGTGTCCCTGGAGGGGCTCCGGGAGACGGGATTTTCCACCTTCTGGGTCACGGACCTGCATCTGAGCCAGCAGGCGGACCTTGAGGGGCTGGGGCACACGGTGAATTACATGACCTCCCAGGAGGCTTTCCAGAAGCTGGACGGGTATTACTCCAGCGCACAGCCCGATTTTTAAGGAGGCGGCAAAATGGTCATTTTGATACTCTATCTCATCGGCCTTGCCGGCGTGAGCTGGATACTGAGGAACAAGAGCCTGCAGCTTCGAAGCTTCCTCACGGTGGGGTATAACTACCTCTTTATCATCCCCCTCTATTTCTTTACGCTCCTGCCGGACTGTGAGACGACGGCGGAGGTCTTGAATCTCCTTATCCGCTGCGCCTATCAGGCGCCCAAGGCCATGACCTTCTGGGCGGATGTGGACCTTTTCAACGACCCGGCCATTACGCTGCTGTTTTACATAGTCTCCGTCTACACCGCCAGGACCCTGCTCCTCTTTTTCGCGCGGCGCTTCTTTACCGCCGCCGCCACAAGGACCGCCATAGTCCTGCGCCGCCGGGTCTTCGCCGTCTGCGGCAAGGCCGACGACGCCGCCGCCATGATTCGGGAGATACGCTCTCAGGACCGCCGCGCCCCCATCCTCTTCATCCCCCAGTGCGACGCCGACCGGGAGGCGGACCTGCGCGTCCCCACCGAGACTCGCCCCTGGGCGAAATTCCTCAGGGCGGGCCGGGACAACCACATCATACTCCTTCCGGATGAAAACCACGGGAATTTGGGGCGCCTCCGGGAGCTCAACGAGCTGGGGCGCCGGGTGCCGGGGCTGAAGGTCACGGCGTTTCTTGACAACGACATCCTCCGGTTTGACGACATGAGCTTTCCCGATCTGGACGCGTACCTCGTCTCCCGGGAGCAGCTGCTTATCCGCCGCTTCCTCATGGACGACCCGCCCCTGGCGGCCCTCAAAAAGCGCGGCGGGCGGGTGGAAAAGGGCGTCTATGTGCCGGACGGGCCGTTTTCCCTTGGAATCATCGGCCTTTCCGCGCTGAGCCGTGAGTTTTTGCTGGAGACTTGGGAGAACGCCGCCTTCGCCTCCTCCGCCCCGGACGGGCGCGGGTTTGAGGCGTTCATCGCGGACAGGAACGTTGCCGAGAGGCGCGCGCCCCTCTTCCTGGACGTACCTCAGCTCCGCGGCCAGGAGAATTTCACCTGGATCGACGCCGCCCCGGAGTCCGAGGAGGCCGTGGCCGCCGTCCGGGAGCGCCTGGGGTCCCTGAATCAGATCCTCATCGCCACGGCGGACACAAAGCTCAACCTGGAGCTGGCCACGCGGCTGTCGCGGCTCTTTGACCGGGAGTGCCCGGGGGACGCCCACCCGCAGCTTGTGGTGGCGGTCTTTGAGAACGTGGACAGCGAGGTCCAGGTCCTCGCCAGGGACAACAAGGGCGTGTTTCTGAGGTGCAGCAGCGCCCAGTTCACCTACTCCGAGCTCATACAGCGCCGCACGGACGCCGACGCCGAGGCGCTCCACCGGGCTTACGGCGGGAATTCCCTCCACGGGAAGGACTGGAACGCCATCGGAACGTACCTGCAAAACTCCAACCGGGCCGTGGTGTGGGACATCCCCAACAAGCTCCTGCTGGCCGGGGACCTCGCCGGGAAGACTCCCGAGGAGCGGGAGAGCGTCTACTGGGAGCTTGCCAAATACGAGCACCTTCGCTGGTGTGTCTATCAGTACACCCACGGCTGGACGCTCCTGCCCGCCTCCCAGCTCACCGACCGGGAGCGGCAGGACCACGTCACCAAGCGCGCCGCCTCCCGCCGCCACGCCTGCCTCGTCCCCTGGGACGACTTGGACGCCCTGCCCCAGGAGCGCCCGGGGCTCTTGAAGTACTACGACTTTGAGAATGTCGCCGCCGTCTTCGAGAAAACGCCCCAGTGACGCCGAGATTACAACCAAACCGCTTTGGCAACCCAATGTCATTAAGTCAGCAGCCATCTACGAGGAAAAGGATTGTTTCCGATAACCGCGAAATCTTCCATGTAGGGGCCGATGACCACATCGGCCCGCCCCGATTCGCGCCCGCTTTCCGTCAAATTATAAATCCCCATTCCCGCCGTACGGGCCGCTGCCCACAGCGGCCCATTTTCCGTTCTTCGCCGTGCCCCCTTGAACGGAGGGCGGGAGCGCAACGATGGGCCGCTGTGGGCAGCGGCCCGTACAGCGAGATTGTGGGTTATCACGTTAAAATTGGGATTTTCAATAATTGCAACGTTCTTGATTGATTCGTCGGGGTGGGTTCCTCCCGCGTATGAGGCTCGGATTTTGCTTAACTTAATGACATTGCCCTGCAACCGGGGCGGTTTTTTATGGGAATTTCAGCCATACGGTGAGGCGGTTGGAGGCGCAGGCGGCGCCGATGGAGCCGCCCATCTCCTTTGTCAGGGACCGGGCGATGGAAAGGCCCAGGCCCGTGGAGTCCCGGGCGGCCTCCACGGTGAAGAAGCGGTCAAAGAGCCTCCCCGCCGCCACCCCGTCAAGCCCCGGGGCGGTGTTGGTGAAGCGCAGCCCGCCCTCCGGGGAGAGCGCGATCTCCAGGTCCCCGGCGCTGTATTTTATGGCGTTGCTCAGGATGTTCCCCAGCACCCGACCGAGGGCCGTCCGGTCCAGGACGCGCACTACCGGGGCCTCCGGCAGCGTGACGGACGGCTCGATGCCCCGGGCCGTCAGCGCCGCGTAGAAGCCGGATACGGCCTCCTCCACCGCGGCCCGCAGGTCCACCCGCTCGAGCCTGAGCTCCCGGGCATACCGGGTCTGCGAATAGCAAAAAAGCTCCTCCGTCAGGCGCGTCATGGCCTCCGCGCGCTCCCCGATGAGCTCCAGATACCGCCGCGCCTCCGGCGGCAGGTCCTGGCGGCTCATAAGGTCCAGATACCCCCGGATGGCCGTCAGGGGCGTTCGCAGATCGTGGGAGAGGCCCGTCACGGCCTCCCGGAGCTCCCGGTCGCCGTTCTCAAAGCGGAGCCTCCGTTCCCGGAGCTTCCGGAGCTGCCCATTGAGCGCCGAGGCCAAAGCCCTCGCGTGCCTGTCCCTGGTGGATAGCGTGAGCAGAGTATTCGTCTCTCCCTCCACCCGCTCCGAGAGCCCCTCCAGAATCTCGTCAAAGGCCCGCTCCAAAAGCCGGACCTTCCCCCAAAGCCCCGCCGCGGCAATACACAGCAAAAGGCATGGTATCCAGGCAAGCATGGTATCACCCTCTTGAAAAGTTCACAAGGAAACTTCGCCGGACACCGTGCCGGCCCGTCCCCCGTATGGGACGCCCTACTTCAGATCCTTTCTCCTGAACAAAACCAGCCCCACTCCGGTGGCGGCGGCGATAAGCGCCGCGTCGTAGAGTATGAGCAGCCACGGGCGCGATACCTCCGCCGTGACATACTGGCCGGTCTGGCCGCCGGGGAGGACATACCCCGCCGCCACGGCGCAGGAGAGCCACAGGGCGCGGGACCGCCAAAGCCGGACAAAGCCGGCGGACAGGAGGTTACGCATCCCGCTCACCTCCCACCAGGCCCATGAAGAAGCTCTCCAGGCTCTCGTCCCGCTCCTGGGCGGACAATATCTGACAGCCCCGCTCATTGAGGGCCAGGGCCAGCTCCGTGACGTTTATTTTGGCGTAGACGTCGGCCTCATTTTCGGAGACGACCTTATACTCCGTCCCCATGCCCTCCAGCACCGCCGCCAGGGCCGCCGTGTCGGACACGGTGAGGCGCACGCGCTTGCGGGCGGCGGCCTCCAGCTCCCCGGCGCTCAGCTCCCGGACCATCCGCCCCCGGTCGATAAAGCCGTAGTGGGTGGCCAGGCGCGAAAGCTCGTCCAAAATGTGGCTGGAGACGAGGACCGTTATCCCCCGCTCCCGGTTGAGCCCCAAAAGGAGCTCCCGAATCTCAACGATTCCCTGTGGGTCCAGGCCGTTTATGGGCTCGTCCAGCACCAAAAGGTCCGGGTCCCCGCACAGCGCCACGGCAATTCCCAGCCGCTGCTTCATCCCCAGGGAGAAATCGCGGACCTTTTTCCTCCCCGTGTCCCCCAGTCCCACAAGGTCCAGGAGCTCCGGGATACCGGTGAAGTCCGGAAGGCCCAGAATGCGGTACTGCTGTTTTAAGTTGTCCTCCCCGGACATGTCGAGGTAGACGGAGGGCGTCTCCACCACCGCGCCCATCCTCCGGCGGGCCCCGGAGATCTTTCCGTCCCGGCAGGATATGCCGCAGATGGAATACTCCCCGGCGGTGGGGCTCTGAAGTCCGCAGATAAGGCGGATCAGGGTGGTCTTCCCCGCCCCGTTTCGCCCCACAAGGCCGTATATCGCCCCCCGGGGCACGGTCATGTCGAGGCCGTCCAGGGCGGCGGCGCCGCCGTAGCGCTTCGTAAGGCCGCGAGCTTGCAAGTTCGGCATCATAAAAGGGACCTCCTTTTGTCAGGATGGTCCCATGATAGCAGGAAAAAATGATAAAACGGTTAAGAAAAGCGTTGAGATTTGGTAAAGACCCTTAATTTTCCCTTAATTTGAAGCCGATTCCCCACACCGCCTCGATGACGTCCCCCGCGCCGGCGTCCCGGAGCTTTTTCCGGAGGTTGCTGACGTGGGTCTTGAGGCTGCTCTCGGTGCAGTCCGGCGTGTCGACGGATACGCGCTCCAGTATGGCGGACTTCGTCACCACGCGCTTCGGGTCGGCCATGAGCATCCGCAAAACGGCAAACTCCGTGCGGGTGAGGCGCAGCGCGGCGCCGTTCACCGACGCCTGGCGCTTACCGGCGTCCAGGCATATCCCGCCGAAGCGCAGCGCCGCGTCCCCGGAGGCCGGCCCTCTCAATGCCGCCGCCACCCGGGCCATGAGCTCCCGGCTGTCAAAGGGCTTTGTGACGTAATCCGCGGCGCCGGAGAGCAGGAGGTCCACCTTGCTGTCCACGTCGGCCCGGGCGGAGAGGACGATGACGGGGATGCCCCGGAGCTTCGGCAGCACCTGCTCCCCGGAAAGGCCCGGCAGCATGAGGTCCAGGAGCACAAGGTCCGGTTTTTCACCGCCCAGCGTCAGCACCGCCTCGGTGCCGGAGTAGGCCCGGGTGACGGCGTGCCCCTCCCGGGTCAAAAGCTCTTCAAGAATATCCCCGATATGCACGTCGTCGTCAATGACCAATACCCGGCTCACGCGCCCGCCCCCTTTTTCTATTACAATTATAATACCTGTTCATTTACCGCTAACTTTTGATTTGCAATGTATATTTTATACTAATCCCTGATTAAAAACGCCAACCGAGCGGCGAGGATTTTTTGCGTCAGGCGAGGAAGACGGCGCAGAGAATACTGTATGTATTGTCAAGCCGTCTGACGAAGCATGGCGCAAAAAAGACCGTCGCGAATTGGAGTTTTTGATTAGGGATTAGTTTTACAAATTCAAAAATCCGCTTACCGTCAACCTCTATAATACCAGCGAAAACCTGCCAAGTCAACGACGGCGGTTGACTGCGGGAGGGCCTTTCATTATAATATTTTTAAAGGATTTGAGAATTCGTTGAGATTTGGCCTTTATTATAGGATTGCTGGGGGTGGTCTTATGGCGTACCGGGTGCTGGTGGTGGACGACGAGGCGGATGTTGTGAATATGCTGCGGAGCTTCCTTACCCGCCGGGGCTTTGAGGTCAGCGCCGCCTCCGACGGGCCGGAGGCGCTGGAGCTGGCCGGGGAGAAGCCGGACATCATCCTCCTTGACATCAACATGCCCCAGATGGACGGCATCGAGGTCTGCCGGGCCATTCGGGACCGGGTGGCCTGCCCCATTCTCTTTCTCACCGCCCGGGACGGGGAGGAGGACAAGGTGGAGAGCTTCGCCTCCGGCGGGGACGACTACATCGTAAAGCCCTTCTCCCTGGCGGAGCTGGGCGCGCGGATAGAGGCGCACCTGCGGCGGGACCGGCGCAGCCGGGACATCCAGCGCCGGGTCTTCGGGGACGTCACCGTGGACTACTCCGCCCGGGAGGTGTCGGTCCGGGGCGGGAAGCTGAGCCTCAGCCGCAAGGATTTCGACATTTTAAAGCTCCTCAGCCTCAACCGCGGCCAGGTCTTTGACCGGGCGCGGATATACGACCGGGTCTGGGGGCTGGAGGGCGACGGCGACGACACCGTCATCATGGAACACATAAGAAGGATACGGCTGGCCTTTGCCAGGGCGGGGGCCGCGGACCACATCGAAACGGTATGGGGGATAGGATACAAATGGAAAGACTGAAAAAACAGTTGGAGCGGGCGTCCATACCCGCGGCCTTCGTCATCTGCGGGCTGGGGTGCCTGGCGGCGGCGGTCTTGCTCACCAAGGCCACGCTCTATTTTGCCAAAACAAGCCTTCCGGAGCCCCGGAAGTCCTACGAGATCGGCGTAGTGTACGCCCCGGAGGACTCCGTCGCGGCGGTCCCGGGGACCTGGGAGGAGTTTGAGGAGAGCGGCTCCGACACCGTGACGCTGAATCCCTCCGTGGGCGTCTATACCCCGGCGGAGGACTACGCCGTCACCGGCGGCCTTGAGGGCGCGGAGCACCGGGTGGTTTTCCTCTCCACCCAGGGGGTCCGGGTGGAGACGGTGGCGGCGAGGACGGGCGCCTCTCCCCTCCGGGGCCTCTACGACCATATGGATGAGCTGGCGGCAGTGCTGTGGTATACCGTCTGCCTGGGCGCGGCGGCGGTGATATTCTACCGCTGGAAGATACGGCGGCCCTACCGGGCGCTGATGGAGGCGGTTTTCAAGATCTCCGACAACGACCTGAACTTTGAGATGGGCTACCAGGGCACGAACGAGCTGGGCAGGCTCTGTGGGGCCTTTGAGCTCATGCGCCGGGAGCTGGTCCGGGGCAAACGGCGGATGTGGGAGGCCGTGGAGGAGCGCAAGCGCCTCAATTCCGCCTTCGCACACGACATGCGCACGCCCCTCACCGTCATGCGCGGCCACGCGGAGATGATCGAGTCGGAGTTGGAGGGCACGGCGGACAGCGAGAGCATCCGTTTTTCCGTGGGGGAGATCTCCCGGCAGGTGGACCGCCTCAGCGCCTTCGCGGACACCGTGGGGAGGCTCCGGAGGCTTGAGGACTACGAGCCACGCCTCTCCCCCGTCTCCGCCGCGGAGCTGGCCTCCGCCCTCTCCGGCACCGCGCGGCTCCTGTGCCCGGGGGTCGCGGCGGAGGTGGAGAATCTGCTGGGGCCCGCGGTCCTCTATACCGACGCCGAGGCCCTGGCGCAGATATGCGAGAACATCATCTCCAACGCCTCCCGCCACGCTAAAAACAGCGTCCGGGTGGTCCTCCGGTGGCAGGGTGACAAATGCGCGGCGGAGGTCACGGACGACGGCGGCGGCTTCTCCCCCAGGGACCTGGAGTGCGCCTCCCGGGCTTACTACCGGGGCGAGCGGCGCGGGGACGACGCCCACTTCGGGCTGGGGCTCTATATAAGCTCCGTCCTCGCGAAAAAGCTGGGCGGGGAGCTCCTTCTGGAGAACTCCCCCCAGGGCGGCGCCCGGGTCACGGCGACCTTTCTCCCCTCCGGCGCGCCGGGGAGCTGACAGGCAATATGGAATCTGACCGGCGGCGCGTCCCTTGACGCGCCGCCGGTTTTTTTCGCGTCGCCGCCGCTCGGTATCTCATTTAAAATGAATATTCGTATAGATCCCGAGGTTCGGGCGGTCCGCGTCTCCGTTTTCCTGCGATTTTCCAAGTACACCGTAAGGGCCGGCACGGTGTCCGACCCCTACGAAGAATTTGGAAAATTTCCGATAGCCGCGAAATCGTTCATGTAGGGGCCGATGACCACATCGGCCCGTCAATCCGATTCGCGCCCACCTTCCGCCAAACGATAAATCCCCATCTCCGCTGTACGGGCCGCCGCCCACGGCGGCCCATTTCCAGTTTTTTGCCGTGCCCCGTTGAACGGAGGTCGGGAGCGCAACGAAGCGTGGGCCGATGTGGTCATCGGCCCCTACGGCGGGTATGGTAGGTCTTCGCGTTGATTTTGGAGTTATCCGTAATCGTGACATGGGCCGCTGTGGGCAGCGGCCCGTACAGCAAGATTGTGAGTTATCACGTTGAGCGGGCGTAGAAACCCTCCCGCGTATGAGACTCAAATTTTGCTTCACTTAATGACATTGGCCGCGCAGTATTCCGTGGCATTACCGCGACATTTATGGCGTTATTTGTCTATATTTCACTGGCGTTATTTGTACACGATGTCGAATTTTCATCTTCCCCTTGCTTATTTTTTTCAAATATTGCATAATAGAGTAAATCAGATAATGAGAGGGAGACTCATTATGAAGCTCACAAAATTCCAAAAGGCCGCCTATGGCATCGGCGCCGTGGGAAAGGACATGGTCTACGCCCTGTCCGCCACTTACGTCATGTTCTACTACCAGGACCTGCTGGGGCTGTCGCCCACCTTCGTGGGGACGATCCTGATGATTGCCCGGGTCTTTGACGCCCTCAACGACCCCTTCATGGGGATCCTGGTGGCCAAGACCAGGACAAAATGGGGGCGCTTCCGCCCGTGGCTCCTGTCCGGAACGGTCCTCAACGCCTTCACCCTCTACGCCCTCTTCTCCGCGCCGGACCTGGGGAAAGCGGGCCTCATGGTGTTCTTCTCCGTGGTCTACATACTCTGGGGCGTCACCTACACCATGATGGACATCCCCTACTGGTCCATGATACCGGCCATCACCGACACGCCCTCCGACCGGGAGAATCTGTCCGTGGTGGGCCGCACCTGCGCCGGCGTGGGCTCCGCCCTCATCACCGTGGGGACCGTCAAGATGGTGGAGCTTTTGGGCGGCGGCAACGACAAGCTGGGCTTCGGCGTCTTCGCCCTCATCGTGGCGGCGGTCTTCATCGTCACCGAGGTCATATGCGTCCTCAAGGTCCGCGAGCACGACATCGGCAGGATGGAGACTTCCACCGTCCCCCAGATGTTCCGGGCCCTCTTCCGCAACGACCAGGCCATGATAACGGTGCTGGCGATACTCCTTATAAACGCCGCGCTGTACCTCACCTCCAACCTCGTCATCTACTTTTTTAAATATGACATCGGCGGCTCCGACTGGCACAACAGCTACACCCTCTTCACCCTGGTGGGCGGCGTGTTCCAGATCGTAGGCATGATGGCGGTGTACCCGCTGCTGCGCAAAAAATTCGGGAACACCCAGATCTTCAAGGCGGCCCTGGGCACGGCGATGCTGGGCTACGCCCTCATTCTGGCCGTGTGCTTTGCCGGCCTTGCCGACAACATGGCGCTCATCTGCGTGTGCGGCGCTCTGGTCTTCGCCGCCAACGGCATTCTCACCGTCCTCACCACCGTGTTCCTCTCCTCCTCCGTGGATTACGGGGAGCTGAAGACCGGCCGGCGGGAGGAATCGGTCATCTTCTCCATGTAGACCTTCGTGGTGAAGGCCGCCTCGGGCTTGGCGGTGTTCGTCACCGGCATCGGCCTTGACCTCATCGGCCTTGTGGGCAACGCCGACGAGACGGGCGAGGTGGTGGCCCAGTCCGCCTCCACCATCATGGGGCTCCGGCTTTTGATGACCGTACTGCCCATCATCGGGCTCGTGGCGGCGTTTATCTTCTTCGTGAAAAAGTTCACCCTCACCGACAGGCGGGTGCAGGAGATCGCCGACACGCTGAAAGCGAAAAAGGGGGAATAAGCTATGCTTTTCACCTGGAGCGCCGTGATCGACACCCCCCAGGGCCCGGCGGAGCTTCGCGGCCGGGAGCCTGTGAGCTGGGGCGGCAGACTGCGCGTAAGGGCGGACCTGCCCCGGGGCGTCATCCGCTCCGTCACCGCCCGGACGGTGCTGGCCGTGCCCGAGGGCGGCAGGATCTTCATGAACGGCTATCAGACCTGGACCGTCTGCCCGGAGTACGACTCCGACAGCAAGATCCCCGGCCTTTCGGCCCTCCCCAGGTCCGTCATCGACAAGTACGGCTTTGACCGGTACGGCGACTACCACTTTGTCCGCTACCCCAACACCCGCGGCGTCACCCACGGGTTTACCTGGTGCTACGTGCGCCGGGGCGGGGAGTATAAGTTAGTGGCCTCCCTGGACGAGAAGCCGGGGTACACCATGTTCATGCTGGACGCCAAGACCGCGTGCCTCACGGTCACCCGGGACTGCGGGGGCCTTGCCTGCGGCGGGGAATATCCGCTTTTTGACCTCTATTTCGCCCGGGGCGGCGAGGACCAGGTTTTTGACGGCTGGTTTGCGGCCATGGACGTCACTCCCCTGCCGGCGCCCAGGATAAAGGGCTACACGAGCTGGTATAACCGCTACACCGGCATAACCGAGGACACCATCCGCTCCGACCTTCGGGGCTGTGAGGGGCTTCTGGACCCCGGGGACCTTTTCCAGGTGGATGACGGCTGGGAGCCCGCCGTGGGCGACTGGCTGGAGCCGGACAGCGGGAAATTCCCCTCCGGCATGAGGGCCCTGGCGGACGAAATACACGCCGCCGGCTTCAAGGCCGGGCTGTGGCTGGCGCCCTTCGTGGCGCTTGACGATTCGGAGCTCGCCCGGCAGCATCCGGACTGGCTGTTGAAGGTGAACGGCCGGCCCTGGAGCCTGGGCTCCAACTGGGGCGGGTTCTCGTCCCTGGATATAGACGTTCCGGAGGTCACGGACTACCTGCGGCGGGTCTTTGACCGGGTGATAAACGAGTGGGGCTTTGACCTACTCAAGCTCGACTTTCTCTACGGCGCGGCGCCCTTCGGCAATGAGCGCGAGACGCGCGCCGGGCGGATGGCCAGGGCCGTGGACTTCCTCAGGGAGGTCTGCGGCGGCACGCCCATTTTGGGCTGCGGCGTCCCCGTGGCGTCGGCCTTCGGCAAGGTGGAGTACTGCCGTATCGGCCCCGACGTGAGCCTCTCCTGGGACGAGGAGCCCTACATGCGCCTCTGCCACCGGGAGCGGGTCAGCACCAGGCAGGCGATACTCAACACCCTCTACCGCCGCCAGCTCAACGGCCGGGCGTATCTCAGCGACCCGGACGTGTTCTTCCTCCGGGAGGAAAATCTGACGCTGCGGGACGACCAGAAGCTTCTTCTCTCCCGGGTGAACGCCCTCTTCGGCGGGGTGCTGCTGACATCCGACGACCCCTCGGCCTATTCCGAGGCCCAGAGGGCCCTCTACCGGGAGACTGTGCGGCTCCGGGACGCCCGGAACGTCCGCTTCGACGCGGACAACAGACGGCTTGAATTTCAGCTCCAGGGCGAGGACTACATCCTTCCCCTGCCGCCGGAGCTTTTTGAGTGAGTGTAAAAAAGGAGGATACAAATGATCAAGATCTACGCCGACAGCACCAACGACTTAACGCCCGAGCTCTGGGAGAAGTACAACATCCGCGTCATCCCCCTCTACGTCAACATGGGGGACGAGACTTACGTGGACTGGCAGAACATCACCCCCGACGAGCTCTACGCCTGGTCGGACGCCCACAACACCACCCCCATCACCGCCGCGTTCTCCGTGGGCGACGCGGAAAACGCCCTCCGGGAGGCCATCCAAAAGGGCGAGGACGTCATCTTCTTCGGCATCTCCACGGGCCTTTCCGCCTCCTGCAGCATCTTCAAGATGGCGGCGGAAAACCTGGACTATTCGGACCACGTGGCGGTCATCGACTCCCGGAATCTCTGCACCGGCATCGGCCTTCTCATTCTGAAGGCCGCGGAAAGAATCGCGCAGGGGGAGACGGACCTGCGGAGGCTTGAGGATTATGTAAACCACTTTATCCCCTATGTCCGCACCACCTCGGTCATCGAGGAGCTGAACTATATCCACCGGGGCGGCCGCTGCTCCGCGGCCACGGCCCTCATCGGCGGCGCTTTGAAAATCAAGCCCAAGATTTTGGTGAAGGACGGCGGGCTGGGCGTGGCCAAGAAGTACCGCGGCAGACAGTCCGACGTCATCCGCAAGTATTATGAGGACATCGAGCCCCTTTTGAAGGACGCCGACCCCGACAACGTCTTTATCTCCCACACCGGCCGCCTCCCCCAGGAGATCATCGACGAGATAGCCGGCCGCGTCCGGGCCCTCAACCACTTCAAAAACGTCTACGTCACCCGCGCCGGTTCCGTCGTCACCATCCACTGTGGTCCCGGGACCCTGGGCGTCTTCTACGTGGCCTCCGACCCCGGGGCCGGGTGGTAATACGAATATCCGGGCGGTCCGCGTCTCCGTTTTCCAGCAATTTTCCAAGTTCACCATGCCGGCCCGTCCTCCCGGTTTGCATTCACCCTCCGACAAACGCATAAACCCAAATCCCGCCTTTCCAATTCGCGTCTGCCCTCCATTCAACGGAATACGGCAATGATCCTGGGAACGGGCCGGCACGGTGTCCGGCCCCTACAAAAAACGTCGTAGGGGCCGATGACCACATCGGCCCGTCCCTCCGATTCGAACGCACTTTCCGCAAACGGGATTCGCCTCCCATTCTCTCTGCGTATGGAGCGGCGGGAGATCATTTCATGATTTTCCCTCGTTTGATCTGCGTTTTTTGTTCAAAATCACCTTTGACACGGCCTCCGATTCCTGATAAAGTATGCTTACAACGTGTGGCTCTCAAGCGTAAATCCGGTTGGGGGCCGCGCGTTTTATTATGTAAACTTTCTGCGGCCCCGCGGAGTTCTTCCGCTTTGGGGCCGCTTTTTTGGAGGTTTTTAACTATGAACACTGAAACGGCATCCTTAGGCAGCGAGCGCATGGGCACGCTCATGCGGCGGTACTCGCTGCCCTGCACCATATCCCTGCTGGTGGGGGCGCTCTACAACATTGTGGACCAGATCTTCATCGCCAACGCGGCGTACTTGGGCTCCTACGGCAACGCCGCCAACACGGTGGTCTTTCCCCTCACGGTCATCGCCCTGGCTGCCGCGGTGATGATTGGCGACGGCTGCTGCGCCTTTGTGAGCCTGAGTCTTGGGCGCGGGGAGACGGCGTCCGCCCGCAAAAGCGTGGGGAACAGCGTGGTCCTGGCGGCGGCCTCCGGCCTTCTTTTGTGCGCCGTCTATCTCCTGCTCCCCTCCCCCATCCTCACCGCCTTCGGGGGCCGGGTCAACGAGGAGACTTTCCGCCTGAGCCGGGAGTATTTCTTCTGGATCTCTCTGGGGATCCCCTTTTACATGTTCGGCCAGGCCATGAATCCCATCATCCGCGCCGACGGCTCCCCCAAATTCGCCATGGCCTCCACCCTCTTGGGGGCCGCGGTCAACATCATTCTGGACCCGGTGTTCATCTTCGCCTTTCGCTGGGGCATGATGGGCGCGGCCGTGGCCACCGTGGCGGGGCAGGCGGTGACGGCGGCGCTGGCGCTTTGGTATCTTGCCCGCATGAAGCTGGTAAAGCCCCGCGCCGGGGATCTCCGCCTGGACCGGCATATCTGCGCGAAGACCCTGGCCCTGGGCATGACCAGCTTCCTCTCCCAGATCTCCCTGGTGGCGGCCATGGCGGCCATCAACAACATGGTCCGCAAATACGGCGCCCTGGACCCGGTTTTCGGTGAGGCTCAGTACGCCCAGATTCCCATGGCGGTGGTGGGCATCGTCATGAAGTTTTTCCAGATCGTCATCTCCATCGTGGTGGGCCTCTCCGCCGGGTGCATACCCATCGCCGGCTTCAACATGGGCGCCGGGAAAAAGGGCCGGGTCCGGGAGCTCTTCACGAGGCTCCTCGCCGCCGAAACGGCGGTGGGCGTCATCGCCCTTCTCATCGTGGAGCTCTTCCCCGGGGCGCTCATCAAGATTTTCGGCGCCAGGAGCGAGAGCGCCTACTACACGCAGTTCGCCGTCAGGGCCTTCCGGGTCTACCTCTCCATGGTGGTCTTCGCCTGCGTCAACAAGGCGTGCTTCATCTTCCTCCAGGCCATGGGCAAGGCCGGGGCGTCCACGGCGCTCTCCATGGTCCGGGAGATCGTCTTCGGCGTGGGCTTCGCCCTCCTGCTGCCGGTCTTTTGGGGGCTCGACGGGGTGCTTTTCTCCATGCCCGTGTCCGACGCCCTGACCTTTTTGATCTCCCTCCTCCTCATCCGCCGCACTTATCGGGAGTTGGGCGGATAAAGAGCGGATTTTTGTGGAAATTGCATGAATTGGAATTGATAAACGAAGAAAAATCTGTTAAAATGGTTCCATCCGGATAATATAACATGAGAGGATGGAAAAAATGGAAAAGCTGAAGCTCAACAACAGGCGCACCGTGCTGGTGGGTCTGGCGTTTCTCTCCATCAGCGCCTTTTGGCAGATGTACGACAACGTGGTGCCAAAGATTTTGACCCTGACCTTCGATATGCCGGAGTCCCTGGCCGGCGTCATCATGGCGGCGGACAATATTCTGGCGCTGTTCCTGCTGCCCCTCTTCGGCGGGCTGTCGGACAGGACGAACACCAAGCTTGGGCGGCGAATGCCCTACATCCTGGCGGGCACGACGGGGGCGGTCATCCTCATGAATCTCCTGCCCATCCTGGACAACAGCTACGCGGCCCAGGCCGCGCCCTTTAAATTCGCCTCCTTCGTGGTGGTGCTGGGGCTGCTGCTCATCGCCATGGGCACCTACCGCTCCCCCGCCGTGGCGCTGATGCCCGACGTGACGCCCAAGCCCCTCCGGTCCAAGGGCAACGCCATCATAAACCTCATGGGCGCCGTGGGCGGCCTCATTTACCTGGGCGTGGCGGCGGTGCTCTACCCCAAATCCAAGGTGGAGGGCCTTGCCCACGTGGACTATCAGCCGCTCTTCATCGTCGTCTCCGTACTTATGGCCGCGGCGGTCATCGTCCTGCTCATCACCATCCGCGAGCCCAAGCTGGCGGCTGAAAATCAGGCCCTGGAGAAGAAGCACCCGGAGTGGGACCTGGCCCAGGACGACGGCTCCGGCAACGAGGTCCTGCCCAAGCCCGTAAAGAAGTCCCTGGCGTTCCTTTTGGCGTCCATCGCCCTTTGGTTTGTGGGCTACAACGGCGTCACCACCTGGTTCACCACCTACATCGACGTGGTCATGGGCGAGGGCCTGGGCGGCGCCTCCACCTGCCTCATGGTGGCCACGGGCGGCGCCATCGTCAGCTACATCCCCATCGGCATGGTGGCCTCCAAGATCGGCCGGAAAAAGACGATACAGGGCGGCGTCATCCTTCTGGCCTCCTGCTTCCTCCTGGGGGGCATCCTCACCAATATCTTCGACTCCATCAACATCGTCATGTACATCGCTTTCGCCCTGGTGGGCCTGGCCTGGGCGGCCATCAACGTAAACTCCCTGCCCATGGTGGTGGAGATGTGCAAGGGCTCGGACGTGGGCAAGTTCACCGGCTACTACTACACCGCCTCCATGGCCGCCCAGGTCATCACGCCCGTTGTAGCCGGGTGGCTTTTGGAGCACGTGGGGTATTGGACGCTGTTCCCATACTCCGCCCTCTTCGTGGGGCTGAGCTTTGTCACCATGATCTTCGTCCGCCACGGCGACACCAAGGCCGCGCCCAAGCGCGGATTGGAGGCCTTCGAGGACATGGACGACTAAAATTGATCTCATACCAATACTGTTCTCCAACAAAAAACTCGGTATAAGGAGGTAGCGAAATGAAAAAGCTTAAGAAATTGGCGCTGTCTCTGGCGGCTCTGGCCGCCGCGTCGGCGGGACTGGGGGCGGCCGCCATGGCCCCACGGCGGGACTGGCCCGGCTGGGAGGGCTTCGCCGGGCACCGCTTCGCCCACAGGGGGCTCCATGATCTGGAGGAGGGCCGGCCCGAGAACTCCCTCTCCGCCTTCCGGGCGGCGGTGGAGCACGGCTTCGGCGCCGAGCTGGACGTACACCTGATGCGCGACGGCGCCCTGGCGGTGGTACACGACAGCGATCTTAAGCGCGTCACCGGGAAAACGGCCATTGTGGAGGACCTGACGGCGGCGCAGCTTGCGGACTACCCGCTCTTGGGCTCCGGGGAGACGATACCGCTCTTGGAGGAGGTCTTAGAGGTCTTCTCCGGCAAAACGCCCCTCATCGTGGAGCTGAAGACCCGGGGCGGCAACGCCGGGGCGCTGGTCCGGGCCGTCATGGAGCGGCTGGACGCCTACAGCGGCGCGTACTGCCTGGAGTCCTTCGACCCCAACGTCCTCATAAGCCTCAAGCGCGGCTACCCCGAGGTCATCCGCGGGCAGCTCAGCGAGAATTTCCTGCGCTCCGCCCCGCCCACGCTCACCGGCGTACAGCGCTTCGCCATGACGAATCTCCTGGCAAATCCCCTGACGCGGCCGGATTTCATCGCCTACAACCACGTTGACCGGAGCGCCCCGGCCCTCCGGGCCATGCGCGGGCTCTATCACGTCCACGAGGTCAGTTGGACCGTCCGGGACCCCGACACCATGCGGAGGCTGGAGGCCCAGGGCTGTGTGGTCATTTTCGAGGGCTTCGTCCCGGATTGATTTTTCCTCTTTGATAAAACGCCGGGGCGGGACCTGCTTTCCCGCCCCGGTTTTTTCTCCATTAAATCATCACGTTTTCCGCGCTGTGTCCGGATTAAAGGTACATCCCGCCGTTTTATTGCATATTGTGCTTTATCAAAATTTGGGATATAATGATGATGTGAAATAGTTGATATGGAGGCGCGCGATGTCCCGATACAGGATAATTTCAGACGGCTCCTGCGACCTGCCCGAGGAGCTGGCGCGGGAGGCGGATATCCACATCGTCCCGTTTTACGTCACCATGGACGACAGGACGTATATTAAGGAGAACGTGGACATATCCAAGTCCGATTTCTACAAATGGATGGTGGAGCACCCGGACAAGTTCCCCAAGAGCTCCATGCCCCCCACCAACGACTTTTTGGAGGCCTTCGAGGACGCGGCAAAGGCCGGCGAGGACATCATCTGCATCACCATAACCCGCAAGTTCTCCTCCTGCTACGACGTGGCCGTGGCGGCAAAGGAGCTTCTGCTGGACGAGTACCCGGAGCGGCGGGTGGCGGTCATCGACTCCACCGTGGACACGGTGCTCCAGGGGCTTGCGGTCCTGGAATTATGCAAGCTCCGGGACGCCGGGTTCGACTTTGACGAGTCGGTCCGGCGGCTGGAGGCCATCCTCCCCACCGGGCGGATCTTCTTCACCGTAGGCAATCTCGATTACCTCCGGGCCGGAGGGCGCATCGGCAAGCTGGCCGGCGTGGCCGGGGCGCTTTTGGGGATACGGCCCCTCATCACCCTCAAGGAGGGCGAGATCTTCCCCTCCGGCATCACCCGGTCCCGGAAGAAATCCATGGACATGGTGGGCAAGCTGGCGGCCAAGTACATCTCCGAGACTTTCGCCTCCCCCGACGACTACGTGGCGGACATCGGCTACGGATACGACTACGCCGAGGGCGAGGTCTTCCGGGACAGGATCGCGGAGCACCTCTCCGACATCGGCCAAAAGCCCGCAATGCCCATCTACCACATCGGCGCGGCCATCTCCGTCCACACCGGCCCCTATCCCCTGGGCTTCTCCGCCATCAAAAAGGCGGACCTCAGAAAAGAATAATCGTTGTAAATCCCGTGAAAAAGTGGTACAATGCTTCTATGCAGGAACATTGTACCGCTTTTTTATGTGTCAGGAGGCGCAATATGGCAAAATCAAAGGTATATTTTACAAAAAAGCTCTCCCCGGAGACGGTGGTGGAGATGTACAGGCACCTGGGCGTCACCCTCCCCGGCAAGGTGGCCGTGAAGGTCCACTCCGGCGAGGAGGGCAACCAAAACTACCTGCGGCCGGAGTTCATGCGGCCCATGGTGGAGCTGGTCCGCGGCACCGTGGTGGAGTGCAACACCGCCTACGACGGGGCGCGGAATTACTCGGACAGGCATCTGAAGCTCCTTCGCGACCACGGCTGGAGCGAATATTTCGACGTGGACCTTTTGGATGAGGAGGGCCCCGACGCGGCACTGGTGATTCCCGACGGCAAGGTGCTGAAGGTCAATTTAGTGGGCAAAAAACTCTTCAACTACGACTCGCTCCTGGTGCTCTTCCACTTCAAGGGCCACCCCATGGGCGGCTACGGCGGGGCGCTGAAGCAGCTCTCCATCGGCTGTGCCTCCAGCGTGGGGAAGTGCCTCATCCACTCCGGCGGCAGGGCGGTGGACCAGAACACCATCTGGGAAAACTGCGCCCCCCAGGAGATCTTCTGCGAGGCCATGGCCGACGCCGCCATGAGCGTCCACCGGCACTTTGAGGGCCGGGCGGCGTATGTCAGCATGATGTGCAATCTCTCCGTGGACTGCGACTGCTGCGCCGTGGCGGAGGACCCGTGCATGGCGGACATCGGTACGCTCTCCTCCCTGGACCCCGTGGCGCTGGACCGGGCGTGCCTGGACCTCATCTACGCGGCCAAGGACGACCCCGGACAGAAGCACTTTTTGGAGCGCGTGGAATCCCGCCGCGGCGCCCACACCATCGAGGCCGCCGACGCCCTGGGCTTCGGCAGCGCCGATTACGAGCTCATCCCCGTTGACTGAGTGCGTCGCTTCGATAAATCGTATAAAATGGAGCTGTGAAAAGCCGGGCGTATGATCGCTCTTTTTCACGCTAAGCGATTTGTCAAGGGGAGAAAACATGAGCTACATTGAAGATTATTATAACAGCTATGATGAGGACGGACGGTTGCTTTCCCGACATGGACAGGTGGAATACCTGACCACGATGAAATATATCCGCCGGTGTCTTGCGGGTGTGTCTGAGCCGAACATTTTAGAGGTGGGCGCGGGCACCGGGCGGTACAGCGTGACGTTGGCAAAGCAAGGCTATCGGGTGACGGCCGTGGAGCTGGTAGCGCACAATCTGGAACTGCTCAAAGCCAAATTGGACGGTTCGGAGCCGCTCACGGCGATACAGGGCAACGCGATGGACCTGTCGGCCCTGCCGGATGGCGCCTATGACCTGACCATGCTGCTGGGACCGATGTATCACCTGTACACACGGGAGGATAAACTTAAAGCCTTGGTCGAAGCGGTGCGGGTGACAAGGCCCGGCGGGTATATACTGGTCGCCTACTGTATGAATGAGCCGACGGTCATACAGTATGTCTTTGGGCTGAACAAGCTGCATGAGGTGATGGAGCTGAACATGCTCACGCCGGATTGGCACTGTCTGAGCGAGCCCAAGGATTTGTTTGAAATGGTGCGCACGGAGGATATCGCCGCACTTGACGCGGAGCTTCCCGTGAAACGGATCAAACTGGCAGCCACTGACGGCGCGACAAACTATAAGCGGGACTATATCGACGCCATGGACGACGACACTTTCGAAAAGTGGATGGACTATCATTTTACGATCTGCGAACGGTCCGATTTGATCGGAGCATCCCATCATACTTTGGATATCCTTCGGAAAATTTGATAACTTCCCGTTTGTGAAGTTGTAATACTAATCCCTGATTAAAAGCTCAAACCGAGCGGCGAGGATTTTTCGCGTCAGACGAGGAAGACTGCGCAGGGAATACTTTCGTATTTCCAAGCAGGCTGACGAAGTATGGCGCGAAAAAGACCGCCGCGAATTTGAGATTTTGATCAGGGATTAGTATAAACAGGGGCATGACCGCCCATGGGCGTGTCATGCCCCTGTCCGCTTTGCGTCTGCCCTCCTCTCAGCCGGTTATACTAATAAAATAAGGCACCGAGCGGCGAGGATTTTTCGTGTCAGACTTGGAAGATGCCGCAGGGGTCACAACGGAATTTTTTCTGGACAGCTTCAGATTTTTTTCATCCTTTTTCGTCTTCTGACCCGTTATACTAACAGATGCAAGGTGGTGAGCCAGTGGAGTACTCCGATCATGATTTGGTGCGCGGGGTGAAGGACGGGGACAAGGGCGCGCTGGATATTTTAGTCCGGCGCTGGTATCCGCGGGTTTACGGATATATCTTCAAAATCGTGGAGCACGAGCAGGACGCCTACGATCTGACCCAGGATGTCTTTATTGCCATGATGCAAAATATCCCGAATTACCGTCCGTGGAAAAATTTCGACCATTGGCTCTTTACCATCGCGCATAACAAGTGCATGGACTTTTTTCGGATGCGAAAAAGGACCGTGCCGGAGGCCGAGGACGTTTTCGCGGACCAGGCTCCGGCGCCGCCCTTTGAGGAGGCGGCGGCGGTTTCGGTCACCGTCCGGAAGGCGCTGGGGAGTCTGCCCGCCCCACAGCGGCAGGCCGTTGTACTCCATTACTTTTATCAGCTCACCGCCGGCGAGATCGCCCGGCGCACAGGCGCCCCGCTGCCAACCGTCAAATCGCGGCTGTCCGCGGCAAAGAAAACTCTTTTCAAACTTCTGCGGGAGGATTTTCGATGAATGATCGCATGGAGCGGGAAATAAACCGGACGATCGAGCTGTTGCAGGCGTCGATGCCGCGCAAAAGGCCCGAGGCCGCCCTGTCGCTCCTTATCAAAACGGCCAAGAGCGAGACGGACCCTCTCCTTTTGCTGACCCTGTTTTTGCTCTCAGCCCCGGCCGGCCTCCTTTTTTCCAGGCTCGCCTCCCCCATGATAACGGTTTTTTGCGTGAGCCCCATACCGATGCTGATTCTGTTTCACCAGTATGTGCTCCGCTCCGACCCGTCCCTGCGGGAGCTGGAGGAAACCCTCCCCTTTTCCTTTTCGGAAATGCTGGTGGGGAGGGCCGTGTGGATCTCCGTTTATATGACCGCCGTCTTTTTGGCGCTGGCCGCGGTCCTGTCAAGCGCCTCGGGCGAGGACCTCGTGAGGCTGGCGCTGTGCGGGGCCATTCCGAACACATACCTTTGCGCCGCCCTGCTGCTCCTGGCGGCCTTTACGCGACATCAGGACGGACTGTCATTGGCCGCGGTCATTGTATGGGCCGGCATCGTCTATTGCGCTTTAGTCCTCCCCTTTGACGGCTTTTTGCTCTCCTTCCCCACCTGGGGCTACGGGTCGGTCCTGGCCGCGGGTGCGCTCTTTTACGGGCTGTGTGTCCAAAAACTCAGAAAACGGAGGTTTTTCTATGCAGTCGATATTCGCTGAGGCCCGAAAGCAGAGGTCCTTTCGGGAGGCCCGAATCGGAGCTCTGCTGGCGGTCCTTTTCCTGGCAGTATTTATCGGCATGGACCTGGCGGACCCGGATACATGGGCTCCCTGGTATTTCATCCAGCAGGACATCCGCAGATACGTGGGGGCTCTGACCGCCTTCCTGCTGGTCATCGGGCTTTCGCGCCTGATGTGCTATGAGACGGAGCGGAAGACCGCGGGCCTTATCGGGACGGCCGCCCGGGGGGCGCAGGCGACCTGGGGCGCAAAGGTGGGGCTGTCGGTCCTTTACTGCGGGTTGGTGGTGTCCGCGCTGGGGGCGGCGACGCTGGGCATCCGCAGCGCCGCCATGGGATTTCAGGGCGCGCGCCGGCCGGTGACGGACTGCGTCTATTTTGAGAGCGTCCCCATGTCCAACATCTCCTTCTGCGTCCTCCAATACGTATTTCTGTTTCTGGGGGCGCTCTATTTCGCCGGCTTTATCCTGCTGGTGGGGGCGGTGACAAAGCGCACCGCGCTCACCGTCTCCCTTTGCGGCGGGAGCTGGCTTGCGCTGCTGTGCTACCAGTTCTATTTTGTCCATTTCCTGCAAAGGTCAAGCGCTCCCGTATGCCGGGCGCTGCGGCCCGTCTGCGCCTTCGTTTTTCGCTTCAGCTTCTGCGGCTTTATGCAGTTGGAAAGCTACCGCTGGAGCGCCGCGCCGGGGTCCCTCGGACAATGGGAGGACGTCTGGAAGCCCGTCCTCTTTGTCCTGGCGGCCATTGCCGCCGAGTTTTTGGCCTTGGGGTTCCTATGGAGGCGCGGGTCAAGGACATGAGGACAGAGCTTTTCCGAACCGTCAAGGACCCGCTCTACTGGCTTATGATCGGGTCGGGGCTTGCCGCCCGAACGGTGGCGGCGTACTTCGACAGCCTCTACAGGAGCTCCCGATTTTGGGCGTCAGCCCTTGATTTTTGGGATAAAACCGGCTCCGTCACCATGGGCCTTCTGACTTTGCTGGTCTTGATTCGACGCTTCTCCTACGATGCGGAGACAGGGGTATTTCCTGTTGTCAACAGCACCGCCTACGGCCGCCTTTCTTTGCTTTTGGCCCGGCTCGCGGGCGGAGCTATGGCGGTCATCCTGGCGGCGGCGCTCCTGTGCGGGGGAAACGCGGGGATCTCGTTTTTGCTGGGCGGCCGGATCGGGGCGCCTTACGGCTGGACAGGCTCTTTCGGCGCCAGATCGGCCGTCGCTCTGGTGGGGGTCGAGGGGTTTTTTATCGTGTCCGCGCTGGTCTGCGACCTTGCGAAAAATCAGCCCATCGCCATGAGCCTGTGCGGGCTTCCCTTTGCCGGCAGCTATTTTATCAATTCCGGCGCGGTAAGGCCGCCGGAGGCGCTGTGGCTTTTGAAATTCGGCTTTTTTACGGAGCTTGCGCGGGGGAAGTCCATCCTGTCCTTTCCCCGGTTTTGGCTGGTCTGGTACGCGCTGCTCATTGGCATGGTATTCTTTTTTGTGCTTCGGAAGCGGAAGGAGGACTGTGAGCTGTGAATCTGGTTTTTGAAAATATCGGCAAGGTTTATAAAGAGACTGTGGCGCTGAATAGGGTAAATATTACCATGTCCAGCGGCGTCTATGGCCTGCTGGGTCCCAACGGAGCCGGGAAAACGACCATGATGAAGATCATGACCGATCTTATTCCCCCCTCAACGGGCCGGGTCCTGCTGGACGGTCAGGACATCCGCGCCATGGGGGCCGATTTCCGGAAAAAGCTGGGCTATCTGCCCCAGGACTTTGGCGTCTATCCCAACTTCACGGCGGAGCAGTTCCTGCTCTATATCGCCAGGCTCAAGGGCCTTTCCAGGTTCGAGGCCAAGCGTCAGACGGACGAGCTGCTCGTCCTGGTGGGACTCCAGGAAAAGGCCCGGAGCAGGCTGAAGGGGTTTTCAGGGGGGCAGAAGCAGCGCGTCGGCATCGCGCAGGCGCTCCTGGGCGACCCGGAGCTCCTGGTGCTGGATGAGCCGACCGCCGGGCTGGACCCGGAGGAGCGCATCCGATTTCGGGGCATCCTCAGCGGGCTGTCCCAGCAGAAGACCGTACTGCTGTCAACCCATATCGTGTCCGACGTCGAGGCCATCGCCAATCAGGTGATCTTGTTGAAAAAAGGCTCGGTATTGGATGTAAAGCGGCCCTCTGAATACCTGAAGGAAATAGAAGGCAGGGTCTGGAGCGTCACGGTCCCCGCCCAGCGCGAGGCGGAGCTGGTCAAAAAATACCCGTGCAGCAACATCATGCACACAGACGGAAAAAGCGTCGTCCGTCTCCTCTCCCACGAAAGGCCAACCCCGGACGCCGAGCCGCTCTCCCCCAATATGGAGGATATGTATGTATATTATTTCGGGCGCAATACTGAGCTCCAATAAAAGAATATTTTTCGGATAAGCGCCGCTTAAGGTGGCGGGAGTCGAATCCGCGCCGCTCCACGCGGGCCCTTTTCGGCGCTTTTCCGTTTGTCGTCGTTGCCTTGCGTCAGCAAGGCTGCCTCCTCCGCGCGGAAAATCACTCGAAAATTGCTCCGCGTGGAGTGCGAAGCAGTTTCTGGCGAGCGGATTTCCGTCCGGGCAAGGAAAAGCCCGCAGAGAATACTTTGCGTATTGTCAAGGGCTTTGACGCCGCACGGGCGCAAATCCGCCGTCAGAAACCGACGCGCGTTCGACTCCCGTCACCTTAAAGAAAAAACGCGGAGCTGTGAAAAGCCGGGCGTTCAGCGCTCTTTTCACAGCTCCGTTTCGTATTACCCCCACAGCGCGGAGAGCATGGGGACGACTTGTTTTTTGCGGCTCATGACGCCGGGGAGGTAGGCCTCGTTGTCCTGGAGCTCCACATTGAAGGCCTGGAAGAAGATGTCCTCGCCGCCCAGGCACAGGATCTTGCTGCCCTCGATGAGCACGTCCGTCAGCATCAGCATCATCATGCTGTAGCCGTTTTTCTTCTTCGTCTCGGCCATGAGCTCTAAAAACTCCCGCTTGCGCTTGAGGTGCCGCTCGGAGTCCATGCAGGTGATCTGGCTGATGCCGAAGGCGTGGCCGGCGATGTGGAACTCCTTGAAATCGGTGAACAGCAGCTCCCCCACGGGCTTATCCTCCGGCGCGGAGGCGGAGAAGATAAACCGGCCCAGCTCGGGAAGGGACAGCTCCGCGATGTTCGCCAGCCTCTCGGCCATCCTGCGGTCCCGGTCGGTGCAGGTGGGGGACTTGAACATGACGGTGTCGGAGACGATGGCCGCCGCCATGAGGCCGGCAAGCTTTTTGGAGGGCATGAGCCCCCGCTCCTGGTACATGCCGGCGATGATGGTGCAGGTGGAGCCCACGGGCTCGTTGCGCACGTAGATGGGATTCTGGGTCTGGATGTCCGCCAGGCGGTGGTGGTCGATGATCTCCAATATCTCCGTCTCGTCAAGGCCGGGGACGGACTGGGCCAGCTCATTGTGGTCCACCAGCACCACCTTTTTCCTGCGGGGCCTTATGAGGTGGAAGCGGGAGAGCGTCCCCACCACCCGCTCGTCCCCGTCCAAAATGGGGTAGCTGCGGTAGCGGCTGCGGGTCATGACCTCCTTCACGTCGTCGATGAAGTCCGTCAGGTGGAAAGCCTCGATCTCCTCCCCCTTGGTGAGCCGCCCCACGGGGATGGCCTGGAAGACCCGGCGCACCGCCCGGAGGCTGTCGTAAGGCGTGGAGATGACCAGCGTCCCCGCGGCGGCGGCCTTCAGCTCCTCCGGCAGCTCCGCCCGGCAGAGAATGACGCACCGGACGCCGTCCTCCAGGGCCTTTTTCAGTATCTCCGGCTGGTCGCCGCAGAGGAGCACCGTGTCCCGGTCCCGGTACAGCGGCACTCCCGCCCCGTGGGGCAGGGCCAGCACCACCTCGCCGGAGACGGCGTTGACGATCTCCTCCCCCTCGGAGAGAATCTGCCCCTCCAGGACGCTCAAAATGTTGAAAAGCGGCACATCCCGCAGCGCCGGGTCGCCGATGGTGGCGATGTCGTAGGCCGCGATGGTCCCGGCGGTCATCATCCCCCGGAGGCGCCCGTCCTCGTCGGCGATGGGGATGGCGGAGATGTGCTTGTCCGCCTCCATGGCCGACCAGACGCTGTTCACCGTGACGCCCTCGCTCAAAACCGGCGGGGTGTCGAAGTCCAGGTCCTGGACCTGCGTGCGCATGTCCTTGACGTATACGGGCGGCTCAAAGCCGAAGCGCCCCAGGATCATCTGTGTCTCGTCCGACAGGTGCCCCAATCGCGCGGCCACGTACTCCCGGTCCCCCGTGGCGTTCCGGAGGGCGGCGTAGCCGATGGCCGCCACGATGGAGTCCGTGTCCGGGTTGCGGTGGCCGGTGACGTAGATTCTTTCCATGCTCTCTCCCCTTTCGAGGTAATGACGGTATCCGTATAAATACAGAATACACGATAATTCGGAAAATGCCAAGGGCAAACTTGCATTATTTTTCATTTGGCGTTAAAATGATTTTATGAATTTTGGAGGGAGACGGCGGATGGACAGAAAATATGACCTTTTGCATAAAATATTCGGCTGGAGCTCCTTCCGGGAGGGACAGGAGCCGCTGGTGGACGCGCTGCTGGCCGGACGGGACGTCTTCGGCGTCATGCCCACGGGGGGCGGAAAGAGCCTGTGCTATCAGCTCCCGGCCATGCTGCTGCCCGGGGTGACGCTGGTGGTGTCGCCGCTCATCTCCCTCATGAAGGACCAGGTCATGGCCCTGACGGCCCTGGGGGTCCCGGCGGCGTACATCAACAGCTCCCAAACGGGCGAGGAGGCCCGGCGGGTCTACACCGGACTCAGGGCCGGGGAATATAAGCTCCTCTACATAGCCCCGGAGCGCCTGACGCTGGAGGGCTTCACCGAGACGGTCCGGGGGCTCCGAATTCCCCTCGTCGCCGTGGACGAGGCCCACTGTATCTCCCAGTGGGGCCAGGATTTCCGGCCCAGCTACCTGAAAATACCCGATTTCATCTCCCGGCTCCCCCGCCGCCCCAGCCTGGCGGCCTTCACCGCCACGGCCACGCCGGAGGTCCGGGAGGACGTGGAGCGGCTTTTGGGGCTGCGCTCCCCGGTGCAGGTGGTCACGGGCTTCGACCGGCCCAATCTGCGCTTCGACGTCTTAAAGCCCCACAAAAAATACGACGCCCTCCTGCCGCTTCTCCGGGCCCGCCGGGACAAAAGCGGCATCGTCTACTGCTCCACCCGCCGGGAGGTGGAGCGGGTCTGCGAGGCCCTGCGCCTGGACGGCTTCGCCGCCACACGCTACCACGCGGGCCTTGAGGACGACGAGCGCCGGCGCAATCAGGAGGACTTCATCTACGACCGAAGCACCGTCATGGTGGCCACCAATGCCTTCGGCATGGGGATTGACAAGTCCAACGTGGGCTTCGTCATCCACTACAACATGCCCAAGTCCCTGGAGGCCTACTATCAGGAGGCCGGCCGGGCCGGCCGCGACGGCTCCCCGGCGGACTGCATCCTGCTCTTCTCTCCCGGCGACATCATGACGGCCCGGCACCTTATCGAAACGGGCTCCGAAAACCCGGACCTCTCGCCGGAGGAGCAGGCGCAGGTCACCATGCGCGACTACAAGCGGCTGGAGGTCATGTCCGGCTACTGCGCCACATCGGGCTGCTACCGGGCGTATATCCTGGACTACTTCGGCCAGGCCCACACGGATAGCTGCTCCAACTGCGGCAACTGCTCCGGGGATTTCGTTGAAGTTGACATGACCCGGGAGGCCCAGATGGTCCTCTCCTGCGTGCTCCGGGTCCACGACAAGCTTGGCTACTACGTGGGGCAGAGCCTCATCACCCACACCCTCCGGGGGAGCCGGGACAAGCGGGTCCTGGCCCTGGGGCTGGACGGCCTCTCCACCTACGGAATCTTGCGCGGCGCCGACCAGGGGAAGACGCGGGAGTACTTTGACGCGCTCCTCACCGGGGGGTATCTGCGAAAGGACGAAACCCACGCCACCCTTATCCCCACCGAGAGCGCCCGGGAGGTGCTTTTCCGCGGAAAGCGCGTCCTCCGGCGGCAAAAGCGCGCCGCCGTCAAGGAGACGCCCCGCTCCCCCTCCCGGGGCGCCGCCCGGAGGGAGATACCGGAGCCCTTTTCGCCGGGCGAGAGGGAAAACGGCCTTTTGGAGGCGCTGAAGCTCCTGCGGCTCAACATCGCCCGGGAGGAGGGCGTGCCGCTCTACGTCGTATTCTCCAACGCCACGCTCATGGAGATGGTCCGCTTAAAACCCCGCACAATGGCGGATTTCCTGGCGGTCCCCGGGGTGGGCACGGTAAAAGCCAAACGGTACGGTGAGATTTTCATGTCGGAAATAGGGAAATTTGTGTAATTAAGCTTGAAACCGCGGCTCTTCGGTGCTATAATCCTTATATATATCTTTATTGATATACATAGTAAAATAAAAAAACCAAAAATGGAGGAAACACACATGAAAAAGAAGCTGCTATCTCTGCTTCTGGCGCTGTGCATGGTGCTCACCCTGGCGCCTGCCGCGCTGGCCGACGAGGAGACTGGCGAGGAGCCGCCCACCACAGCCCCCGCCACATCAACTGCCCCCGCGGAAGAACCCCGCGACACCAATTTCTTCACCGATGTTCCCCACGCCGACATGGACTGGGAGGATATGGAATATATCCCGGTGGACGGAGACGAGTTCCTCGCCGCCATTGACCAGGTCGAGGCTCTCATCGGCACCTCCGCTAACGCCGTAACGGTCGAAGAGCTGTTCAAGAACGTGGCCGACATGTACATGACCATCCGCGCCAACATAAGCTGGCTGAATATCCAGCTCTCCCTGGATTACGCGAATACGGAATATTCCGACGCCTACGACGCCGAATACGATCTCTATCTGGATATCTTCGACCCGTTCATTTTCCTGGTCAAGGACATTCTGAACTCCCCCTGCAAGGACTATTTCGTGGAGCAGGAGAAGCTGACCCAGGACGACATCGACTCCTACCTTGAGTACGGCGGGATGACCGATGAGCAGAAGGAGCTGCAGTCCCAGATCGCCACGCTTGAAAACTCCTATGACGCCGTAGCGGCCACCTGCCCCGACAGCGTTGAGATCGACGGTGTGGTGTGGACCGAGGAGTCCCTTGATGCCGCCTACACGGCCGAGGAGATCACCGACGAGGAATATATCACCATCCTCAACGCCCTTATTGACGCCGAGTATTCCCCTCTCGGCGAGCTCTATATGCAGCTTCTGGACCTGAACACCCAGCTTGCCGCCACCTATGACTATGATAATTACAGCGAGTTCTCCTACGTGGAGGAGTACGGCCGGGACTACACCGCGGAGGAGATCGCGGCGTTCTGCGAGGCCGTCCGGGAATATTATGTTCCCCTCCGTTATATTCTTTCGCAGTCCGTGGACGAAGAAGGCAAAAATAACTTCGTTATTCAGGAAACCGTCAACGATCTGTTCTTCCAGGACCCCGTGGCCTACAATATGGTCATGACCACGGACTTCACCACGGACGAGGTCCTTGCCATGGTCGAGCCCTACATCGGCAAGATGTCCGACGAGCTCCTGGAGGCCTATGACTACATGCTGGAGCACGGCCTTTACGACATCGCCCCCGACGAGAAAAAGGGCGAAGGCGGCTTCACCACCGTCATCAGCCGTTACGGCTCTCCCTTCTTCTTCAATAACCCCTATGGCTACTATGCTGATTTCAGTACCATCATCCACGAGTTCGGCCACTACGATAACTTCTACTGGCATCCCAGCGGATGGAACGACGGAAGCTGCTCCATCGACGTGGCCGAGGTCCACTCCCAGGCCCTGGAGCTGCTATTCCTGCAGTTCTATGAGGACATCCTGGGCTCCGCCTCTACGTTCATGGCTGAGGAAACTGTCTCCAACATCCTTGGCGGCGCCATGGTGCAGGGAGCCCTTATCGGAGAGCTTGAGAACTACGCCGGTTCCACCGAGGATGTGACCCTGGAGGATATCTGCGACAAGTACGCCCAGTTGCTCATGGACTATGGCATGACCGACAACGAGATGGTCGCCCAGATCAACCGGTACGGTTGGCTGGAAATCCACCATGTCATTGAACAACCCATGTACTACATAAGCTACGCCACCTCCGCTTCCGGCGCCTTTGCCTTCTGGCTGGAGGCCCAGAGCGACGGTTACGAGGCCGCCACCGACCATTATCTGGAGTTCGTCAGCCAGTCCGTCTACACCCCGTTTCTGGAGCAGTTCGAGAACGCCGGTGTGGATAACCCCCTGACCCCCGAGTATGTCAAGGCGGTTTCCGAGGCCATTAACGAGTACTTCGATCTGGAAGCCCGTTACAACGAAATTCTCAACCCCACCCCCACCTTCAGCGACGTCCCCTTTGACGATTCCTACAACACCCTTGTGGAGTTTGCCCACAGCATCGGCGCCATTGACGGCGACGGCAGCGGAAGCTTCCATCCCAACGACGCCACCAACCGGGCGCAGGTCGTTCAGGCCCTGTACAGCGTGTTCGGAAAATACCTCCCCGCCAGCGGCGAGGCTTCTCCCTTTGCCGATATTACCGGCACGGAGTGGTACGCCGAGGCCGCCAACTGGGCTTACGAGTACGGCATAATCACCGGAATCTCCGAAAATGACCTGCTCACTTTCAACGGCGGCAGCGGTGTCACCCGCGAGATGATGGCCACCATCATTTACAAAGTCGCCACCCTCTTCTACGGCCCCCAGACCCCGGAGGATCAGCCCTACACAGACGCCGCCAGCATCAGCCCGTGGGCCGTTGAAGCCATCAACTGGCTCACCGAGGTGGGAATGCTCTCCCCCGTGGACGACGCCGGGAACATCAATCCCCAGGCCGCTATGAACCGCCTGAACCTCGCAAGTTACGCTGTAAACCTCTTCCAGACAATTTTCGCGTAAAATCAGCGTCCCTCCCCTCCGGGATACCCGGAGGGGGTTTTTTGCGTGGATGTGATAATTATTTAACGATTTCTATTGACAACCGATGCGTACTCTGGTATAATACCACAGGTTTTGTACCATATGAGACATTTTGGGGGGCGATTTTGTGCCGGACAAGGCGGAGCTTGAGCTGCTGAGCGGGACGTTTTTGTTTCGCGGGCTGTCCGCCCAGGCCGTGGGGGAGCTTCTGCGGGCCGTGGAGCCGGAGCTCTGCGTCTTTCGCCGGGGGCAGGTCATCTACTCGCCGGAGAGCTTCCGCCGGGAGCTGGGGCTGATCCTCCGGGGCTTCGTAACGGTGACCAAGGGCGCGCTGACGGTCAGCGAGCTGGCCGCCGGGGATCTCTTCGGCGCGGCGGCGCTCTTCACCGACGAGGAGCGGTACGTCTCCACCCTCACCGCCCGGACGGAATGCCGGGTGCTGTTCCTGTCCCAGGCGGCGGTGGGCTCGCTCATTGATAACGAACCCCGGGTGCGGGAAAACTACATCCGGTACCTGGCGGCGCGGATACGCTTCCTCTCGGCCAAGGTGGACGCCCTGTCCTCCGGCACCGGGGAGCGGAAGCTGACGGACTTTCTTCTCAACAGCGCCGGGGAGTCCGGCGCCGTGACGGTGCGCTCCATGACGGAGCTGGCGGCAATGCTGGGGATAGGCCGGGCGAGCCTCTACCGGGAGCTTTCGAAGCTCACGGAGGCGGGAATCATCTCCCGTTCCGGGAAAACCGTGATACTGTTGAAGCCGGAGCTGCTGCGGTAGCTTCGTCTCAAAATAAACTATTTTCCACTTTTGGAGGAAACCATGAAAAAGCTTCTGATTCTTCTCTTAACGCTGTCCCTTGTCCTGCCCCTGGCCGCCTGCGGCGGCGAGAGCGAGCCCGTGTCCGTCAATGTGGCTGTCCTCACCGGCCCCACCGGAGTGGGCGCCGTGGGGCTCTGGGAGGCCGCCGACGCCGGCAGCACCGCGGATAAGTACGCCGTCTCCGCCGTGGCGGACAACACCCAGATCCGCGACGGGCTCATCAACGGCGACTACGACATCGCCGCCGTCGCCACCAACGTGGCCGCCACGCTCTACAACAAAAACGACGGCGGCGTCCGGGTCATCGCCCTCAACACCCTGGGCGTGCTCTACATCCTGGAGAAGGGCGACACCATCCACTCCGTGGCTGACCTGAAGGGCAAGACCGTCCACGCCGCCGGACAGGGCGCCAACCCCGAGTATGTCCTCACCTACATCCTCACCCAAAACGGCCTCACCGTCAGCACCTCCGTAAACCCGGTGGAGGGCGCGGACGTGGAGGTGGTCTTTGACGAGGCCGCCGCCATCCAGACAAGGATGGCCTCCGGGGAGATAGATGTCTGCATGCTGCCCGTCCCCGCCGCCACTGCGGTGCTCATCAACAACCAGGAGGTCCGCTCCGCCCTGGACCTCACCGCCGAGTGGAACGCCCTGGGCACCGGCGGACAGCTCACCATGGGCTGCGTCGTGGCCCGGACGGAGTTCATCGACCAGCACCCCGAGGCCGTAAAGCGGTTTTTGGAGGAATATGAGAAGTCCATAAACGGCGTCAAGGACGACCCCGACCACGCCGCCGAGCTGTGCGAGAAGTACGGCATCGTCCCCAAGGCCGCCATCGCCAAGCGGGCCATCCCCGACTGCAACCTGACCTTCGTCTCCGGCGCGGACATCAGGACCACCCTCGAGCCCTATTTCCAGGTGCTCTTCGACGCCAACCCCGCCTCCGTGGGCGGAGCCATGCCCGATGAAGGCTTCTACTACGCTTAAAAAAGCTGTAAAAATTGCGGCCCCGGTCATTTTTTGGCTGGGGCTTTGGCAGCTTGCGTCCTGTGTCCTGGGGAAGCCCCTGCTGCTCCCCTCCCCCGTAGAGGTCCTGAAGACCCTGACAGCCCTCGCCGGGACGGCCCGGTTCTGGCGCTTCACCGGGGCGACGCTGCTGCGGATACTCTCCGGGACGCTCCTTGGGGTGATGTCCGGGACGCTCCTGGCGGCTCTGACGCACTTCTCCCCCGCGGCGGACGTCCTCGTGAGCCCCGCCCTCCGGGTGCTCCGGGCCACGCCGGTGGTGAGCTTCATCATCCTCATCATCCTCTGGACCGGCGCCGACCTTGTCCCCGTGGTCATCTGTGCCCTGATGGTGGCGCCGGTGGTGTGGGAAAATCTCCGGGCGGGACTGGCCTCCCCGGACCCCGCGCTTTTGGAGATGGCCGCCGCCTACGGCATGGGCCCGGGGCGGAAGCTTTCGTACATCTACATCCCCGCCGCCCTCCCCTATCTGCGCTCCGGGGTCCTGAGCTCCATGGGACTGGCGTGGAAGTCCGGCGTGGCGGCGGAGGTGCTGTGCATCCCCCGGGAGGCCGTCGGGACGCAGATCTACTGGTCGAAGCTGTACCTCGAGATTCCCGCCCTCTTCGCCTGGACGGTGGTGGTGGCGGCGCTCTCCATGGTCCTGGAGCTTCTGGCCCGGCGGGCCCTCATGAGGGGAGGCGGAAAAAATGCGCGTTGAAAACGTGTCGTTTGCCTACGGGGATAAGGTGATTTTGGACCGCTTCACCCTCACCCTCCCCGATACCGGCGTCACGGCCCTCTCCGGGCCCTCCGGCTGCGGGAAGACCACGCTTCTGCGGCTTATCGCCGGGCTGGAGCGGCCCCGGGCGGGCCGTATCGAGGCCCCGGGCCTTGCGAAGACGTCCTTCCTCTTTCAGGAGGACCGGCTGCTCCCCGGCTTCACCGCCGCCCGCCAGCTCAGGGCCGTCCTGCCCCGGGGGGCGGAGGTCCTGCCGTATTTAGAGGACGTGGGCCTGGGCGGCGAGGCGGAGACGGCTGTCTCGGAGCTCTCCGGCGGGATGCGCCGGCGCGTGGCTCTGGCCCGCGCCATGGCCTACGCCGGGGGCAAGGCGCTTCTCATCCTGGACGAGCCCTTCACCGGCGTGGACCCGGAGACGTCCAGGGCCGTCATGGCCCGCCTCCGCCGCCGCCTCCAAATTCCCATCCTCCTCTCCGCCCACGAGTCCGAAACCCTGTCCCTTGCCGACACCGTCATCAACCTCCACGGCCCTCCCCTGACCGTT
Source organism: uncultured Oscillospiraceae bacterium (assembly GCA_947632155.1). Taxonomy (GTDB): domain Bacteria; phylum Bacillota; class Clostridia; order Oscillospirales; family Oscillospiraceae; genus RUG626. Next base: position 40,544 of record CANROF010000019.1, read on the forward strand.
ATATAAACCACTCCGGCGTCCCGATTTGGGGCGCCGGTGTGGTTTTATACTATTTTCAATTATCTGCTTTTTATAAGCAATCAGTATTATTCTTCCTTCGCGCCGCTTACGATGTTGTAGTAGGCGTTGGAGGTGGCGCGGTAGACGAGGGTGTAGAAGATTGCGAAGAGGGCCACGGTGATGGCGGTGGTCCTGGCGAAGAGGGCCACGTTATTGAGGTTGAAAAGCCGCAGGAGCTTTTCGATGATGGGGAAGGCGAAGGCGATGTGCAGGGCGGCGAAGCCCAGGGGCAGGAAAAAGACCGTCAAAAGCTGGGAGTTGATGCTCTTTCGTATCTCCCGCCGGGTCATGCCCACCTTGCGCATGATGGCAAAGCGGGACTGGTCCTCGTAGCCCTCCGACACCTGCTTATAGTAGATGATGAGCACCGCGGCCAGGAGGAAGACGATGCTGAGGATGATGCCCAGATAGAAAAACGCCCCGAAAATCGCCATATAGTCCCTGTACTCCAGCTCCCGGACCTCCACCGTGCGGGAGTTCATGCCGTAGAGGGCGGCAAAGTCCGCGCCGTGGATGGCCTCCCGGAGCATGTTATAGAGCCTCTCCTGCCCCGCCGGGGACAGGCCGGTGTCGAATAAATAGACGGACCGGTAACTCAAAAGCGCGTTCCCGGCGGAGGTGGTCATCTCCCGAAGGCCCCCGACGGCCCTCTCCAGGTCCGGCACCGCCACCACCATACTGGCGGTTATGTCCATGGCGGCGTTGTTGTCCTCCGGGAATCTGTCGTCCCTGTAGGCGACCTTCAGCGTCTCGCCGCCCCGGAAGGAGAGGGTGTCCCCCTCGTAGGAGCCGCGGTTGACGCAGACCAGCGCCTCGCCGTCGGCAAGGGCATACTCCGTCCCCACGGCGGCGTTGTAGTCGTCGATGGGCATGAAGAGGAAGTTCCAAACATCACCCATGATTCCCACGCTCAGGCTGTTTACGGCGTTGACGTCCGTCTCCACCTCTCCGTCCACAAAGACCCCGGCCACGGCGGCGGTGCGGCTTCGGACGATGTTCCGTGGCTCCGCGCCGTTTTCCCGCAGGACCTGATCGACCCGCTCCATAAGCGCCCCGGTGTTCCTGTCGCCCAAGTCGTCAAGGTCCGCGTAGCGGAAGGTCATGTTGATCTCCCTGGGGTAGCGGTGAGCTATGGTGTCCTGGCCCCCGAAGTAGAGGCAGGTGGTGGAGGCCATCATCACCAGCACCATGGTGGCGAGGATGCAGATGGACGCCAGCCCCGCGCCGTTGCGCTTCATGCGGTAGACCATGGACGCCACGGAGACGAAGTGACC
>CANROF010000020.1 GCA_947632155.1 uncultured Oscillospiraceae bacterium
CAGCTATTGTATCACGGGCATCTTAAAGTCTGCTGATACTGAAATCTTTTTACTTGAAACTTATTATACGAGGAGAATAGATTATGTTTACTGCTGTCGTAGGCATCAACTGGGGCGATGAGGGCAAGGGCCGCATGGTGGACCTTTTGAGCTCCCAATATGACATCGTCGTCCGCTATCAGGGCGGCAACAACGCCGGCCACACCGTGGTCAACGAGCGGGGCAAGTTCATTTTGAACCTGCTGCCCTCCGGCATTTTGCGGGACGAGACGGTGAACGTCATGGGCCCCGGCATGGTCATCGACTTAGAGCACCTCACCGGCGAGATTGGGCGCCTCCGGGAGAAGGGAATCGAGATAAGCCCCCGGCACCTTGTGATCTCCGACCGGGCCACCGTCTGTATGCCCTACCACAAGATGATGGACATCTTGGAGGAGGAGCGCCTGGGCGGTAAGGCCTACGGCTCCACCCGCCGCGGCATCGCCCCGGTGTACGCCGACAAATACATGAAAAAGACCGTCCGCATGGGGGACCTTTTCCACCCCGAGACGCTGAAGGCCCACCTGCGGGACATCTGCCAGTGGAAGAACCTCACCGTGGCCGGGGGCTATAAGCACGAGCCCGTCAGCGCGGACGAGATGTACGCCTGGCTTGAGAAGTACGGCTTCCCCCTCAGAGACTACGTGAAGGACACCACCCGCTACCTCACGGACGCGGCGGAGAGCGGCAAGTCCGTGATGTTCGAGGCCCAGCTCGGGGCGCTGCGGGACATCGACTTTGGCATCTACCCCTATACCTCCAGCTCCAGCACCATCGCCGCCTACGCCCCCATCGGCGCGGGCATCCCGGCCAAGCGGCTTGACAGCATCGTTGGCATCATGAAGGCCTACTCAAGCTGCGTGGGCGCGGGCCCCTTCACCTGCGAGATGTTCGGCGCGGAGGCCGACGCCCTCCGGGAGGCCGGAGGCGAGTACGGCGCCGCCACGGGCCGTCCCCGGAGAGTGGGCGGCTTCGACGTGGTGGCCTCCCGCTACGGCTGCCTCGTCCAGGGCGCCACGGAGATCGCCCTCACGAAGCTCGATGTGCTCAGCTACATGGACCGCATCCCCGTGGTCACCCACTACGACGTGAACGGCAAAATTGTGGACGATTTCCCCTCCGGCGACGAGCTGGAGGCCGCCAAGCCCGTGGTGGAGTACCTCCCCGGCTGGCACCGCGACATCTCCGCCTGCCGCAGCTTCGACGACCTGCCCCGGGAGGCCCAGGATTACGTAAACTTCATCGCCGAGTCCACGGGCACCCACATCAAATACGTCTCCGTCGGCGCCGGGAGAGACGAGTATTTTGAGATGTGAGGCGCGATGAAAATCGAGATCAGTGACAACATCGTAAAGCATTATCTTCAAAACGTCTACTTCCTAAGCGGCCACAGCTATGCCGGGAAGTCCACTATGGTTCGGATGCTCTCCGAGCGGTATGACATGATCGGCTGCGGGGAGAACTACCACGACGTCTTTCCCCGGGACAGGCTCTCCCGCTGGCAGCAGCCAGCCCTCTCCTACTTTGACACCATGTCCGGCTGGCGGGAGTGGCTGAGCATGACACCCGAGGAGCACTGGCGCTGGACCCAGGAGACAAGTCGGGAGTGCGCGGAGATCGAGATCATGGAGCTTTGCAGGCTCTCCGCGTCGGGGAAGAAGATCGTGGCGGACACCAACATCCCGCCGGACATCCTCCAAAAAATCTCCGACTACGACCACGTGGCGATCCTCCTCACGGACCCGCCGGACATAACGGCGAAGAAATTTTTTGACCGGGACGACCCGGACAAGAAATTTATGCTGGAGCAGATAAAGCTCTGCCCCGACCCGGAGGCTGCCACGGAGAATTTCAGGTCCTGGCTCACCTACCGCCCGCCCCTGGACACGGACTGGGAGCACACGGGCTTTTGGACCTACACCCGCCGGGACTTTGAGCACGACACAAGGGAAAATATGCTCGCGGCTTTGGCGGAGCATTTCAAACTGACACAGACAAATCAAACCCAGGAGGTTTTATAAAACATGGAAAAGCGCGAACAGCTCTATGAGGGAAAGGCCAAGAAGGTCTTTGCCACCGACGACCCCGATCTCGTCATCGTCAGCTACAAGGATGACGCCACCGCCTTTGACGGCCTCAAAAAGGGCACCATCACCGGCAAGGGCTCCATCAACAACCGCATGACCAACTTCCTCATGAAGAAGTTGGAAGCCGCCGGCGTCCCCACCCACTTAGTGGAGGAGCTTTCCGACCGGGACACCCTGGTCAAGAAGGTCAGCATCGTCCCCCTGGAGGTCATCATCCGCAACGTCTCCGCCGGGTCCTTCTCCAAGAAGTACGGCGTGCCCGAGGGAATCGTCTTTGACGCGCCCACCATCGAGTTTTCCTACAAAAACGACGACCTCCACGATCCCTTACTCAACGCCTACCACGCCGTGGCGCTGAAGCTGGCCACCTGGGAGGAGATCGAGCTCATCAAGAAGTACGCCTTCGCCGTCAACGACTTTCTGAAGGCGGAGATGCTGGCCTGCGGCGTGACCTTAGTGGACTTCAAGCTGGAGTTCGGCAAGACCTCCGACGGCCGGATCGTCCTGGCCGACGAGATAAGCCCCGACACCTGCCGCTTCTGGGACGTAGAGACACACGAGAAGCTGGACAAGGACCGTTTCCGCCGGGACCTGGGCAACGTGGAGGGCGCGTACCATGAAATGATGAAGCGCCTTGGGCTGGCCTGAAAGGCCTGGCGGCCTTTCAGTGCCAAAGGGGAACCTGCGGAAGTTTTTTCTGAATTCTGCGGAATTCAGAAAAAATTTCCTGCTGTCACGCTGCGCGCGCCGCAAGCGGCACACTTGCGTGACAAAAGGGATTTTTCTCAAGGCACATGTCCTTGAGAAAAATATATGAAAAAAATCTACGGTTGCACCGCTCAAAACTGAATGATCTGGTTTTGCAATGGGGCAGAAGGGATTCATAGCTTATGGATAGCTTTGACCATATCCATGAGGAGTGCGGCGTATTCGGGATATACGCCGCAAATCCTTTTCATGTGGGAAATACTGTATATTACGGCCTCTACGCCCTCCAGCACCGGGGGCAGGAGAGCTGCGGGATCACCGTCTCCAACAACGGGCGCTTCACCACCCACAAGGACCTGGGGCTGGTGAGCGACGTGTTCACCCCCGAGGAGCTGGAAAAGTTAGGGGAGGGGAGCATGGCGGTGGGGCACGTGCGCTACGGCACCACCGGCAATTCCGGGCGCGAGAACGCCCAGCCCATTGTGGTGAGCCACTTCACCGGGGCGCTGGCCACGGTCCACAACGGGAATTTGACCAACGCCGGGGAGCTCCGCCACGAGCTGGAGAGCCGCGGGGCCATCTTCCACACCACCTCGGACACGGAGATCATCTCCTACGTCCTGACCCAGGAGCGGCTGGAGACGTACACCCCGGAGGACGCGGTCCTGCGGGCCATGAACCGCTTAAAGGGCGCCTACTCCCTTATTTTGATGCTGGAGGACAAGCTCATCGCCGTCCGGGACAAGAACGGCTTCCGGCCCCTGTGCTACGGGCGCAACGGCCACGGGGATTATATCATCGCCTCGGAGACTTGCGCCCTCAGCTCCGTCTCCGCCGAGTACATCCGGGATATAAAGCCCGGGGAGGTGGTGGTATTCGACAAAACCGGCGTCCACAGCCTTTCGGATAACTGCGGCAAGGCCCCGGAGGCCCTGTGCATCTTCGAGTATATCTACTTTGCCCGCCCGGACTCCCGCATCGACGGGGCGTCCATCCACCACGCCCGGCTTCGCGCCGGGAAATTCCTGGCCCAGGACTACCCGGTGGAGGCGGACATCGTCATCGGCGTCCCGGACTCCGGCACCGACGGGGCCATCGGCTACGCCAAGGAGAGCGGCATCCCCTACGACATCGGCCTTATCAAAAACAAGTATATCGGCCGCACGTTCATAAGCCCCGGCCAGAAGTCCCGGGAAACCGGCGTGCGGATAAAGCTCAACGCCGTCCGGGAGACGGTGGAGGGCAAGCGGGTGGTTTTGGTGGACGACTCCATCGTGAGGAGCACCACCATCGCCCGGACTGTCGCCATCCTCCGGGAGGCCGGAGCCACCCAGGTCCACGTCCGCATCACCGCGCCGCCGTTTTTGAACCCCTGCTATTACGGGGTGGACATCGACTCCCGGGAGAACCTCATCGCCTGCAAGTACACCGTTCCGGAGATCTGCCAGCTCATCGGCGCGGACTCCCTGGGGTATCTGGACATCCGCCACTTAAACGAGCTCCCGGGAAATGAGGGCCACACCTACTGCACCGCCTGCTTCACCGGCGACTACAAGACGCGCCTGCCGGAGGAGACGAAGCGGGATATGTTCGAAAAACCGGATAACGCATAGGACTGTCGGAAAAGCCCGTCAGGGCTTTTTCGACAGCCTGAAAGGGGACCTTTTCGGTCCCCTTTTATTGTATCATCCGTGCTTATATATCTTTTTGTCCAGCGCGAAGATGCGTTGGCTGAACTGGCCGGGGGATAGGGGCTCTAAGTTTTCGCGGTAGATCTCCATGCGGCTGTCGATGAGGTCGATGTAGGAGAGGAGCTCCGCCTCGGCGCACATGGGGCGGACGGCGGCGCCGAACTCCGGCTCGCCGTGGTGGGAGAGGAGCATGTGCTCCAAAAGCACCGCCTTTTCCTCCGGAGTGCCCAGCCTTTTGGCGGCCTCCGCCACCTCGCCGGCGCCCATGACCAGGTGCCCCAGAAGCTCGCCGCTGACGGAGTACTCCGTCACCAGACCCAGCTCCGTGAAGAGAAATTCCCGCTCCTTGCCGATGTCGTGGAGGCACGTCCCGGCCAGCAGGAGGCTCCTGTCCACGGTGCCGGCATAGAGCGTTGAGAGGAGATCCGCCTGCCGGACCATGTTGAGCGTGTGCATCAAAAGGCCGTTTAAAAAGCTGTGGTGGACGCTCTTGGCCGCCGGAATGGTCCGGAGAGCCTCGCCGTGGCGCTGGAGCACGTCCCGGCACACCGCCCGGTAATCGGGGTCGGCGATGGAGTCCACGAATTTCAGAAGCTCCGCCCAGGACGCCTCCGGGTCGATGGGAGCCGTGGGCACCAGCGACGCCGGGTCGTAGGCATCGCCGTCCTCGGCAAGGCGTATCTTGTCCACGTTCACCTGGAGGGCGCCGCGAAACTCCGTGACGGTCCCGCGTATTTTCAGGACCTGCCCCTCGTCCGCGGGGCCGATGGAGCCGTGGTAGTCCCAGACCTTGGCGTCCACGTCGCCGGTGGCGTCGCCCAGCACGGCGCTTAAAAAGGGCTTTCCGTTGGAGGATATTTTCGCCGCGGCGGACCTTAAAATGTAGAACCCCTCAAAGGTGTCGCCCACGCGCATATCCGAGACGCTGAGATCTTGTTCCATATCCATCCCTCACAAATCATTTTACCTCTATTATATCACCGAAAAAGTTTTTTTCAACGGGAAAATGCCGCGTCTTGACATTTGGGCGAGAGGGAATATAATAAAAATGGTTGAATAAAACCCTAAATTCCATTAAATAAATATTTCTGAAAGGCGGGATACCATGTCGCAGCGCATCTGGCAGACAAGAGCATTCGGTCAGTCCACGGACCTCAATATGACCTCCACGCTGAAGCTCCCGGAGTACGCCCATAAGGTGGGCGTCAACACGGCGTATGTCTCGGAGGACGGCTCCGTCACCGTGGAGAGCCGCGGCGGCAAGATCGCCGGCGGCCACGACGGTATGGCGTACCACTACGTAAAGCTGGACCCGGACCGGGAGACGTTCCGCCTCTCGGCGCGGGTGAGGCCCCTCAACTACGGGCGCCTGGGCACCCAGGACCTGCCCCAGCAGTGCGGCTTTGGCATCATGGCCCGGGACGCCCTGGGCACGGCCCGGCGGGACCCCTTTGACCCGGCCTTCCAGGAGCTGCCCGCGGCGTCCAATATGGTCTTCGTCGGCGTCCTGGCGGGGAGCCGCCAGGAGAACGAGCCCGTGGCCGTCTGCCGCCGGGGCGTGGCCAACATCCACGATCTGGTGGGCGTGGAGCTCACTGAGCGCGGCATCCCGGGGGCAAGGACCATCGTCACCGGCGGGGAGGGCGTGCGCATGGAGCTGGGCCGGGACGGCCGGGGCTTCTACGCCGCCGTGGAGAGGCCCGACGGGACCATGTCGGAGCGCGTCTACCCCGAGGGATGCGGCGCGAATCTTCTCCAGCAGCTTGAGGGGGACGCCATGTACGTGGGCTTCTTCGCCTCCCGCAACGCCGAGGTCCGGTTTGAGGACATCGACCTTGAGATCGAGCCCTTCACGCCCCCGGCGGAGCTCCCGGAGCTCTGGCGGCCGGAGAATCACAACGTCCGGCCGAAGCTCTTCCTGCGCTCCGGGACCTACTCCTCCTCGGAGAGGTACATCCTGACCTTCCACGGCAACAAGAGCGGCCTTGTGTACGTCAGCCGCGACGGGGAGAGCCTTGGCACCGCGGAGCTTTTGGACCGCCGCCCCTCCAACATGGAATTGCGTCTCCACCCGGGGGAGAACCGGCTGCGCTGCGATTACGACTTCCCCTCCGGGAGCCTCACGGAGACTTTCGCCGTCACCTACGAGCCCTCGGCGTACCCCAGCGACGTCCTCTGGGCCGCCCCCGACGGCGACCCCGACGCCCCGGGCACCAGGGAGGAGCCCGCCAGTCTCGCCGGGGCCGTCCGGCGATTGGGACAGGGCGGGACGGTCTACCTCCTGGAGGGCGTCTATAACGAGACGCTGCGCCTGGGGCCGGAGGATTCAGGCGCGCTGGACGCGGTAAAGACCGTGATGCCGGATGAGGGCGCGAAGGTGGTCTTCAAAAACGCGGGGCTCAAGCTGGGCGCCAACTTCTGGCACGTCTACGGCCTTGAGTTCACCGGAAAGCGCTCCGATGTCACCGGGAGCTTCAACACCGTGGAGCGCTGCCTCTTCCACCACTGCGACGAGACGGGCTTCCAGCTCGGCGGCGGTATGCCGGAGGGCTTCCAGTTCGCCTGGCCCTGCTACAACACCGTCCGGGACTGCGAGTCCTACGGCAACCGGGACCGGCAGAACATGAACGCCGACGGCTTCGCCCCGAAATTGGGCGTGGGGCCGGGGAACGTATTCGAGGGGTGCATCTCCCACGGGAACGTGGACGACGGCTTCGACCTCTACAACAAGGTGGAGAAGGGACCCAACGCCCCCGTGACGCTGCGCAACTGCGTGGCCTACGAGAACGGCGTCTGGGTGGACCCGGAGGACCCCGCCCACGTCATCGCCGGCGGCGGAGGCGGCAACGGCTTCAAGCTGGGCGGCGAGGGCATGCCCGTGGGGCACGTGGTGGAAAACTGCGTGTCGTTCAAAAACTCCATGGCGGGCTTTTCGGACAACTTCAACCCCGGGGCTCTGCGCGTCACCGGCTGTACCGCCGTGGACAACCAGCAGCAGAATTTCATCTTCCGGGATAACCCCGTCTCCGCCCCCAGGGGCGTCTACCGCCGGAACATCTCCATCCGCACCGCCCCCAGCGCCTGGCACGACTCCGTCACCGGCGACGCGGACGGGACAAACAGGTTTATTTGAACTGGCTTTGAAGCCCGGAGGGCTTCAAATGCCATGGGGACACTTGCGGAATCCCCTGGCTGAATTTTGCGAAATTCAGCCAGGGGATTCCTGCTGTCGCCCTGCGCGCGCCGCAAGCGGCACACTTGGGCGACAAAAGGAATTTTTTCCAAGGCACATGTCCTTGGAAAAAATAATGAATTTGAGCTGTAGGGGCCGCCTCTCTTGGCGGCCCTCTCCCTTTTATCCCCGTTTTTTGTCAAAAAGGGGGTTTTCTGTTTTGGGGGTTTGTGTTATAATAAAATGTATTATTATTATCTCGGAGGCGCGGCATGTCGGTCCCTGTCACTACTGATAACAAAAAGAAGATAAAGCGCGGCTTCTGGACCGTGGTCACCGGGCGCACGTTCATCGTCGTGGTGCTGCTGGCGGCGCAGGTGGGACTGCTGCTGTGGGGGTTTGAGAGGCTGGGCAATTACATCCATCTCGGCTCCGCCCTGGCCGCGGCGCTGATGCTCATCTACATCGCCAACTCCCGCTCCGACCCCACGGTGAAGCTCACCTGGTGCTTCGTGGTGGCGCTGGTGCCGGTGGTGGGGATACCCCTCTACTTCTTCATAAAGCTGGACATCGGCCACAGGGCCGTCCAGAGGTCCATCTCCAGGTGCGTCAACGAGACGATGCCCTATTTCCCCATACACCCGAAGTCCGAGGAGGAGGACGTGGTCCGTGCCATGCGCGACACCGACCCCGACGCCGCCTCCATCGCCGTGTACCTCCGGGACAGGGCGGGCTTCCCGCCCTACCGGGGCTCGGACGTTCAGTACTTCCCCCTGGGGGAGAACAAATTCGAGGCCATGCTCCGGGAGCTGGAGGCCGCGGAGCGGTTTATCTTCATGGAGTATTTCATCGTCTCCGAGGGCCGGATGTGGGACTCCATCCTGGAGATCCTGACCCGCAAGGCCAGGGCCGGGGTGGAGGTGCGCTTCATGTACGACGGCACCAACGCCTTCTCGAACCTGCCCAACGCCTATCCGAAGCAGCTTGAGGCCCGGGGCATAAAGTGCAAGGTCTTCGCCCCCGTGCGGCCCTTTGTGTCCACCCACTACAATAACCGCGACCACCGGAAGATCCTGGTGGTGGACGGCCGGGTTGCCTTTACCGGCGGGGTGAACCTGGCCGACGAGTATATAAACGAGAAGGTCCGCTTCGGCCACTGGAAGGACACGGCCATCATGGTGCGGGGCGAGGCCGTCCGGTCCTTTACGCTGATGTTTTTGCAGATGTGGCAGAGCTCCGAGCCCGCGGGGGGCTGCTACTATGAGCAGTACCTGCCGGACCCGCGTTCCATCCGCGTGGACGCCCCCGGCGTCGTCATCCCCTACGGCGACAGCCCCATGGACAACGAGCGGGTGGGGGAGACGGTGTATCTGCACCTTATCAACACCGCGGTCCGTTACGTCCACATCATGACGCCGTATCTCATCCTGGACGGCGAGACTGCCATGGCGCTGACCTCGGCGGCCAAGCGGGGGGTGGACGTGCGCATTATTCTGCCCCACATCCCGGACAAGACCTACGCCTTCTGGCTGGCCAAGAGCCACTATAAGGAGCTTTTGGACGCCGGGGTGAAGCTGTACGAGTACACCCCCGGCTTCATCCACGCCAAGGTCTTCCTCCAGGACGACCGGATGGGCGTGGTGGGGACGGTGAATTTGGACTACAGGAGCCTCTACCACCACTTTGAGTGCGCGGCGCTGCTGTGCGGCGTCCCGGCGCTGGAGGACATCAAAAAGGACTTCGCCCAGACGCTGGCGGCCTCCCACCGGGTGACCCGGGAGGACGCCGCCCACGAAAAGCTGCACGTCAAGTTCTTCGGGGGGCTTTTGAAGATCGTGGCGCCCCTGATGTGAGGCCGCCTGTCGGAGGTGAAAAAGAATGGTAAAAATACTTCACGCCGCGGATTTCCACATGGACAGCCCCTTCGCCTCCCTCCCGGAGGAGAAGGCCGCCCAGCGCCGGCGTGAGCAGAGGGAACTTTTGGACGCCCTGGCCGCCGCGGCGGAGGGCGTGGACATCGTACTGCTGGCCGGGGACCTCTTCGACACCGGCGCGGGGTACTGGGAGACGACCCAGACGCTGACCAGGGTCCTGACCGGTATGCGCGCCCAGGTGTTCATCGCCCCGGGGAACCACGACTACTATACCGCCAAGTCGCCCTACGCCTTCATGGAGCTTCCGGAGAACGTACACATCTTCAAGACGTCCCAGATACGCTCCGTCGAGCTTCCGGACCTGGGGGTGCGGGTGTGGGGCGCGGGCTTTACCTCCGCCGGGTGCGAGCCGCTGCTGGGCAGCTTCAGCATCCGGGACAGCGGCTTTGTGGAGTTGATGGTCCTCCACGGGGACCTGACCGCGTCCTCCCGCTACAACGCCATATCCGAGGAGGACATCGCCCGCTCCGGGCTTGACTACCTGGCCCTGGGCCACACCCACGCCTTCTCCGGCCTTAAAAGGGCGGGGAACACCTGGTACGCCTACCCCGGGTGCCTGGAGGGGCGCGGCTTTGACGAGCTGGGGCCCAAGGGGGTCCTGGTGGGCGGCGTCGGGAAGGGAGAGTGCGAGCTGGAATTCAAGCCCCTGGCCAAAAGGCAGTACCGGGTGATCGAGGCGGACCTCACCGGCTCCGACGACGCCCTGGCCTCCGCCGCCAGGGCCGTGGGGGAGGGATTCCCCGCGGATATAGCCAGGCTCATTTTAAAGGGCGAATTTTCCGGCGAGCCCGACACCGAGGCCATTGCCGCCGCGCTGGGGGATAAATTCTTCCACCTCACGGTACAAAACAGGACGCGTCCGGCCCGGGGCCTCTGGGACGGGGCGGGGGAGGACACCCTGACGGGGCTGTTCCTGGGGAAGCTCAAGGCCATGTACGACGGGGCCGGCGACGACGACACCCGCCGGCGCGTGGAGCTGGCCGCCCGCTGCGGCCTCGCGGCCCTGGAGGGCAGAGAGGAGTGGAGACTGTGAAGATAAGAAAGCTCTCGGCCACCTTCGGGAAGCTCAAAAACGCAAAGCTTGAGCTGGGGGACGGCCTCAACATCATCTCCGCCCCCAACGAATACGGAAAATCCACCTGGTGCGGCTTCATAAACGCCATGCTCTACGGCGTGGACACCTCCGAGCGGGACAAGGCCGGGTACCTGTCCACCAAGACGCGCTACCGCCCCTGGGACGGCGGGGCCATGGTGGGCACCGCGGAGCTGGAGGCCGGCGGTCGGGAGATCACCGTCCAGCGCACGGCCAGGGGCTCCAGCCCCATGAAAAACTTCATCGCCGTCAAGACCGGCACCGCGGAATTTTTGCGGGACCTCACCGGCGAGACCGCCGGGGAGGCGCTTACCGGCGTCACCCGCGGGGTCTTCGAGCGCACGGCCTTCATCCGCCGGGCGGACATCCGCGTGAATCAGACCGCGGATCTGGAGAAAAAGATCGCGGATATAGTCTCCACCGGCGACGAGAGCACGTCGTACTCCGGCTCCGCCGCCCTCCTGGGGCGCTGGCAGAGGAAGCTCCGGTACAACAAATCCGGCACGCTTCCGGCCATGGAGCAGGAGCTGGCCGCCCAGCGCCGGGCGCTGGAGAAGATACACGAGTCCTCCGAGGAGGCGGCGGGCCTGCGCTCCACCATGTCAAGGCTGGAAAAGCAGCTCGATATGATGCGCCAGGACCTGGTCATCCACGATAAGCTGGATAAGCGCGCCGCCGCGCGGCGGCTCAAAGAGGCGAAGCACAGCGCCGAGACTGCCGAGGAGGACGTCCGGCGCCTCACCGCCGCCGTCACGAAAAACGGCAAGCGCATGACCCGGGAGGACATCACCTCCATCCGCGAGACGGCCGCCGCCGTCATGCCCCTTAAAAAAGTGGCAAACGACGCGGAGCGGGCCCTGTGGCGGGCGGAGAAGGAGCTGGTGGACGCCGACGCCCGCCGGTCGGCGTCGCCGCTCCACGGCAGGGACGACGGGAAGCTCAGCGAGGACATACAAAAGGGCCGGGAGCTGGAGCGGAAGGCCCGGGAGAAAAAGGACCCGAAAATCCCTAAATTCATCCCCATTATCCTGTGCGTGCTGGCCGTTTTGGGCCTTGTGCTGACCACGGGGCTGTTGGAGCCGGCGCTGAAGAACATCCCCGGGACCGCCGGACTGTTCGAATTTGACCTCATAGGGGTCGCGGCGTCCCTTGCCATAGGCGCCGCGGGGCTGGTGCTCTTCTTCGTAAAGCCCAGGCGTCGCCGCTCGCCGGAGGACGATCTGAGGGAGCTGTTGGACGGTTACGGCGTGCCCTCGGTGGAGAAGCTGGCCTCTCTCAGGGAGGCCTACAAGGCCCTGACGGCCGACGAGGACCGGCTTCGCGCCGCCCGGGACGCCGCCAGGAGCGCCTATGAGAGCGCCGGGACCGCCGCCCAGGAGGCGGGGGAGCGGGCCGTCAGGGAGCTTTCGGCGTTCATGCCGGAGATCTCCTCCGGCGAGGCGGTGCTGGACGCCCTGAACGAGACGGAGCGGGAGATCGACGAGCTCACCCGCGCCGAGTTCGACGCCGTGGCGGCCCGGAATGTCTATGAGACGCTGCTGGCCGAATATGACCCGTCGGAGGAGCCGGACGACACCTTCCTGCCCACGCCCATGAGGAGCCGGGAGGACACCCTGGCGGCTATCGAGCGCATAAACGCCCAGCTCTCCGCCGCCACCAGGGACTACGATTTGGCCTCCGGCGGCCAGAGGACCCTGGGCGACCCCGCCGTCATCGAGGGCCGCATCCGGGAGCTTGAGGAGCGCATCGAGGCGGACAACCGCCGGTACAGCGCCCTGACGCTGGCCATCGACACCCTGGCGGAGGCCAACACCCAGCTCCAGACCCGCTTCTCCCCGGAGGTCAGCCGCCGGGCGGGGGAAATCCTGAGCCGCCTCACCGGGGGAAAATATGAGCGCCTTTACTTTGACAAGGGCTTCGACGCCTCGGCAAAGGAAGAGGACGGCGTGGAGGCCCACAACGTCCTGACGCTCTCCGACGGCACCGGGGACGAGATCTACCTCTCCCTGCGGCTGGCCATGTGCGAGCTCATCTTGGGCGGCGACGACCCCTGCCCCATCATTCTGGACGACGCCCTGGCCAATTTCGATGACGCCAGATGCCGCCGGGCCCTGGAGCTTCTGGCGGAGCTTTCGGAAAAGCGCCAGATCATCCTCTTCACCTGCCACACCCGCGAGGCCGACATGCTCTCAGCCCGCCCGGGCGTCAATATCATCCGGGAGCAGTAAAACGCAAAAAGCCATCGCCGCGCACCTCGGTGCGCGGCGATGATGTTTTCTGAAGGCGTATTGCGCCATAATAAACGAAAAATCCGATTTCAACGTCCACCAGTTCCGTAAGGGCCGGACACCGTGCCGGCCCGTTCTCCCGATTCGCTCATACCTCCCGACAAAAAACTTAACCCCAATTTCCGCCGTAGGGGCCGATGACCACATCGGCCCGTGCCGCGATTTCGGATAACCCCAAAATCATCGCGAAAACCCCTGAATTTGGCGTAAGGGCCGGACACCGTGCCGGCCCGTCCCTCCGATTCGCAACTGTCTCCCCGAAGACGCATAATCCCAAAACCTCGCCGTAGGGGTCGCCGTCTCGGCGACCCGTTCTACCGGGTTACAACACCCTCCGTTCACGGGATGCTGCGAAAAACGAAGGAACGGGCCGACACGGTGTCCGGCCCTTACGACATGCTTAGGTCCTTTTCCCCGCACTTGAAAACGGGACAATTGTATGGTAGAATTATAAAATAAGAATGCTGTATATCCCCACGGAGGCGATCGAAATGACGCTTTATGAAAAATCTCAGGCTATACTGGAGCTGCCGGCGGTGCTGGAGCTTTTGGCGGCGGAGGCCGTGTCCGACGGGGCCAAGGAGGCCGCCAGGCTCCTGACCCCCTCCTCCGACAAGGCGGAGGTGGAAAAGCGGCTCCAGGAGACGACCGACGCCCGGGAGCTCATGACCCTCCACTCCGCGCCCTCCTTTTCCGGGGTGAAGGACATCCGGGACAGCCTCCGCCGGGCCGACGCCGGGGGGATGCTGAACACCCGGGAGCTGACGGACATCGCCCAGGTCCTCCGGGAGGCCCGGAGCGCCATCGCCTACGCCTCCGGCGACGAGAAGGGCGCCGGGAGCATCGGGTATCTCTTCTCCTCCCTCCACGCCAACAAGTATCTTGAGGAAAAAATCACCAATTCCATCATCGGCGAGGGGGAGCTGGCGGACTCCGCCTCCGCGGAGCTTGCGGACATCCGCCGGGCCATGCGCGTGGCGGGGAGCCGTGTACGGGAGGCCCTCCAGAAAATCATCACCTCCCCCAGCTACGCCAAGGTGCTCCAGGAGCCCATCATCACCATGAAAAACGGCCGCTACGTGGTGCCGGTGAAGGCCGAGCACAAGGGGGCCGTGCCGGGGCTCACCCACGACATCTCCTCCTCCGGCGCCACGCTCTTCATCGAGCCCATGAGCGCCGTGAAGGCAAACAACGAGATCCGGGAGCTGCTGGCCCGGGAGGAGCGGGAGATCGAGCGCATTTTGCGGGAGCTCTCCGCCGAGGCCTCGGATTTCGGGGAGGACATAGCCCTCGACTATAACGTCCTCACCGAGCTCGACCTCATTTTCGCCAAGGCCAAGCTGAGCTACCGCCTCAACTGCGCCTGCCCCGCGCTCTCCGACGGCGGGGAAATCGTCCTCAAAAAGGCCCGACACCCCCTTTTGAAGCAGTCCGAGGCCGTGCCCATCGACATCGAGCTGGGCGTGGACTTCGACACCCTGGTCATCACCGGCCCCAACACCGGCGGCAAGACGGTGAGCCTCAAGACCCTGGGGCTTCTGAGCCTCATGACCCAGTGCGGCCTCCACATCCCGGCGGGGGACGAGAGCCGCCTGCCCCTTTTCGAGAAGGTCCTGGCGGACATCGGCGACGAGCAGTCCATCGAGCAGTCCCTCTCCACCTTCTCCTCCCACATGACCAACATCGTGGGCATCCTCTCGGAGTGCGGGGAGGGGACCCTGGCGCTCTTTGACGAGCTGGGCGCCGGCACGGACCCGGCGGAGGGCGCGGCGCTGGCCGTGGCCATCATCGAGTACTGCCGGTCCCTGGGGGCCAGAATCGCCGCCACCACCCACTACGCGGAGCTGAAGATCTACGCCATGACGGAAAAGGGCGTCATGAACGCCTCCTGCGAGTTTGACGTGAAGACCCTGAAGCCCACCTACCGGCTCTTGATGGGCATCCCCGGCAAGTCCAACGCCTTCGCCATCTCCCAGCGCTTAGGGCTTCCCGGGCACATCATCGACGACGCCCGCCGGCGGATGGACAAGGTGGACACCGACTTTGAGGAGGCCCTCTCGAAGTTAGAGGAGAACCGCAAGGCCGCCGAGGAGCGAAAGGCCCAGACCGACGCGGCCCTCCAGAAGGCCCGCGACGACCTGACGGCGGCGGAGAAGGAGCGCCGGAGAGCCGAGGAGGAGCGCCTGAAATTCACCAAAAACGCCCGCAGCGAGGCCGAGCGCATCTTAGAGGACGCGAGACGCGCCGCGGACGAGGCCTTCCGGGAAATCGAGCGGATGCGCCGGGAGGCCGCGTCGGACACCGACTGGCAGCGCCTCAACGAGGCCAAGGCCAGGCTGCGCCACGACTTGAACGAAGCCGCCGCCAAGGTGACGCCGGAGGGCGCGAAGCCCGTGGAGCGGCAGCGCACCCGGGACGCGGAGGCGGGGGACACGGTGGAGATCGTCTCCATCGGCACCAGGGCCCAGGTCCTCTCCGTGAAGCCCGACGGGACGCTGGAGCTCCAGGCGGGTATCATGAAGGTCACGGCCCGCCAGGACGAGGTCCGGGTAGTGGAGGCGGAGAAGCCCAAGACGAGGCCCGCCGCGGTCCACGTCCCCGTCTCCACCGAGAGCGCCAAATCCGAGCTGGACGTCCGGGGCATGACGGCGGACGAGACGGTGGCGCTGGTGGAGCGCTTCATCGACGGCGCCCAGATGCGCCACGTGAACACCGTCACCATCATCCACGGCAAGGGCACCGGGGTCCTCCGGAAGGCCGTCCACGAGTGCCTGAAGCGCTCAAAGCAGGTGAAGAGCTACCGCCTGGGGCGCTTCGGCGAGGGCGAAAGCGGCGTCACCATCGTGGAGATTCGTTGAGTGCGGCGCGGTTTGTCAAAATCGCACTAATTTTTCACGTTTTGGGCATAATATTCAACACTATTATTTCTTGACGGGCAAGTGCGCGTTTGATAGAATACAGAATAAGTATTACTGACCACCAGGCGCGGGTCATACCGGCGCGATTTTAAGGAGGGGCAATATGTTCGTTAAAACAGTCGAGGTTATGAACCAGGTCGGTCTTAGGGCCAGGCCCGCCACTTTCTTCACCCAGAAGGCCAACGATTTCAAGTGCCAGGTCTGGATCGAGAAGGACGAGCGCCGCGTCAACGCCAAGAGCCTCCTGGGCGTGCTGTCCCTTGGTATCATCAAGGGCATGACCGTCTCCATCTCCGCCGACGGGGAGGACGAGGAGCGCGCCGTTGAAACGCTCTGCGAGCTCATCACCCGCGATTTTGCCGAGTAATTTCAAACCGCATCATCAAACGGCCTGTTTCACCCCCTGAAACAGGCCGCTTTAGAATGTCGAAAAAGCCCTGACGGGCTTTTTCGACAGGGGGGAACGTGCGGAAAAATATTCTGAATTTTGCGAAATTCAGAATATTTTCCCTGCTGTCGATTTTTGCGCACGGCCCGCAGGGCCGCACACGAAAATCGACAAAAGGGATTTTTCCCGACGTACATGCCGCCGGGAAAAATATTGAATTTGAGTTTGTGACAGACGATGGCCTGCTTCAATATTTGAAGAGGCCGTTTTTCTGTAAAATAGGCCGCCTCTTCCCGGCCCGCGTCCCTCAAAATCCCCATAAAAGGAGCTGCGACCATGAATCCCAACCTTGACACTCTCCGCGAAAAGGCGAACGCCCTGCCGCTGAAGCCCGGGTGCTACATCATGCACGCCGAGGACGGCACGGTCATCTACGTGGGCAAGGCCAAGGCGCTGAAAAACCGCGTGAGCTCCTACTTCCACGGCTCCCACAACCTGAAGACCGAGGCCATGATCTCCAACATCCGGGATTTTGAGGTCATCATCGCCAAGTCCGAGTTTGAGGCGCTGGTGCTGGAAAACTCCCTCATCAAGCACTACTCCCCGAAGTACAACATCCTTTTGAAGGACGACAAGGGCTACCCCTTTGTCAGGCTCGACATCAAAAGCCCCTACCCGCGCTTTTCCATCGCCTCCAGAAGGGCAAAGGACGGGGCGGAGTATTACGGGCCCTTCGGCTCACGGGGCAACACCAAGGCGGCGCTGGAGCTGCTGCTCAAGGCGCTGAAGCTGCCCACCTGCTCCAAGCGCTTCCCCCGGGACATCGGCCGGGAGCGGCCATGCCTTAATCACCACATGGGCGTCTGCGACGCCTGGTGCCGCGGCGTGCTCACCGGGGAGGAGTACAGGGACCGCGTCAGCCAGGCCGTCATGGTGCTCAAGGGCAAGGGCCGTGAGCTCACCCAGGAGCTGACGGAGAAGATGGCCCGGGCGGCGGAGGACCTGCGGTTCGAGGAGGCCGCCAAGCTCCGGGACACCGTGCGCGCCCTGGAGCTTTTGGAGACGCGCCAGACGGTTTTGAACAAGGGCGCCTCCGACACCGACGCCGTGGGGTACTTTGAGGGGGAGGTCCGCTCCGCCTTCGCCGTCCTCCACTATGTCCAGGGACAGCTTTTGGCCAAGGACGCGGAGCTTTTGGAGGACCCACTGGGAGATTTTACCGAGAGCCTTTCCCTCCTGGTGCGGCAATACTATTATGACGCGGAGCTCATCCCCTCCCGCGTCCTCCTGCCGGTGGAGACGGAGGACATGGAGGAGCTGGGCCGGTTCCTGACGGAGAAGGCCGGCCACAATGTGGAGCTTTACGTCCCCCAGCGGGGGATGTACCGGGAATTCCTGTCCGCCGCCCAGGAGAACGCCCGGGAGGAGGTGGAGCGCGTCACCACACGGGAGGAGCGCGTCTCCAAGACCGCCCAGTGGCTCCGGGACGCCCTGGGGCTTGCGGAGGCGCCGGGGCGGATCGAGTCCTTCGACATCTCCAACACCGGGGCCGACGACATCGTGGCGTCCATGGTGGTGTTCGTGGACGGCAAGCCCAAAAAGAGCGATTATAAGAAGTTCAAAATGAGGACCGTGGAGGGCCAGGACGACTACGGCTCCATGCGGGAGGCCGTGGGGAGGAGATTTGCCCGATACGCCTCGGGGGACAGCGGATTTGCGGCGCTGCCGGACCTTCTGCTCATCGACGGCGGCGACAGGCACGCCTCCGCCGCCCGGGAGGCCATGCGCGCCGCCGGGGCGGACGTGCCGGTATTCGGCATGGTGAAGGACGACCGCCACCGCACCCGGGCCCTGGTCACGCCGGAGGGGCAGGAGATCTCCATCCAGGCAAACCCCGCCGTCTTCGCCTTCATCGGCAATATCCAGGAGGAGACGCACCGCTTCGCCATCGAGTTCCACCGCTCTCTCCAGTCCAAGCGGGTGAAAAAATCGAAGCTGGACGGCATCCCCGGGGTGGGGGAGGCCAGAAAGGCCCAGCTATTGAAGCATTTCAAGAGCGTAAAGGCCGTGGAGGCGGCCGGCTACGAGGAGCTTTGCGCCGCGGTGCCGAAAAATACGGCCCGGGCGGTCTATGAACACTTCCACACGGGGGAGAGAGGAACATGAGAGTTATCACCGGCTCGGCCCGGGGCAGAAGGCTCCGGGAGCCCTCCAATTACGACATCCGGCCCACCACCGACAAGGTGAAGGAGTCGATATTCAACATCATCCAGTTTGACGTCCCCGGCGCCAGGGTCCTGGACCTCTTCGCCGGGACGGGGCAGCTCGGCATCGAGGCCTTGAGCCGCGGGGCGGAGAGCTGCGTCTTCGTGGACAGGGCCCCGGAGGCCGTGAGGCTCGTCACGGAGAATTTGAAGGCCACGGGGCTGGAGGCCCGGGCGAAGGTGGTGAAGAGCGACTCCATCGCCTATCTCCGGTCCGCCCGGGACATGGATATCGTGCTTTTGGACCCGCCCTACGCCTCCGATTTATTGGAAAAAGCATTAAATCTTCTCTTTGGGTTTGACATATTGCGGGAAAATGGTATAATCATCTGTGAAAGCGACGTCTCCCTCACGCTGCCGGAGCCCCCGGCGGAGCTCTTTTCCGTGCGGGAGTATGTCTACGGACGCATTAAGCTCACGACGATGACAAGGAATCTGACAAAATGAAAATTGCCGTATACCCCGGAAGCTTCGACCCCATCACCCTGGGGCACCTCAATATCATCAAGCGGGCCTCCAGGCTCTTTGACAAGGTCTACGTCTGCGTGGCGGTGAATTCCTCGAAAAAGCCCCACTTCTCCATTGCGGAGCGGGTGGATTTCGTTCGCCGGGTCACCGGCAAGTACGGAAACGTGGAGGTGGACTCCTGCGGCGGCCTTTTGGTGGATTTCGCCCGGGAGCGGGGGGCTACCTTCATCGTCAAGGGCCTCCGGGCGGTGTCGGACTTTGAGATGGAGTTCCAGATAGCGCTCCTCAACAAAAAGCTCTCCCCGGAGATCGAGACGGTGTTCCTCACCGCCGAGGAGAAGTACACCTACCTGTCCTCCACCATAGCCCGGGAGATGGCCATGTACAGGGCGGACATATCAAAGGCCGTTCCAAGGGAGATCGTCCCCGACGTTCTGGAGCGGCTGGCACTGGATAAAGAATAAAATATCACAATATATAAAGAAAGGACGACAGATATGGGTAACGATGTTCAGGAGCTCATCGACATGCTCTACAACATGATAACGGAGGCATGGGGCCTGCCCCTGGGCGCGGAGAAGTGCGTCATCGAGCGCGACAAGGTGCTGGACCTTTTGGACGAGATCAAGGCCCAGCTCCCCACCGAGCTTGCGGAGGCCAAGAGGCTCGTCACCTCCCGCGCCGAGTATATCAGCAACGCCAAGCGCGAGGCCGAGTCCATGCGCAAGGTGGCCGAGCAGCGGGCCCGCCAGATGGTGGACCAGGAGGAGATCGTCCGGGCCGCCAAGCAGCGGGCCAACGAGATCATCGCCGCCGCGGAGGCCAAGTCCAACGAGCTCAAGCGCGTGGCCAACGACTACGCCGACGATGCCCTCCGGCGCACGGAGGAGGCCATCTCCGAGGCCCTAAACGAGGTCCACACCTCCCGTTCCCGCTTCCGCTCCGTCTCCGCCTCCGCCATGCCCCAGAGAACGCCCGAGCAGTAAAAAAGTACGAGCAGTAAAACAGAATGCCGCGGTCAACCCCCCGGAGGGTATCCCCTCCGGGGGATTTTTATGTCCACCGGGGGATTTTTTATGTCCACCGGGGGAGGGGAAAAAAGGCGGCGGGGGCGGGCTCACAGCATATTTTGTGGGAAACTCGTTATGTCAACACAACTCAGAAATTATTTTGACAAATTTGAAAAAACTTCTTGCATTTTCCTGCGGGGCACTCTATAATTAAGTCCATAGATGTGGGGAAGAGTGGGGAGAAATGTACCACTTCCCCACACGGATACCACGTAAGGAGGGAAAGCGATGACCGGCGTATACAGACACAGCATCGACGCCAAGGGCCGTCTCGCCATACCCTCCCGCATACGTGAGGAGCTGGGCGAGGTCTTTTACGTCACCATCTCCCAGGAGCGGTGCCTTGCGGCGTACTCCGCGGAGAGCTGGGACAGGATGATGGAAAAAATCAAGGCCATGCCCAGGGTCAAGCAGACAAAGATGCGCCCGCTCTTTGCCCACGCGGCCAAGTGCGAGCTGGACAGCCAGGGGAGGATCCTTCTTCCCCAGGCGCTTCGTGATTTTGCGGGGCTCACCCGGGACGTGGCCGTGGTGGGCGCCGGAGAGTGTGCCGAGTTTTGGGATGAGGCCGCCTGGGATGCCGTTGACGTCGTGGAGACGACTCCGGAGAACATCGCCGAAGTGCTTCAGGAGCTTGACTTCTGATGGAGGCCCATGTACCCGTGCTCCTGCGGGAGTGCGTCGAGGGGCTCAATATCCGCCCCGACGGCACCTATGTGGATGGCACTCTTGGGCGAGGGGGCCATTCCGCGGCGATAGCCGCGCACCTGACCACGGGCCGTCTTATCGGCATCGACCGGGACAGGACGGCCATTGACGAGGCCGGAGAACGCCTCCGGCCCTTATGTGCGCGGCTCGACCTCATACACGGGAATTTCCGGGACCTGGGGGAGATACTGGACGGCCTGGGCGTTGAGAGGGCCGACGGGATGCTCTTCGACTTGGGCGTCTCCTCCCCGCAGCTCGACAACGGGGAGAGGGGCTTTTCCTATATGCGCGACGCCCCGCTGGACATGCGCATGGACAGGGACGACGCCCTGACGGCCAGGGACATCGTGAACGGCTGGAGCGAGGCGGAGCTGAGGCGGATATTTTTTGAGTACGGCGAGGAGCGGTACTCCCAGAAAATAGCCGCCGCCATTGTGAGAAAACGGGCCCAACGGCCCATCGGGACCACCCTTGAGCTGGTGGACATCATAAGATCGGCCATGCCCCCCCAGGCCCTGCGGGAGAAGCAGCACCCGGCGAAGCGGTGCTTCCAGGCCCTCCGGATCGCCGTCAACGACGAGCTGGGGGCCCTCCGGCAGATGCTGGACACGGCCATTGAGAGGCTTGCGCCGGGGGGCAGGCTTTGCGTCATAAGCTTCCACTCCTTGGAGGACCGAATCGTGAAGGGCGCCATACGCTCCCACGAGAACGGATGCACCTGCCCGCCGGAATTTCCGGTGTGCGTGTGCGGCTTTGTGAAGACCCTCCGGTCGGTGACGCGCCATCCGGTGACGGCCGCGGAGGATGAGCTCCAAATGAACCCCCGCTCCCGCAGCGCCAAGCTTCGGATAGCGGAGAGAATATAAAAGGAACGCCGCCCGACGGCGGACAGACCTGCGAAAGGACAATTGCGATGGCAACAGCAGCGGCGATAGGAACCAGGTACGCCACAGGGGCGGTGTACGGCAGCGAGGCTTACGACCTCCGGCGCGTCCCCGGCTATTATGAGGACATCCCCCAGGGCGAGACGAAGGTCCTCCCCACACCGGAGGAGCTGGCCCGCGAGCGGCTGGAGCGCCGTGCCCGCGAGCGGGCGCAGGAGCGCGCCAGGGCCCAGGAGGAGAAAAGAGCCCAGGCCTTCGGCCTCCCGGTGCTGGGACTTATCGGCGGCGTCGCCGCGGCGGCCATGCTGGTGCTGATGCTGCTGGGCTTTGTGCAGCTCGCGGCGCTCTCCGGCCAGACCAACGCCGTCAGAGCCGAGATCGCGGCCCTCCAGGAGGAGAACGAGGCCATAAAGGTCCGCTACGAGACTACCTTTGACATGGACGAGATCGAGATGTACGCCGTGAACATTCTGGGAATGGTGAAGGGCGACACCGAGGACCAGGTCATCTACACCTCCGCCCTGGGCGACAGGGCCCAGGTGCTCTCCAAGGACGAGACTTCGGGCCTCCTTGCCAGGCTCAGCGCCTTTTTCAAGGACATATCGGAATATTTCGGCTGAGGGGCCAATAAGCTGATGGTGAGGGCCGGCGCGGCGGACGCGCACATACTGATTTAGGAGCTTCACAATGGCAAAATCCAAAGGCGCCTCCGGGCAAAGAACAAATAAAACCATCCTCGGCCGCACACTTGTATTGGCACTGGTGTGCGGCGTAGTTGCGTTTTCCGTTCTGGCGGTCCGGCTCTACAAGCTGATGATAACGGACCACGACTTCTATGAGGAACACGCGGTGAGCCAGCAGACCCGCACCGTGTCGGTGGCGGCGTCCCGGGGGACCATCTATGACGTCAACGGCAACACCCTGGCGAAGAGCTCCACGGCCTACACCGTCTTTATCTCGCCCTATGAGATCAAGTACTACCACGAAAAGGAATATAAATCCAACGAGATACACTATAACGACGAGCCCACCCTCATCGCCCGGGAGCTCAGCCGCATCCTGGGCGTGGACTACGACTGGATCATGAAGCTCACGGAGCGCACCGATTCCTGGTATGAGAGGGTGGCCACGAAGATCGACGGGGACCTGGCCGACCAGGTCCGTCAGTTCAAGGCCGACAACAAGATCGTGGGCGTCCACATCGAGGAGGACTCCAAGCGGTATTACCCCTATGGGAGCCTCGCCTGCCATGTGGTGGGCTTTGTGGGCACCGACAACTACGGCCTCGAGGGCATCGAGGCGCTGTACGACTCCAGCCTTGAGGGGACCAACGGCTCCATCGTGCGGCTGGTGGCAAATAACGGCACGGAGATGCTCTTCGAAAATTACCAGAACTACAACGACGCCATCGACGGCTGCGACATGACTCTGACGCTGGACTACGAGATCCAGTCCGTCATCGAAAAGTACCTCCAGGACGCCATCAAGGCCAACTATATCTTAAACGGCGGCTGCTGCATCGTCATGAACGTCAAGACCGGGGAGATTCTGGGCCTCGCCAACGCCAACGCCTACGACTTAAACTCCCCCTGGGACCTGGCGGAGGAGGTCAAGGAGCAGATCGCCCAGGTGGAGGACGAGAAGGAGCGGGACAACGCCCAGACTCAGGCCCTCTACGACCAGTGGCGCAACCGGGCCATCTCCGACACCTACGAGCCGGGCTCGGTCTTTAAGATCATCACCATGTCCATCGGCCTGGAGGAGGGGGTCCTCCACGAGAACGACTCCTTCTACTGCGGCGGAAGCATCCCCGCCGGGAACATCCCCGGGCGCACCACCGACCTCAACTGCTGGGAGCTCTCGGGACACGGGAACCAGAATTTGCGGGAAGCGGCCATGCACTCGTGCAACGTGGCCTTCACCAATATGGCGCTGAAGATCGGCGCCAAGACGTATTACGACTACGTGGACGCCTTCGGGCTGTTCGACTACACGGACATCGACCTCTCCGGCGAGGGCGGCAGCCAGTGGTGGACCCGGGAGGACTTTGAGAATCCCCTGGATAAATCCTCTCTCGCCGCCACGGGCTTCGGCCAGACCTTCGCCGTGACGCCCATCCAGATGATCACCGCCGTGGCCGCCGCGGTGAACGGCGGGTATCTCATGCAGCCCTACATCGTCAAGGAGATGCGGGGTGCCGACGGCGAGGTGGTCTACTCCAAGGAGCCCACCGTGGTCCGCCAGGTCATCAGCGAGGAAACCAGCGCCCTGGTGGCAAGCATCTTAGAGTCCGTGGTGGGCGACCCCGGCGGCACCGGCTCCAACGCCTACGTCCCCGGCTACCGGGTGGGCGGCAAGACCGGTACCACCACCAAGACCCCCATCGAGGCCGCGGAGCACAGGAAGGAATACATGGTGTCCTTCTGCGGCATCGCCCCCTGCGACGACCCGGAGATCGCGGTCCTGCTGGTGCTGGACAATCCCGACCAGACCAGCGGCATTTATGTCAGCGGCGGCGGAATGGCCGCGCCCTATGTGGGCAAAATAATGGGAGAGATCCTGCCGTATCTGGGCATCCAGCCCAACTACTCCCCCGAGGAGGAGGCGTATCTGGACGTCACCGTCCCGCGCCTCGTGGGCAAGGACCTGGTCACCGCCCGGGAGACGCTGAACTCCCTGGGCCTCAGCTTCCGGGAGGTGGGGGAGGGCTCTACGGTCACCTCACAGCTTCCGGTGACGGGCGCGCAGGTGGCGGCGGGCAGCCAGATCATACTCTATCTCAGCGACGTGCCGCAGGAGGAGCCGGTGACCGTGCCGCTCCTATACGGGATGACGGTGAACGAGGCCAGGAACACCCTGCAAAATCTGGGCCTGTTCCTGGATACCTCCGGCGCGTCCCCGGCCATACGGGGCGTCAAGGTCCAGGCGCAGGCCATCCCGGAGGGGGAGACGGTCCCCTACGGGGCGGTGATCAACGTGACGCTTGTGGACACCAGCAATCTCAGCAGCGATGTTTTGGCGTAAGTGAAAGGCGGTGCGCGCATGGTATCCGAAATGCCCAGACCCGGCAGGACCCCGGACACGTCTTTGGCGCGGGGGCTCAAGCTCATAGGCGTTTCGGGCGCCGGCGGCGGCGCCGCGGCGGCGGAGCTGACGGCGGGGATATTAGAGGGCGCCGGCAAACGGGCGGCGCTTTTGCGGCGCGGGGAGCATACCGGCGCGGGCCGGGAGCTTCGCGACGCCCTGCGGCGGATGTCCGACGCCGGCCTTGACTACGCCGTCTTGGAGCTTCCGCCGGAGGGGCGGGACCTTGAGGAGCTTTCGGACCTTGCGTTTTTCCAGCGCGTCTACACGGAGCTTCCGGAAAACGCCTCCGCCGCGCTTTTTAAAAGGGGCGGCATCAACATTTTGAATCTGGACGCGCCGGGGGCCGAGGAGGCCGTCAGGGCCGCCGGGGGAGGGATATACACCTACTCCGCCCGGTCCGACGCCGCGGACCTCTCGGCGAAGAACATAAAGCTGGGGCCTGACTCGGTGTGCTTCGCGGCGCTGATGACCGGGAGGCTGGAAAAGCTGCGGGTCGCCCGCCCCGGCATGGAGTCGGTCTACGGGACCCTGGCCGCCGCGGCCTCGGCGGTGAACGCCGGGATCGGCCTCGAGGCCGTCCGGGGAGCCCTGGGCCAGGGCGGGGGAGAGGCAAAAAGCCGCAATACGCTGGGGAGGACCCTTTGATGGACACACAGACGATAGTTGATCTCATTTGGGCCTTTCTGGGCTCCTTCCTGGTGACGGTGATCACCGGCATAGCCCTGGTCCCCGCCCTCCGGAGGATGAAGGCGGGCCAGACCATACGCTCCGACGGGCCCACCTGGCACCTTTCCAAGCAGGGCACCCCCACTATGGGCGGCATCATGTTCATCACCGGCATCTTCGCCATGTGCGTCCTGGGCGGCATCGACGACATCGCCGCCGGGGACTGGCGGCACATCATCATTTTCGGCTTCTCCTTCCTTTTCGGCCTCATCGGCTTTTTGGACGACTACGAAAAGGTGAAGAAAAAGCAAAACCTGGGCCTCACCGCCGGGCAGAAGCTCATCCTTCAGATAGCCGCGGCCATTGTGCTGGTGGTGCTCCTGCGGTTTGAGGGGCACTTGAGCTCCAACCTCTACGTGCCTTTTTTTGACGTGACCATCCACCTGCCTTACCCCGTCTATCTGGCGCTGGCGGTATTTATCATCGTGGGCTGCGTCAACGCCGTCAACATCACCGACGGCATCGACGGGCTCTGCACCGGCGTGACGCTCCCCGTGGCGCTGTGCTACACGGCGGTGGCGGCGGCCTGGGGCTACGGCTCCGTGGGCCTCTTCGGGGCGGCGATGGCCGGGGGCCTGACGGGCTTTCTCATCTTCAACTTCTACCCCGCCAAGGTGTTCATGGGCGACACGGGCTCGCTTTTTTTGGGCGGCGCCGTCTGCGCCGCGGCCTTCGCGCTGGATATGCCCCTGGCGCTGGTGCCCCTGGGGCTCATCTATATCGTTGAGACGCTTTCGGACATCATCCAGGTCCTCTACTTCAAGGCCACACACGGCAAGCGAATCTTCAAAATGGCCCCCATCCACCACCACCTGGAGATGAGCGGCTGGGGCGAGAGGCGCATTTTCACGGTCTTTACGGCCGTCTCGGCGGCCATGGCGGTACTTACGTTCTTCGCCGTGCGCCAGAGATACGGCATCTGAGCATTACCTGAGCATTACCTGAGCACGAAAAGGGGGAGACGAGCATGGACAGATACGTTGGGGAGCCGGTGACCGGCAGCGCCTCCGACGGACGGGCGGCGGCGCCGGAGCGGGAGCTCCGCGACCGTGTCCGCGAGAGCCGCAGGGTGGAGCGCGGCGCCTTTGACATGCCCTTTTTCCTGCTGACGCTGCTCATTCTCACCATCGGCGTCATCATGGTCCTGTCGGCCAGCTTCGCCAGGGCCTACTATTACGGCGGCAACGCCACATATTTCTTCGTAAGGCAGCTCGGCTTCGCCCTCTTCGGCGTGGTGCTGATGCTGGTGGCCTCCCACGTGACGCCGGCCTTCATGCGTTCGGTGTCCCTGCCGTTCCTCCTTTTCACATGGGTCCTTTTGTTCATGGTGCTCATCGTCGGCACCGGCGGCGAGGAGGTGGGCGCCAACCGCTGGCTGGACCTGGGCTTTGTGCAGTTCCAGCCCTCGGAGCTTGCCAAGATCGCGGAGATCCTCTTCTTCGCCACGCTCATATGCACCTACAAGGACAAGATGAAGACTTTCAAATACGGCGTCCTGCCCTTCGGCATCGTCATCGGAATCACCGTGCTGCTGTTGTATTTTGAGCCGCACCTGTCCGCCTCCGTCATCATCATCGCCCTGGGGGCCATCATGATGTGGGCCGGCGGCACCCGCTGGCAGTATTTCGCCGTGGGCGGCGCGGCGGTGGGAGCCGTGGGGTATCTGGTGGTCACCAAGATGGCCTACGCCTCCGCCCGCATCACCGCCTGGCTGGACCCCTGGTCCGACCCGCTGGACTCGGGCCTCCAGACCATCCAGTCGCTGTACGCCATCGGCTCCGGGGGCCTTCTGGGCCTGGGGCTGGGGCAGGGGAGGCAGAAGTACATGTACCTCCCCGAGGAGCACAACGACTTCATCTTCTCCATTGTATGCGAGGAGCTGGGCTTTGTGGGCGCCATGCTCATTTTAGTCCTCTTCGCCCTCCTTATCATACGCGGCTACTGGCTGGCCGTCCACGCCCGGGACCGCTTTGGGGCGCTGGTCATCACCGGCATCACGAGCCTTTTGGCCATACAGGTGATCCTCAACGTGGCGGTGGTCACGAACCTTGTGCCCTGCACCGGCATTTCGCTGCCGTTTTTCAGCTACGGCGGCACGGCGCTCTTACTTCAGCTCGCCGAGATGGGGATCGTGCTCTCCGTCTCCAGGGAGATTCCGCTCAGAAGGAGCAAGAGCGACGGAGGGGAAAAATGAGATTTCTATTTGCCTGCGGCGGCACCGCGGGACACATCAACCCGGCCCTGGCGGTGGCCGGAAGGCTCCGGGAGATCTTCCCGGACGCCGAATTCAAATTCGTGGGCGCCAACGGCGAGCTGGAAAACCGCCTCGTCCCCGCCGCGGGATATGAGCTGGTGAACATCGACGTCTACGGCCTTTCCAGAAGCCACAGCATGAGGGCCATAAAATACAACATCAAGGTGATGGAGAAGCTGAATCTGGCCATCCATGAGAGCGCCGGCATCATCGACTCCTTTAAACCGGATCTGGCGGTGGGGACCGGCGGATACGTCTGCTATCCCGTCCTCCGGGTCGCCGCCCGGCGGGGCATCCCCACCGTCATACACGAATCCAACGCCGTCCCCGGCCTTACGACGAGGCTCGTCTCCGGCAGCGTTGACCGGGTCCTGGCGGCGTTCCCCTCCGTGGCCGCCCACTGCAAAAGGCCCGACCGGGTGGTCCTCACCGGCACCCCGGTGCGGGAGGACTTTTTGAAGCTCACCCGCGGGGAGGCCAAGCGCAAGCTGGGCCTTGTGGGAAAGCCCCTGACCGTCTCCTTCTGGGGGAGCCTGGGCGCGGAGAGGATGAACGGCATGATGGCGGACTTCATACGCCTCAATTCCCGCTCCGGCGAGATGCTGCACATCCACGCCACAGGCGGCGGGGAGGAGGGCCGCGAGGCCATGATGGAAAGGCTCAGGGCGATGGACCTCCACGGCCTGCCCGATTGGGAGGACGTGGAGCCCTATATCGACAACATGGGCCTTGTGATGGCGGCGGCGGACCTGATCCTCTGCCGCGCCGGGGCGTCCACGCTGGCGGAGATAACGGCCCTGGGCCGGGCCTCCGTCCTGGTCCCCAGCCCCAACGTCACCAACGACCAGCAGACGAAAAACGCCCGGGAGCTGGAGCGCGCCGGCGGGGCCCTGGTCCTCACCGAGGAGGGCCTCACGGGAGAAAAACTCTACAACACCGCCGTGACGCTCCTGCGCGACCGGGATAGGCTCCGAAGATTGGAGGACAACGCCAGGACCCTGGGGGTCACCGACGCCTCCACCCGCATCTGCGGGGAGATACTTGCGCTTTTGGAGAAAAAGGGCGGACTTCAAGGAAAGTAACCGGAAATGACGCGGCGGCATAGTATGACCTGAAATTCTTCTTGATTTCGGGGGGTACTATGAGCACCATAAAAATAACCGGCGGCCGCGCCCTTTCGGGACAGATACGGGTCCAGGGCGCGAAGAACAGCGTCCTGCCCATCATGGCGGCGTCCATACTTTCCGGCGGGGAGACGGTCATCCATAACTGCCCGCGCCTTACGGACGTGGAGGCGGCCATAAGCATCCTCCGGCACCTTGGCTGCCGGGCGGAGCTGCGCGGCAGCACGGCGTATATCGACTCCTCCGCCATGACGCGCTGGGACATCCCCGACGTACTCATGCGCAGGATGCGCTCGTCGGTGATCTTCCTGGGGGCCATCCTGGCCCGCTGCCATGAGGCGCGGCTCTCCATGCCCGGCGGCTGCGAGCTGGGCCCCAGGCCCATCGACCTGCACCTTTCGGCCATGGAGCGCCTGGGCGCCGAGATCACCGAGCGGGGCGGGGACCTGAACTGCCGCGCGGGACGTCTCACCGGCGGCAGGATAGACCTTGCCATCCCCAGCGTGGGGGCCACGGAGAACGCCATGATCGCCGCCTCCGGCGCCGGGGGCGTCACCCTTATAACCAACGCCGCCAGGGAGCCGGAGATCCGGGACCTGGGGGATTTCCTCACCGCCATGGGCGCCCGCGTCCACGGCGCGGGGACCTCCACCGTCACGGTGGAGGGCGGCGCCTTCAGGGAGCACACCGAGCACACGGTCATCCCCGACAGGATCGCCGCGGCCACATACATAGCGGCCCTCACCGCCGCGGGAGGGGACCTGACCCTCACGGGCGTGGACAACCGGGATCTGTCGGCGGTGACGGAGGTCTTCCGGGCCATGGGCGTGGAGCTCACGCCCTCCGGCGATACGCTGCGGGTCCGGGCCTCCGGGCGGCCAAACCCGCCGGGGACGGTGGTGACGAAGCCCTATCCCGGCTTTCCCACCGACGCCCAGCCGCCGCTGATGGCGGCGGCCCTCCGGGCCGCGGGGACGGTAGTGTTTGTGGAGACGATCTTCCAAAACCGCTACCGCCACGTCCCCGAGCTTGCGCGCATGGGCGCGGACATTCGGCTGGACGGCCGTGTGGCCATCGTCCAGGGCGTGAGCGCCCTCCACGGCGCGCGGGTGGAGGCCACGGACCTCCGGGGCGGCGCGGCGCTGGTGGTGGCGGCGCTGGCGGCCCAGGGCGAGACGGAGATCACCCAGGTCCGGCACATAGACAGAGGCTACGAGAATATTACGGATGAGCTCAGCTCCGTTGGGGCGGCCGCCGAGAGAATAGACGGAAAGGACGAGACAGATGGAAATGAACGGGCGTAGAAGACGCGGCAGCGGCGCGGCGCTGTATGTGACGATGGCGGGGGCGTTCCTCGTCATCGCCGCGGTGACGGCGATGGGGCTGTTCTTTAAAATATCGAAGATCACCGTCAACGGCGCCGGACGGTACACCGCCCAGGAGATCATCGCGGCCTCCGGCGTGGAGCCCGACAACAGCATCTTTTTCGTCAGCATGAGCAGGGCGGAGGTGCGCATAAAAAGCGCCCTGCCGTATATCGACTCCGTGAAGGTCACCCGGGTCCTGCCCGGGACCGTGATCATCGACGTCACGGAGGCCAAGAGGGCCGCGTCCTTCACCTACGGCGGCAGCACCTGGGTGACGGACGTCAAGGGCCGGATCCTGGAGGAGACGGACGCCGCCGGCGCCGCGGGGACCGTGGAGCTCCGGGGCGTCGCCCCGGAAAAGCCCGAGGTGGGCAAGAGCCTCAGCCTCGGTCAGGCGGAGACGGTCAGGCTCCGGTGTCTCCTCAACACGCTGAGCATCCTGGACGCCTCCGGGCGGCTGGCGCTGACGGAGTGGCTGGACCTGTCCAATTTGGCCGCCGTGACCTTTTACTGCAACGGCTACCGCATAAACCTCAACAAGGCCGACGACATGACGGACCTTGAGGCGAAATTTGACATTCTGGAGGACTTCTTCGCCGACCACCCGGACGCCGGATACGGCCAGAACGTGTGGTACGAGGAGGACGGAAGGCTCCACTTCAAGCCGTGAGGCCGCAAAATCAGGTGAAAATGACGCCGATTGAATAAAAATTCCATACAAAACTATTGACCCGCGGGAAAAAAGCGTATAAAATAGAACTACAGGTATATACAAAAAGAGCGGCACGTTTTCGCGCCGCGGGGAGGATATAAAAAATGCCAAATCCTAATACATTAGAGTCGGGTCCCGACAATGTTGTTGAGATAAAGGTCATCGGCATCGGCGGCGCCGGCAACAACGTCGTCAACCGCCTTGCCAAGATTGGCACCGCCGGGGTGGAGCTTATCGCCATCAACACCGATAAGCCCGCGCTGGCCATTTCCGCCGCCGACACCAAGGTCCAGATCGGCGAAAAGCTCACCCACGGCCAGGGCGCCGGTTCCAATCCGGAGGTGGGCAAGAAGGCCGCGGAGGAGAGCCGCAACAACGTCTCCAAGGCCCTGGAGAACGCCGACATGGTCTTCATCGCCGCCGGCATGGGCGGCGGCACCGGCACCGGCGCGGCCCCCGTTGTGGCCGACATCGCCCGGGAGATGGGCATCCTCACCGTGGGCGTGGTCACAAAGCCC
The DNA here is from genome assembly GCA_947632155.1 of uncultured Oscillospiraceae bacterium. Lineage (GTDB taxonomy): Bacteria > Bacillota > Clostridia > Oscillospirales > Oscillospiraceae > RUG626. Next base: position 31,501 of record CANROF010000020.1, read on the forward strand.
TTCGCCTTTGAGGGCAAGCGCCGCATGGACCAGGCCAACGACGGCATCGCCACCCTGCTCACCAAGGTGGACGCGCTTTTAGTCATTCCCAACGACCGCTTAAAGCACGCCACCGACCAGAAGATCACCTTCGCCAACGCCTTTGAGATCGCCGACTCCGTCCTCCAGCAGGCCGTCAGCAGCATCTCCGAGCTCATCAAGCAGACGGGCTTCATCAACCTCGACTTCGCGGACGTCACCGCCATCATGAAGGACGCCGGCTACGCCCACATGGGCGTGGGCAAGGCCGCCGGCAAGGGCAAGGCCGAGGACGCCGCCCGCGCCGCCATCTCCTCGCCGCTGATGGAGACATCCATAAACGGCGCCCGGGGCGTCCTGGTGAACATCACCGGCTCCCTGGATATGGGCCTGGACGACATCGAGGCCGCCGCCACCCTGGTCCAGGAGTCCGCCCACCCCGACGCCAACATCATCTTCGGCGCCATCTTCGACGAGACGATGGACGACGAGATCCGCGTCACCGTCATCGCCACCCGCTTTGACGAGAAACCCACCCTCAAGCCCTCCTCCTCCGCCGCCACCGCCGCGCCCGCCCGCCCCGGCCTTTACACCGAGGCCCGTGAGAGGGTGGACACCGCCCCCGACCCCGTCCCCGAGCCCCACGACGCCCCCCAGGAGGAGGACCCCTTCGACAAGATCTTCAAGATCTTCAACAACAAATAACCAAATACGCCCCCATGTCCCCGCCGGAGCTCCGGCGGGGATTTCTATTATTAAAATGTTTACAAATCCTTAAACAACATACCAATTTTTTGGCTAAAATAGAATGTATCAGAATTGTATCAAGGCATAAAGAGGTGCCGCTTATGATAAGGCGTTTTCTATACAATTTTTTCCAGGGGCGAAACGGCTTCGACCCCATCGCCAAGCTGACGGTGGCGCTGGCCCTGGCGGCGGCGCTGCTGACGCTGTTCGGCGGCTGGGTGGGCCTCGTATTCGACCTTGCGGCCATGGCCCTGATGGTCTACACCTGGTGGCGGGTGCTCTCCCGCAACATCTACAAGCGCCAGGAGGAGGTCCGGCGGTATCTGGACCGCACCTCCGGCCTCCGCCAGTATTTCCGGAATCTCAGGACCCGCTTTTCCCAGCGCCGGGAGTACAAATTTTTCACCTGCCCCACCTGCCACACCATGCTTCGCGTCCCCAGGGGCAAGGGGAAGATCCAGATCACCTGCCGCAAGTGCGGCAACCGCTTCTCCGGCAAGACCTGACGGCACATAAAGGCGAGAGCCGTAATAGAATAAAGGAGCAGAGGCCCCGCGCCCTGCTCCCTTTTTCTTTGCCCGGCGGGGGAGGGGGCGGCCTTAAAAATTGCGTAAAATTTTAAAAAATGATTGATTTTCCTTGACTGATGTGATAAATTTAAAAAAGGTATAGGTTGCCGTAGTATACCTGTTTTTTCCTCCCGGGGCGAAGCGCCGGGCAATCGCGGAACTGGAAAATGCTCCGTACATTTTTATTTCGGAGGTAAAAGTCCATGAGACAAAAGACCTTTTACGGAATATACCGCAGATTTTTGGCGGGACTGCTGTGCTTCTGCATGGTCATGTCCACCGTCAGCGGCGCCTTTGTGATCACCGCCCTCGCCGAGGGCTCCGAAAGCGGGACCGGCGGCTCCAACATCGGCCCCACCCGGCACATTGTGGCCGACAGCCGCGTGGCGGACCCGGACACCATGGACGACTATCTGAACCGTCTGCTCACCCAGGCCAGCGGCTCCCGCTACGCCGGTCGCGTCTGGACGGACAAGACCGTGTTCGCCTACGGCGACAGCGCCAGGGCGGCGGACAGCCACTTTGACGGCAAAGATACTATTACCCTGAATATGGACACTGACGGCTACAATGGCGATGTCACCTTTAACGCTGACTTCGCCCACGTTTTCAGCGCGCTTTCAAGCTCTCAGGTAGTCAACGAGTATCCCCCCAGCCCGGTGGACCTGGTGATCGTCTTCGACATGTCCGGCTCCATGGGCCAGGACACGCGGTATGGAATCGACCCGGGCAATAATAATTATCAGGCTCATGTGACAAAGGAAGGCGAGAAATGGCCCGCGGAAGGCGTACTCATGTCCAAACGCATTAAGAATTCCCGCGTCCAGGCGACTTTGGATGCCATTAACAAGACCATCGACACCCTCATGGCCCAGAACCCCCAGAATCGCGTAGCCGTCTGCGGCTACGGCGCAAATGCAGTTGTATTGATGCCTCTTGGACATTATAAGAGAGTAGACGACAAGACGCCCTACCTCTCCGTGGGCGGCATGGAGACATTGTATCACCCCAGCGATCTGGTGTATAGAAAACCCGGCGAAACGGTGAATAAAAACGGAAGTCCACTTCCCGAAGTTAAAGAAGCCGGTTGGTACTGGATGAACAACCGCGACACATGCTACACGGTTGTAGTAAATGCTCAGATGAACAACTATACCGGTGTACTCAATAAGGCGACGGGGGATGGAACGGGTTGCTCAGATGATAAGGATAAAGACCAGTGGCATGCAGTTAAGAAAACCGTCAGCAACAATGTACTTTCGGACGATGGAACACCCGTCAAGGCTTTCCCGGGCGATTGGGATGATGACGGCAACCCGACGGCTGAATATGCCGAAAAGAACAGGGAGGTCTATGAAGCAACAAGCAAAGGTGATGAAAAATATGCAACCGGTATGCAGGGAATACTGAACTGCAAGGAAGGCGAAAATTTTCTGACTGATGAAGAACTCAAAACGCCAACTTCCAAACTTAAACTGGCTATGAAAAAAACCTCCGGCCTCACAGCCGACGACTACGTGGGCTACTTCACGAACACGCAGGGCGGTATCTACCTCGCGTATAAGCAGTTAGCGGATTCAACGGCTACGACATACACCGAGACGCTCACGAGCGGCGTGGTGTCCACGGTCGCGCGCATCCCCGCCGCGATCATAATGTCCGACGGCGGCGCGAACTTCTCGTTCAACGAGATGGGACAGGAAGGCCAGCCATATACCGCCGAAGACTGGAATGCTCGCTACGGACAGAGATTTTATAATAGTGATACGGCCACATTAACATATGATTATATAGGCGACGACACATGGACTAATAATAACACCTTTAGGTGGAAATCCAAAGAAGGCATGACAGAAGACGGCAAACGCAAATTAATTGACGGTCGTTACAAAGACGCAAGCCATCGACTCGGCGGAATTCCAGTGGATAATATTGAGCAGGACAGCAAAGAATGGTATAAGGTTTTTATACCCGGAAAAGATACGCTCGGGGACAAATGGAACGGCCTGCACGGTATATACAACCAGGGTGCCGATATATTTGAGGACGGTACGCTTTCAACCGGACCGGCATGGAGCCATCCGGGCATATTTTACAGCAGCGACAACAATGTGACGGGTACGGCGGGCACGGTCATGGAGGTGCTGCTCACCGCGTCATATATGAGTAGTGTTGTGAAGAAGCACTATTCAAACGGCTGGACTAAGAACAACGCGTCAGAGGGAAGCAAAAGCGATCTCTTTACCTACACGATGAACGTGGACACGGAGCACGTTCCGCTTTGGGGCAGAATGCGTCTGTATCCTACGCTCGACCCGAAGGAGTATAACCTCAACGATATTGATGAGTGGTATAATAAGGAGGAGAACAAAGACAAATTCGGTACGGATGCGGAGATACAAAATACACTTTATGGTATGGACGTTGTAAAAGAGCATATCACAAAGAAACTTCTGTTTGTTGGAGGTACGATCGAAGCCCTTGGAGAGATAGGGAAAGATGGCGATGGTAACTCTGTTAAGGACAATGATCTTGATGACATCGTCGGTCTTAAACAGGCATGGGAGGCATTTTCGAACGGGGAAAAAACATACGGACCGAATGAAATCGGCGGCAACGGATCGCCTGTAAAGATCTTCATCGAACCGATACCTGCTGGCGGCGTTACATACACCGCCGGCGGCGAGGATGCTATTAACATCACAAATCAGGATGTTGTAGACAACATCGCCTACAACGACGGCTTCTACGACGTCACCACGGCGGACCTGTCAAACACCTTCGATGAGATCCTCACCCTCATTCTCGGCAAGGTGTTTGTGCCCGTGTCCGGCGACAACGACGCCGGGGTGGGCGACTCCATCACCTATCAGGACCCCATCGGCGAGTACATGGAGATCAAGAACGGCTCCATCAAGGCCGAAGACAGCGACTACGACATGGCCCTGCTGCTCTTCGGCGAAATGCACGGCCTCAACCGCGCCGGTGTGTACGATTACCATTGGAACGACGCGTGGATGGAAGCCAACAAAGGGAAAGATAACCCGGCGACAGAGGAATCTGACCAGATAGAACCGAGCACGACGCCGTTTCCCCAGGGCTGGTATTACGGCGACGCGAAAACCGCTGAATGGAAAGGTACGGGGACTGTCCCGAATGGGACGGATTATAAAACCGCCACCGTTGCCCGGGCGGCGGGCTGGGTGTACCGGCTGAATTTCAGTACGGCGGCCCAGTACGTCCCCATCCTTGGCGACATTGACAGTCCGGCCAATATTCCGGAGCAGATGAAGAATACGGTTTACACCATCTACCAATTTGCCGATAAAGATGCTGCCGCCAATAAGGTGCGCCGCAATCCCATCTACGGCAGCACCATTCCGGAGGACGTGCAGGAAAAATGGGATGCTTTGAAAGGCAACTATCCCAACAACACCTATGACGTCGAGGGCCTTGACCCGTCTACCTGTCCCGGCCTCTACCGGCTCAACGACATCCGCGTGTGGGTGGAGGACACCGGGGACTTCGTGGACCAGGACGGCGCCATAACGCCCAACTCCGGCTACGACAGGTCCCTCTACGTGAACATCCCCGCCGCCGCTATCCCCACGGAGCTGGCCACCATCACCCTGGGCCGTGACGGCGTGCTGTCCTACGAGACAAATCTGGGCAGCGACCATGAGGCGGGCACTAAATACGGAAAAGATGCTGACGGCAACCCGCATGAAGTCACACAGGAAGAATATGAGAACTTCTGCGCCCAGTCCACCCCGCTGCGCCTCTTCTACGCCGTGGGACTGGAGGAGGACCTGATTCTCCGCGACGATAACGGCAACGAGACGGGCGTTGACTTCAACGCCATCTCCCCGGAGTACATAAGCTCCCACACCGTGGCCGGACAGGATTACGTCTGGTTCATTTCCAACTTCTACTCCGCGACGCGCTACGGCGACTACGCCACCGACGACGCCTCCCACACCCGCGGCGACCCCACCGTCACGTTCTCCCCCAGCGCGGACAACCGCTACTACGTCTTCCAAAAGCCCCTCCCGCTGTACGCCCACGCGTACAGGGTACAGTCCAACGGCACCCTCAAGCCCGTTGACCGGACAGACGGAGAGAAATTTGGAAATAACAAGGAGGGTAACGGCAAGACCACCTGGGAGGGTGGTGAAAAAGGCGGCGCCGGTTGGACTGGCGGCCAGTACATGGGGACGTATGAGAGTGAGGAAGCGTTCAAGGAAGCTGATCGCGATAATGATAAAGGTATAATCACCGACAGCACCGGCATTAAATATCCGATTGTTGATAACGGTATTGTCTTCCTCCAGGACGACCTCCTTGACCATGTAACGTCAAAAGTTGACGGCACGGGATATGAAAATGATTCCATCTCTTTCAGCTCCGACGATTACTTCTTCCTGCTGGTGGAGTACTATGTACCCGGCAACGGAGTTGGCAAGGATGATCTTAAAAATGACGTCCCCGGCACCAAGGACGGCAAGATGGTCCAGTACGCCCTGGCGCGGAAAGGGAGCGAGTTTGGCTCCGGCTACGCCTCCGATAACATCTCCAACGGCGACATGCTCTGCTGGACGGACACCAAAAACAACCTGAACGTGGAATTTGCCTATGTCTCCCGCTCCGACACCGGCGACAACACCCGCGGCGAGCCGACGTTCGAGAAGCTGACGAAGACCGAAGAAAAGGATTTGCGGGATTACCTCCAGAAGACCTGCGGCATTAAGGAAGATGCACTTGATGAACAGGTAGCGTACTGGCAGAAAATGCAGAAAGATCCCCTCGTCCAGGCCGCTTTGAAAGCTGCTGCAAAGAGCGGAGAAAAGCTGACCGAGGATGAATTCAAAGAGTACTTCACCTTCGCCGTTGCGGCGCGCCCCGGCGGCATCCGCTCCGGCGACATGTCCAGCAACCTCCAATACAAGGGCACGACTTACAATTCCGCCACGCAGCTTTACGACAAAAACGTGACCCAGACCTCCAACACCTACTACCTGCCCACGGTGTCCGACCACTCCGGCACCAACAACAATATCATCATCAACAACTACCTGGGCAACAACGGGCGGCTGGAGATTGCAAACCAGATGCTCCACGTGACGAAGATTCTCTCCGCCCCGGACGGCTACACGCTGACGGACGATCAGAAGAACCAGACTTTCAACTACCAGATCTTCGTCCAGGGCGTCACCGGCACCCGCACCGCCGTAAAGACCGAGTACAACGAGTACAGCGGCAACTGGGAGCGGATGCTGGCCTCCATCGACGTCCTCACCGACAACAGCGACCTGGTCCTGACCTCCTACAACACCCGCGCGCTGTTCGTGTGGGACGAAAAAACAAACACCGCCAGACAGGTGGTAGAAAACGCTGGAAATTACTATTACGCCAATGAGGACGGAACACAGGGCGAGACGGCAGTAGAGAATCAAAGCCAGCAAATTTACTACCTCTACCTGCCCTCCAACGGCACCGGCACAGAGACACAGCACGTCCGCCGCCTGTATCAGGCCGATAACTATTCCGGCGAGGATAAGGGAGATTTTAATCTTACCAATAACGGCACCACCCTTATCCAAGAGGACGGTACTTACCCCGCCGGCACCCGGACCTACTGGGCGAAGGACGCGGAGCTGATTCCGGTGAATGAGGTGCAGAAAGCCGAGGGCCTGTTAAACACGGAGCCCAGTGTAAGTCCCGCATCCTTCGGGACGGAGAGCCTGAAAATGTGGACGCATGAAAATCATGTGACAGAACATGACAGCGCCCACAAGTGCCTGACCTACCACACCTTCCTTATCCGCAAACCCAACGACGAAACCAGCGACACCAACTTCACCTCCCCCTTCAACACGCGCAGCCAGTACATCACCGTGGAGCTGAAATTCGGCGAGAACGCCAACAATGATGGCGGCCCCGGCGGAGATTCTGGCCCGATGCAGGTGGGCGACCTCTACGACGGAATCATCCCCAGCGGCGACCGGCCCGACCTGTTTACAAACGTGAAGGATCTCAACGGCAGCGGAAATGATGGCAATATTGATGCCGCCTACATCGCGCAGCACACCGCCGAATTCACCCTGAAGCACGGCGAGGGCCTGCTTCTCACGGGCCTAGAAAACCGCGTCGCCTACCGCTTCACCGAAAAGCTCACGGACACTCAACTGAGCGCGGGCTACACTCTCCAGAAAATCAGCCACATCCAACAGCGCGGCTCCGAAAGCATCTACAAGCCCGGAACGCAGGAGATACCGATCTACTCCTACGATGGCGCGACTTATGGCGATAAGTATCCCGGAGCTTCGAATTATAAGACCGAGAACGGCCTGACCTGGGCAGGTAACCCTGACGCGACGATGACAAAGGAGCCTTTCGCCCACACCAACGCCGTCATGTGGGAGTACTACGCCACCATGGCCAAAGGCGCCTCCGGCAACCACCACCAGCCGACGGGCACTACAGCCGAAGTGGAGCAAACAATTCAGGTTTGGACGGGAGAAAAAGCGAACGAATACAAGACTGTATCAACTCCTCATACCGTCTCTAATAACCCCAACTGCGAGAATTGCGACAAGAAACTGGACGACGGCTCCATCCTCCACTACATGTACCGCGAGGGCAAGCTCGTTGACCCGCACTACGAGGGCGAGGCGTCAACCTACCTGCGCAACATGGCCCGCTACGGCGTCAGCCCGACCGTCCATTTCGCGGTGAACGACGAGAGCCAGGCGAGCGCTAACGCCGCCCCGCCGGCGACGCCCAGCGAAAATTACACCGGCGTCTACTCCGTTTTCGGCAACACCGGCTGGTTTGAGGAGCAGGTAAACTTCATCAACACCTTCGAGCCGGGCCAAATCTCCGTCACCAAGAAGCTGTCGGCCGAAAGCGGCACGGAGCTTAATGCAAAAGACCTGGACACCAAATTCAGCTTCACGCTGACGATCAACCCGGATGAAGGCGTCGGGCTTTCCAACGGCGTGTACAACTACACCATCACCGGCGGAAACAGTGGCCGCTTGATTCCGAAAGACTATTCAGATAAAAAAGATGGCGATATTGCCGCCAATCCTGACAACACCTGGTCCTTCACCCTCAAGGGCGGGCAGACCATGACCGTCACCGGCCTCCCGGTAGATTCCGGCTATACCTACACCGTCACGGAGACGACCGAGGGCGGCTACACGGTGACGGACAGCGGTAATACCTCCGGCACTGTTGAAGCCGGCTCCGGCATCCCGGTGAAAGTGACGTTCACCAACACCAAGAGCACCCCGACGCCCGCGAGCGTTGACCTGAAGCTTCAAAAGACGGTTAGCGGAACAGGATTTGATTGGACCGGCAAGAGCTTCACATTCCTTGTGACCCCGGATACAGGTAACCCGGAGGGCGACCCGGTAGTCGGCCATAATAAAGTTCAGGTAACCTCAGAAACCCCGGTAAATGTTTTCGAAAACCTGGAATTCAAAAAGCCCGGGACCTACACCTACACCATTTCCGAGCAGCTCAGCGACATCCCCGGCATTTCCACCGACGGTAAGACTTATACGGTGGTCGTTGTGGTGACGGAGAAGTACAACGGCAGCCTCTACACCGGCCAGCTTGAGGCGGAAGTCAAGGTCAACGGCGCGGCCCAGGCAAGCCCTGTCGTGCTCACGTTCAATAACACCTACGACAAAGACAAGATCAGCGTTCCTTTCAGCGCCAAAAAGATTCTGGTGGACGGCACGCTGACCAAGAATCAGTTTGAGTTTGAGCTGAGCGGACCTAACGTGTCAAAGACGGCCAAGAACGACGCGGAAGGAAATGTTTCTTTCGGCTCCGTGGAATTCACCGAGCCGGGCACCTATACCTACAAGATAAGGGAGCTCCCGGGCAAGGATTCCAGAATCAAGTACGATGACACCGTTTACACCGTCACCGTCGAGATTACCCAAGAAAGCGGCGCGCTGAAGAGCACCGTCACGTATGCTCCGGGAATTCCGACCTTCACCAACAAGGTGGAGGGCGGCGGCCTCACCGTCACCAAGACCGTCACCGGCGACGCGGGGGATACAACCAAGGAATT
>CANROF010000021.1 GCA_947632155.1 uncultured Oscillospiraceae bacterium
GTGAGGGCCAGGAGGACGGCGAGGAGTTTTTTGAGTTTTGCCATTTTCATTCTCCTTTACATTTTATTTTATGAGAACGAACGTGGCGGCCGGGCTGCCTTGGCTTGCGCTTTAGGCCCCTTGGCTTTGCGTCCCGGGGTTTCCCCCGGTTTGCCGTTTCAGTTGCGTCTTTGCCGCGCTCCGGCGGCGGGTCCTGGGGGTACTACGGAACACTACGGCGGCCATTCCTCCTTCCGGAGGGCACGGATGGACGTGCCGGCGTCCCGTATTCGGTTTGACATGTCTACCCATCACCTCCGTTTCCTCCGGCGGTCAACGAACGCTTATTCTTGTTTGCAAAGCAAACAAGAACGGGCATATGCCCGTTGGCCGTTTTTGTAGGTTCGCTGATAGATTTTACCTGATACTATATTACCAAAATCAAATCGGTTTTTCAAGTACCAGTTAGGAAAGAATCCCTACCAGTTAGGAAATGTTTCCTGATTTTGGACGCCGCCGGAGGGGTGGAAGCCCTCCGGCGGCGGGGATCTATTCGGAAGTCGTATTACTGAGGCTGGCGCCGTCGAAGCCGCTGGGCAGGAGCTCGCGGAGGGGGACGGTGCGGACAGCGCCGGAGCGGTTCACCATGAGGACGTCCATGTCCGGCGAAAATTCCGTCATCACCTGCCGGCAGACGCCGCAGGGGGCGGTGAAGTCCTCCGTCTCCGCGGCCACGGCGATGCGGCGGAAGCGCCGGTGGCCCTCGCTGACGGCCTTGAAGATGGCGGTGCGCTCCGCGCAGTTGGTGGGGGTGAAGGCGGCGTTTTCAATGTTGCAGCCGGTGTAGACCGCGCCGTCGTCGCACTCCACCGCCGCCCCCACCCGAAAGTGTGAGTAGGGGGCGTAGGCCATTTTTATCATGTCCACGGCCTTTTGGCACAGCTCTTGCGTCGTCATGTCAGTCACACCTCATTTCAATAGGGACAGAAGCGACGTCCCGATGGCGCCCTCCGGCATGGAGAGGCCGAAATTGTCCAAAACCGTGGCCCCGATGACGGCGAAGGTGTCCTGCTCCGGAAGCTCCCCGCTGCCCTCCATGGAGGGCGACCATGCCAGGAACGGGACCTTCTCCCGGGTGTGGTCGGTGCCGGTGTGGGTGGGGTCGTTGCCGTGGTCGGCGGTGAGAATCAGAAGGTCCCGCTTTCCTATCTTCGGCAGGAGCTGCCCCAGCTTCCCGTCAAACCGCTCCAGCTCCGCGGCATACCCCACGGGGTCGCGCCGGTGGCCCCAGAGAGCGTCGAAGTCCACCAAATTCACATAGCAAAGCCCCCGGAAGTCCCGGTCCGCCAGGTCGATGGTCTGCTCCATGCCGTGGACGGAGCTTTTGGATTTCAGCGCCTCGGTGACGCCGTGGCCGTCAAAGATGTCGTTTATCTTCCCCACGGCGATGACGTCAAGCCCCGCGTCCTTCAGGGCGTCCATGGCCGTGGCGCCGGTGGGCGGCAGGGCGTAGTCGTGGCGGTTGGCGGTGCGCTTGAATTCGCCGCGCCTTCTCCCCACGTAGGGCCTGGCGATGACCCGGCCCACGCGCCATTCGTCCCGCAGCGTCAGCTCCCGGGCGATCCGGCAGCAGCGGTAGAGCTCGTCGAGGCCGAAAGTCTCCTCGTTGCCGCAGATCTGCAAAACGGAGTCGGCGGAGGTGTAGACGATCATGTGGCCGGTGGCGATCTCCTCCTCGGCCAGCTCCTCCAGAATCTCCGTGCCGCTGGCAGACTTGTTGCCGATGCACTTGTGGCCGGTGCGTTTTTCCAGCTCCGCGATGAGCTCCGGGGGGAAGCCCGTGTCGGTGAAGGTCTTGAAGGGCCGGGTGGTGAGGATGCCCATCATCTCCCAGTGGCCCGTGAGGGTGTCCTTGGCCGGGCTGCGCTCCCGGAGAACGGCCCTGTAGCCCATGGGGCGCTCCGCCGGGGGGACGGTGGCCAGGGGGCGGAGGCTGCCGATGCCAAGCCGCGCCAGGTTGGGTATTTTCAGTCCCGCCACGGTGGAGATGTGCCCCAGGGTATCGGTCCCGGCGTCCCCGTAATCGGCGGCGTCCGGCATGGCGCCCACGCCCACGGAGTCCAGCACCACCACAAAAATACGGTCAAATCTTCTCATGTCGCGCCCTCACCTTGAGCGGTCCAGCTCGATAAGGCGCCGGACGGCCTCCACGCCCACCTTGACGGCGGCGGAGGTGTCGTGGCTCTCGGCCTGGTCCAGGCCCGCGGCCTCCCGCTCCTGGTTCCACACCACGTGGAAGCAGCTCCCGCAGCGGACCTTCAGCGCCGAGGCCACTACGAAGAGGGCCGCGGACTCCATCTCGCTGGCCTTGACGCCCAGGCGCTTCCACGCCTCCCACTTCTCCAGCAGCTCATAGCTCACCGGCATCCGGGCCGGGGAGTGCTGGCCGTAAAAGCTGTCCTTGCACTGAACGACGCCCAGGTGTGTCCGGTAGCCCAGGGCGTGGGCGGCGTCCCGGAGGGCGGCGGCCACGTCAAAATCGGACACGGCGGGGAATTCGATGGGCGCGTACTCGCGGCTCGTGTGCTCAAAGCGGATGGCGCCGGTGGCGACGACGATGTCGCCGGACTGGACCTCCAGGTCGATGCCGCCGCAGGTGCCCACCCGCACGAAGGTGTCGGCGCCGATGGCGGTCAGCTCCTCCATGGCGATGGCCGCGGAGGGCCCGCCGATGCCGGTGGAGCACACGGAGACGCGCTCCCCCAGGAGCGTGCCGGTGTAGACGCGGTACTCCCGGTTCTGGACTACGAAATGGGGCTCGTCAAAGAGCTCCGCGATGGACTGGCACCTGCCGGGGTCGCCGGGCAGGAGCACATACCGGCCCACGTCGCCGGGCCTGCACTGGATATGGTACTGCAATTCGGACGGAATCATGGTTTTTCACCTCTCTGAAATATAAAATATCCTCTTTTTTGTAAGATTCCGGGCCGCCGGCTTTCGGCGGCCCGGAGGTCATTTATCTCTGCGATTTGTCGTAGGGGATGCCCTCCGCCTTTGGGGCCCTGGACTTTTTGGAGGTGAAGGCCAGGACGATAAGGGAGATGATGTAGGGGAGCATGTTGTAGACCGTGGAATTGAGCTTCAGCGCGGCCATAAAGGGGATGCCGGTGTAGACGTTGCCCAGGGCCCGGAAGAAGCCGAAGAGCAGCGCCGCCAGGGCGATCTTCACGGGGTGCCACGCGCCGAAGATCATGACGGCCAGGGCCAGGAAGCCGAAGCCCGCCACGCCGTTTTCAAATTTCCAGGCGTTGGTGCCGGCGGTTATGTAGACGATGCCGCCGAGCCCGCCCAGGAGCCCCGAGATCAGCACGCCGGCGTAGCGCATTTTTGCCACATTGATGCCCACGGAGTCCGCGGCCTGGGGGTGCTCGCCGCAGGCCATGAGCCGCAGGCCGAAGCGGGTCTTGTAAAGGCAGACGTAGCTGACCAGAAGGCATATGAGCCCCACCAGCATAAACCAGTTGAACTGGAAGGAACCTATGCGGACGGTGAAAAACTCCCGGGCGGCGGTGTAGGCGATCTCGGAGGACACGTCGGAGCCGCCGGAGGCGGCGGTGTTCATGGCCTTCACCGCCACGGTGGCGCCGGCCACGGCCAGCATGTTGATGGCGGTGCCCGTGATGGTCTGGTCCGCCTTAAAGGTTATGGCGGCCACGGCCAAAAAGAGCGACGCCAGCATCCCGAAGAGCGCCGCGGCCAGGATGACGCAGAGGATCATCACCGGCGCGCCCACGGAGGTGGGTATGAATTTCATAGCCAGCGCCCCGCCCAGGGCGCCGATGAGCATGATGCCCTCAAGTCCGATGTTGATGACGCCGGAGTGCTCCGAGAAGCACCCGCCGAGAGCCACAAGCATCAGGACGGAGGCGAATATCAGGGTGTACTGTAAAAGCAGGATCATTGACTCTCGCCCCCTTTCCCGGTGTCCGCGGGCTTGTCCGCGGCCCTCTTCTCGTCGCCCTTGCGTATACGGTTCTGGATAGCCAGCTTGAAGAAGCCCACAAAGGCGCACAGGAAGATGATGAGGGAGGAGATGAGCGAGGAGATCTGGGAGGAGTAGAATCTCAGGTCCACGCCGCCGCCTCCGGAGGTGATGTGCTGGATGAAGAAGGCGGAGAGGATGGAGCCCAGGGGAGATAGGCCGCCCAGGAACGCCACGGCGATGCCGTTGAAGCCCATGTCGGGCACGGAGCTGATGGACGTCTCCCAGTCCACAAGGCCGGTGAGGAAGAAGAGCGACGCGCCCAGGCCCGCAAGTCCCCCGGCGATGGCCATGGTGAGGATGATGTTCCTGTTCTCCCTCATGCCGGCGTATTTGGCGGCGTTGGGGTTGTTGCCGGTGGCCCGGAGCTCATAGCCGAATTTCGTCTTGTTGAGCACCACCCAGACAAGGACCGCGATGACGAGGGCCAGGGGGATAGCGATGCCGGCGCTCTTTTCGCCGAAGAGCTTGTCCAGCCCCAGGGTGGGCAGCAGGGCGTCGGGGTTCGCGTTGATGAGCTGGATCGTCTCGGGGCCCGTGGGCCGCTTGATGCCGCCCCGGGACAGGAGGTTATTGGTGAAGTAGAGGCTTATCCAGTTGAGCATGATGCCGGAGATGACTACGTTCACGTTGCACAGCGTCTTGAGCACCCCGGAGACGGCGCCCAAAAGCGCCCCGGCGGCGGCGCCCGCCAGAAGACAGACGATCCACGGCAGCTTCAGCGCGATGGCGCAGTAGAGCGTGGCGCAGGCGCCGATGACGTACTGGCCCGCCGCGCCGATGTTGAACATACCCACCTTGTAGGCGAAGAGCACGGAGAGCGCGCACATCAGAAGCGGCACCGTCCGGACAATGGTCTGGCCCAGGTACTTGCCCCGGAGGGAGGCGGGATAGCGGAAGAAGTTCTTGACAACGGCGGTGATGGAGCCCCATGCGGCGCTGGGCTCTATCACCAGGAGCACGATGAAGCCGATGAGAAGGCCCCCCAGGACGCACAGGAGCGAGGCCAGGAGCGTCTGGACGCCGTCGTTTTCAATGAGCCTGCGGCCGAGGGATCTCTTGTTCTCTTTCATCCGCGCACCTCCATTCTCCTGGCGCCGGCCATGTAGAGGCCGAGCTCCTCCACCGTGGTCTTTTTCGGGTCGAATTCGCCCACGATCTCGCCCTCGTACATCACGAGGATGCGGTCGGAGACGTTCATGACCTCGTCCAGCTCCAGGCTCACCAGCAGCACCGCCTTGCCCGCGTCCCGCTGGGCCACGATCTGGCTGTGGATGTACTCGATGGCGCCCACGTCCAGGCCCCGGGTGGGCTGGACGGCGATAAGGAGCCGCGGGTCCTTGTCGATCTCCCGGGCGATGATAGCCTTTTGCTGGTTGCCGCCGGACATGGAACGGGCCACGGTGACGGGGCCCTGTCCGGAGCGCACGTCGTACTGCCCGATGAGCCTCTCGGCGTAGGCGCGGATGTTTTTCCGGCGCAAAAAGCCCATTTTTGTAAATTCCGGCTCAAAATACCGCTGGAGCACGATGTTGTCCTCCAAGGTGTAGTCCAGCACCAGGCCGTGCTTGTGGCGGTCCTCCGGGATGTGGCTCATGCCGGCCGTGCTGCGTCGGCGGATGGGGGCCCTTGTGATGTCCTTCCCGCACAGCTTCAGGCTCCCGCCCACCAGCGGCTCAAGGCCGGAGATGCCGTAGACCAGCTCCGACTGGCCGTTGCCGTCGATGCCCGCGATGCAGACGATCTCGCCGGAGCGGACCTTGAAGGAGACGTTCTTCACGGCGTTGTTCTTGTGGACCTTGGAGGCCACGGTCATATCGGATACCTCCAGCACCGTGTCGCCGGGCTTTGCCGGCTCCTTGTGGACCACGAACTCCACGTCCCGGCCCACCATCATGCGGGAGAGCTCCGCCTTGTCGGTTTTCGCGATGTCCACCGTGCCGATGTACTTGCCCTTGCGCAAAATGGAGCAGCGGTCGGCGACGGACATGATCTCGTTGAGCTTGTGGGAGATAAAGAGGATGCTCTTGCCCTCGGCGGCCAGGTTCTTCATGATCTTCAGAAGCTCCTCAATCTCCTGGGGCGTCAAAACGGCAGTGGGCTCGTCGAAGATAAGGATCTCGTTGTCCCGGTAGAGCATCTTCAGGATCTCGGTGCGCTGCTGCATACCCACGGAGATGTCCTCGATGACGGCGTCCGGGTCCACCTTGAGGCCGTAGCGCTCCGAGAGCTCCATGACCTTTTTCCGGGCCTCCTCTTTCCTTATGAAGCCCGCCTTGTCCGTGGGCTCCACGCCCAGGATGATGTTGTCCAGGACCGTGAAGCACTCAACAAGCTTGAAGTGCTGGTGTACCATGCCGATCCCTAAGTCGTTGGCGTCGTTGGGGTCGCGGATCTGTACCTCTTTCCCGTCCTTTTTGATGACGCCCTCCTCCGGCTTATATAGGCCGAACAGGACGCTCATAAGGGTGGACTTTCCGGCGCCGTTTTCGCCAAGGAGCGCGTGGATCTCGCCGCGCCGGAGCCTCAGCGTCACGTTGTCGTTGGCGATGATGCCCGGAAAGCGCTTTGTGATGTTCAGCATCTCAATGGCGTAGGGTGTATTGTCCAAGTTCCGTTCCCTCCTTTATCTATTATTTTTGTCCGTGCTTTGAAAAAGCCGGGGACGAGCGGCGCTCGCCCCCGTGCGGTCGGTCATTGCGTGTGAAAGATTTTCGCGATCAGCCCTTGATGTTGCCCTGGAAGTTCACGTTGACGCTGGAGCAGCCCAGGTCCGCGGGGCTTGCGATGGTGGTGTCATTGCTCACGGTGATGGCGCCGGTATAGAGGCTCTTCACCAGGGCCTTGTAGTCGGCCTCGGAGAAGCCGTCGCCGTACTGGGTGGAGCCGGCGAGCTGGACATAGTTGGCGGTGGGGTCGTCGCCGGAGACGAGCCCCAGGGTGTCGATCTTGCCCACGTAGTTGGCCCAGTTGCCGTTGACGACGACGTCCACCAGGGTGTTGATGGTGGTGGGACGGAGGCCCTTCATGGCGGAGGTCACCACCATGGACTTGTACCCGTCGATCGCCTCCTGGGTGGCGCCCTCACCGGCGGCGTAGGCGGCGATGACGGCCTGCTGGTCCACGTCAACGCCGATGACCTTGGCGCCGGAGACGTTCTTGGCGGAGTCCACGGCGGAGGTGTAGATGCCGCCGCCGCAGGCGAAGACGATCTGGGTGCCGCCCTGATACCAGGTGTCCATGACGGCGGTGATGTCCGCGTCGCCGGAGAACTGTCCGCCGTAGATGTAATTCATGTCAACCGTGATGCCCTTTTCCGCGGCCGCGGCGTTGGCGCCCTGGACGTAGCCGTAGCCGTAGCGCATGACGGCGGGGACGGCCATGCCGCCCAGGAATCCCAGCTTCGTGTAGCCCAGCTTCACGGCGGCGTAGCCGGCCATGTAGCCGCACAGCTCCTCCTGATAGATGGCGCAGTAGACGTTGTCCATGTTCATGTAGTCGGTGAGCTTATAGTCGTCGGGGTTGTAGGTGTAAGTCTCCCCCTTGGCGGGGACGGCAGTCTCCAGGATGTCCCCGGCGGCCACGTCGAGCGCGATGAACTTCACGTTGGGATACTCCGCGGCGCACTCAAAGAGTGTCCCGCCGAAGGCGTAGCCGGGCATCACGATGACGTTGTAGCCGTCGGCGATGGCCAGCTCCACCTGGGCCACGCGGCCGGCGGTGTCATTGGAGGTGGGCTTGTAGTACCTGGTTTCAATGTTGTTGTCCTTGCCGAACTGCTGAACGGCCTCCCAGGTAGTCTGGTTGAAGGACTGGTCGGTGATGTCGCCGTAGTCGGTGATCATGGCCACCTTGTACCCGTCGCCGGAGCTGCCGGAGCCGCCTCCGCCGCAGGCCGCCAGTGCCAGCGCCATGACCAGCGCCAGAATGATAGCAGTGATCTTTTTCATGTGTGTACCTTCCTTTTTCATTTTATTATGTTTTCGGTCAGGTCCCTGACCGTGGACAGCGAATTTTGACGGTCAGCCGATAGTCTCCATCCTGACAGCGGTTTCCAGGGCTATCTTCATCATGGTGGTGAAGGTGTTCTGCCGCGCCTCGGCGTCCAGCTCCTCGCCGGTCACAAGGCTGTCGGAGATGGAGCAGATGGCCAGGGCCCGTTTTCCCGTGTAGGCGGCGGTCATATAGAGGGCCGCGGCCTCCATCTCCGTGGCGAGAACGCCCATCCGCGCCCACTTCATGGTGGAGGCGGAGGCGTCGTAAAAGACGTCGGAGCTCAAAAGATTTCCCACGGGCATGTGGACGCCCAGCTCCCGGGCCACGCCCACGCAGGTTTCCAAAAATGTGTAGTCGGCGATGGGCGCGAAGGTGCCGGGAAGGCCGTACTGGTGGGCAAAGCCGGAGTTGGTGCAGGCGCCCATCCCCGCCACCACGTCCCGGAGCTTCAGCTTTTCGCTCATGGCCCCGGCGGAGCCGATGCGCATGATGTTCTCCACGTCGTACTGCGTAAAGAGCTCGTAGGCGTAGATGCCGATGGAGGGCATCCCCATGCCGGAGGCCATGACGGAGACGCGCGTCCCCTTATAGGTCCCGGTGTACCCCTGGACGCCCCGGACGTTGTTGACCAGGACCGGAGCCTCAAGGAAGCTTTCGGCGATGAATTTTGCCCGCAGCGGGTCGCCGGGCATCAGGACGGTCTTGGCGAAATCCCCCTTTTTTGCGCTGTTGTGCGGTGTTGCCACTGTCTCTCCCCCTCTCAGTAGGCGCTCTTGTCCGTGTCGGTGTTCTTGACGATCTTCACGATGCGGCTGGTCCCGAGGCGCGAGGCACCTAACCGGATAAACGCCTCCGCGTCCTCCAGGGAGCTGATGCCCCCGGCGGCCTTGATCTTGACGTGGGGCGCCACGTTGGCGGCAAAGAGCGCCACGTCCTCCCGGGTGGCCCCTCCCCCGGCAAAGCCCGTGGAGGTCTTGATGTAGTCGGCCCCGGAGTCGGAGACGACCTTGCACATCCTGACCTTTTCCTCGTTGGTCAAAAGGCACGTCTCGATGATGACCTTGAGGACCCTCTCCCCGCAGGCTGCCTTGACGGCGCGGATCTCCGCCAGGATGTCGTCCCAGCGCCTGTCCTTGACCCAGCCGATGTTGATGACCATGTCGATCTCGTCCGCGCCGTTTTTCACGGCGTCGGCCGTCTCGTACACCTTCACCGCCGTGGTGGAGTAGCCGTTGGGAAAGCCGATGACGGTGCACACCGCCAGCCTGTCCCCCACGTACTCCTTCGCCCCGCGGACGAAGCTGGCCGGGATGCACACCGAGGCCGTGCGGTATTTCATCCCGTCGTCACAGACGCCCCGGATCTGCTCCCACGTCGCCCCCTGGGCCAGGAGCGTGTGGTCCACCTTTGCCAATATTTCACTTATCTCCATACGATCCTCCTTTTCATATTTCATCGCTTTTTGTAACTATATCACATATTTTGCCTCCTGTAAAGATTATTTTCAGGCACTTTGATGCAATATATAGGTACATCTTTAGCGTGCTGTAAAAATTATACTGGAAATTGCATTAATAAAAAACGCGGCCGAAGCCGCGTTTATTTCTTTGGACATCAAGCGTCAAAGGCACGTGTCGCAGTACTTGAAAAGGGCCGCGTTGAGCTCGAAGATGTCGTAATTTTTGTTGGTGATGAAGTAGGCGACTATGAGGTCAAATTTGCTGCTGGGCGAGAGGGCCATGCCCGCCCGGGCGAGCAGGTCCTCGGTTTCCGGCATATCGAGTCTGAGCGCCATGGCGAAGGACAGCGCCGTGCCCTTGCTGGGCCGGTAGTCCGGGTTGCAGCGCAGCTTTGAAAAGACCTTCCTGTCCACATTCGCCCGCTTGTACACCGTCACGTCGTCCAGGCCCCGCCGGTCAATGAGTCTCAGGAGCCTTTGCTGAAAGGTGTCCTCCCCGGAGCGCAGGGCGCTTTCCAGGTCCTTCTCCGGCGGGAAAAGCGCCGTGCCCGCGAGGGCCCTGTTTTCCCTGATTCTCCGGGGGCCGGCGTACTCCGCCGCCTCCATCCTCTCCACCATGTTCTGGTCGATAAACTCCCGGATGCCGGAGAACATCGTCCCCGAGAGCTCAAAGGCACCCCGGTCAAAGACCGCCAGGGTCACCTCCATGTCGTGGCTGAGGAGGAATTTGCCGATCTCCGAAAGCGCCGCGGACAGGGCCTCGTCCTTGGGGAAGCCGTAGGAGCCGGCGGCGATAAGGGGAAAGGCCGCGCTTTCGCACCCAAGCTTCTCCGCCAGCGCAAGGGAGCTTTCGTAGCAGGAGCGCAGTATCTCCCGCTCGCCGTGTCTCCCGTCCACCCAGACCGGCCCCACGGTGTGGATGATGTATTTTGCGGGGAGGGCGAAAGCCGGCGTGGCCGCCGCCGCGCCCCGGGGGATGGGGCCGATCCCGCGCCGCGCCGCCAGGAGCTTTTCGCGCCCCGCGGCGTTATAGATGGCGGTGTCCGTCCCCGCCCCCACCGTGGGCTCGGGATTGGCCGTGTTCACCACCGCGTCGGCACGGATTTTTGTGATGTCCCCGCGAATGATTCGAAACGGCATGGTATCGCCCCTTTCTGCGCGCTCATGGGTCCTTTAAAAAAATGCCTCACTGTCCGCCGCCCTGCGCGGACTGGCGCTTTTCCCTGCGGCGCCGGACGTACCGGAAGACCAGCACGGAGACGAGGGTCACCAGTATCTCCAGCGCCACGGAGACGATGAATTCCGGCGAGGACGGCCGCGTGATGCTCATGCCCGTAATCGGGAAGAGCACCGCCGTCACCAAAAGCCCCAGCGTCCCGCCGGCGAGATACGGCGCGTAGCGGAGCCCCGCCGCGCCCATGTAGATGCTCACCAGGTCCGTGGGCAGGAGGTTTATGATGTGTACGGCGAAGGAGAACATGAAATCCCCGCCGCCCTTGAATTCGCTTAAAAACGCGGCCTTGGGGTATTTTTCGTGGATGTGCGTGAGGGCCCGCTTGCCCATGAGCCTGCCCAGAAAGAACGGTATGGTGAGCATCACGGCGGTGCCCAGGATGTTGACGGCTATCGCCATGGGCAGCGGGAAGAGGATGCCGCTGGTGATGTAGAGGATCCCCGAGTAGAGAACGATGCTGATGCTCTTCAGGGCGAAGAGCGAGAGCATCATAAGCGCCGAGAGCACCATGTTCTCCGGCGAGCCGTTAATGATGTTGTCCACGGTGAAGGCGTCGCGGTTGAGGAAGAACACCAGTATCACCGCGCCCCAGAGCAGCGCCGCCAGCGCTATGGCGATCCAGCGCGCCCACTTGCCCTCCAAAAGCCTGTGGGCCACGCCGTGCAGGGCCTTCATGAAAAAGTGGGTATAGAGCACCAGCGCCGCCAGCACCGCGAAGAGGCACACGCCGCATATGACGTCCACGGCGGGAGCCGGGATATTGGGGAACAGCAAAAGCAGGAGCATACTGCACTCCAATATGACCGTGGCGGCCTTGCCGTACCAGCGGGCGGAGTTCACCGTGTCGGTGTAGCGCAGCGTCAGCCACGCCAGGATGAGTATCAGGATCTCCTTGACCGCGAATACGAACAGCACCGGCCGGAGCCTGGCGTAGCGCAGGCACAGGCACAGCATCACCGTCCCCTGGGTCAGCTTGTCCGCCACGGGGTCCAGGAATTTCCCCAGGTCCGACACCATGTTGAACCGCCGGGCCACGAAGCCGTCCAGCACGTCCGTTATCCCCGATGCCACCACCAGCGCCGCGGACAGGACGTAGTCCCCCCTCACCACGTAGAGCCAGACGACAGCGGGGATGAGCAGCAGCCGCACCAGGCTCATGGCGTTGGGTATGGTCAGGACGTCTTTTTTTGTAAGTCTCTTTTTTATCGCTTTCTTTGCCGCGTTGTTCATTTTATCACTCCGCCATCGGCGCGCAGCGCCCCGCCGTATCGTTGAGGCGCCGGGCGGCCTCCCTTATCCTCATGATGTCGCTCTCCCCCATCCTGTCGGGCTTTTCGGAGGCCATGAGCTTTTCGAGGGCGGAAATATCCGCCTTCAGCGCCTTTTTGTCCTCCCTTGAGAGCTTCCGTTTGCCCTTTTCCAGTATCCTCCTGGCCTCCGAAAGCGCCCGCTCCGCCTCTCCGTTGGCCTCCAGGAGGCTCCGGCGCGTCCCGTCCTGGGCGGCGTAGCGCTGGGCGTCCCGGATGGCGGCGTCGATCTCCGACTCCGACATCCGCTCGGAGCCCGAGATGGTGATGGACTGCTCCTGGCGGGTATCCAGGTCCCGGGCGGTGACCTTGAGGATGCCGTTGGCGTCTATATCGAAGGTCACCTCGATCTGCGGCACCCCGGCGGGGGCCCGGCGGATGCCGCCCAGGCGGAATCTGCCGATGGACTTGTTGTCCCGCGCCATGGGCCGCTCGCCCTGGAGGACGTTTATCTCCACGTCCGACTGATACGGCGCGGCTGTGGAAAATATCTTCGAATAGTGTACCGGCAGGGTGGAGTTGCGCTCCACCAGCCGCGTGGCCACGCCGCCCACCGTCTCCACGGAAAGGCTCAGCGGCGTCACGTCCAGAAGCAAAAGCCCGCTGCCTCCCCCGGGCCTCGCGGCGGCGCCGCCGGAGAGCGTCAGCGCCCCGCCGGAGAGATTGGCCCCCTGGGCCGCCGCGCCCTGGGCCACGCACTCGTCGGGGTTTATGCTCTTGGAGGGCTCCCTGCCCGTGAGCTCCCGGACCATGTCCTGCACCGCCGGGATGCGGGTGGAGCCGCCCACCAGGATCACACGCCCGAGCTGGGAGGCCGAGATTCCCGCGTCCGCCAGGGCGTTTCGCACCGGACCCGCCGTGCGCTCTATGAGATGCCGTGTGAGCTCGTTGAATCGGGTCCGGGTCAGCGTGTGCTCGAAATTCACCGGCTCCCCCCGGACGGCCGTCAGATACGGCAGAGAGATATACGCCCTCTCGGAGGTGGAGAGCTCCTTTTTCGCCTGCTCTGCGGCGTCCCGGACCCGCTGGAGCGCCGCCGGGTCCCGCCGTGGGTCGAAGCGGTGCTGGGACCTTATGAGGGCGCACAGCTCCCCGGTCACCACCTCGTCAAAGTCGTCCCCGCCCAGGTGGTTATCGCCGTTTGTGGCCAGGACCTCGATGACGCCGCCGCCGATCTCGATGACGGAGACGTCGAAGGTCCCGCCGCCCAGGTCAAAGACCATGACCTTTTGCTGGGCGCCGTTGTCAAGGCCGTAGGCCAGCGCCGCGCTGGTGGGCTCGTTGATGATCCGCAGAACGTTCAGGCCCGCGATGCGCCCGGCGTCCTTTGTGGCCTGGCGCTGGATGTCGTTGAAATAGGCCGGGACCGTGATCACGGCCTCCGTCACCGGCCCGCCCAGGAAGCTCTCGGCGTCCTTTTTGAGCTTTTGGAGTATCATGGCGCTGATCTCCTGGGGCGACCAGGACCTGCCGTCCACCGAAAAGCGCCAGTCCGTGCCCATCCGGCGCTTCACCGAGCGCACGGTCCGCGCGGAATTGACCACGGCCTGCCTCAGGGCCGCGTCCCCCACCAGCCGCTCCCCCTCTCTCGTGAAGGAGACGACGCTGGGCGTGGTGCGGCCGCCGTTTTCGTTGGGGATAATGACGGGCCTCCCCGCCTCCACCACGGAAACGCAGCTATTTGTGGTGCCAAGGTCTATCCCGATAACTCTGCTCATGCCCTGTTCTTCCTTTCCCTGGCTTTGCTCTCCTACAATATAGCACATATATCGAAATAAATCATTAATTTTTTAAAAAAATTGTAAATAAACCCGCCCTGCTTTTCGCCTTCCGGGCGCTTGACAGGACGGCGGAGGGGGTATATAATAAAACTAACGCTGTTAGTCAAGGAGGCGCGGGATGGCAGGTAAGGGGTTGACACGGGACGGCGTGGTCCGGGAGGCCATTGGGCTCATTGAGGAGCGGGGCCTTCAGGCGCTGTCGGCCCGGGAGCTGGCGGCGCGGCTGCGCATTCGGGCCGCGTCGCTTTATAACCACATCAAAAGCATGGACGAGCTCCGCACACAGATAGCCTTTTACGCCATCGCGGAGCTCAGGCGCGCCCAGACCGCCGCCATCGGGGGAAAGGCCCGGGGCGGGGCGGTCACGGCGCTGGCGGAGGCGTACTACCGCTTCGGAAAGGAGCGTCCGGAGCTGTACAGGGTCATTCTCAGCCTGCCCATGGTGAAAAACGACGCCCTCCAGGCCGCCGCCGGGGACATCGTGGAGCCCATTATGGCGGCGCTCTCCGGGTACGCGCTGGGCGAGGACCGGAAAATGCACCTCCAGCGCGTGCTCAGGAGCATCATGCACGGCTTTCTCTCCCAGGAGGAGGCGGGGTGCTTCCGGCACTTCCCCGTGGAGGTATCGGAGAGCTACGCCCTGGCCGTCCGGGGCTTTATTCTGCTTTTGGAAAGCGAGGAGGCGGAGACGCGGAAATGACCACCGACAAGACGGAGCTCTTTGAGAGAGCGCCTGTGACCCGGGCCGTGCTGTCCCTGGTGGTGCCCACGGTCATAAGCCAGATCATCACCGTCATCTACAACATGGCGGACACCTTTTTCATCGGACAGCTCGGGGACCCGGACCAGGTGGCGGCGGCGTCGCTGTCGCTGCCGCTCTTTTTGCTGACCACGGGCCTTGCCAACTTATTCGGCATCGGCGGGGCGAGCCTCGTCTCCCGGAGCCTGGGCGTGGGGGACGGCGGCCGGGCCCGGAGGACCTCGGCCTTCTGCGTATGGACCTCGGCGGCCGCGGCGCTGGTCTACGGGCTTTTCATCCTGGCCTTCCGGAGGACGCTCCTGCCCCTGGTGGGGGCCGACGCCGACACCTACGGCTACTGCGAAAGCTACCTCTTCTGGACGCTGACGGTGGGGGCCGTGCCCACCGTTTTAAACGCCGCCCTGGCGCATCTGGTGCGGGCGGAGGGCTTCTCGGGCCAGGCCAGTTTCGGCGTGGCCCTGGGCGGGGCGCTGAATATCGTTCTGGACCCGGTGTTCATCTTCGGCCTCCGCCTGGAGATCGCCGGCGCCGCCATTGCCACCATGGTGTCGAATTCCATGGCGCTTCTCTATTTCATCGTCCTCATCGCGGTAAAACGCGAAAGCCTGCACCTGACGTTAAACCCCCGCTTCTGGTCCGTCTCGGACGGGATCCCCAAGGAGGTCCTGCTGGTGGGGCTCCCCAGCTCCGTCATGAATTTGATGGGAATCTTCTCCAACATCACCCTGAACAAGCTCCTGGCCGGCTGCTCCAACGCCGCGGTGGCGGGCATCGGCATCGCGAAAAAAATCGACATGCTGGCCTTCGCCATTGCCAACGGCCTCTCCCAGGGCGTCATACCCCTCATCGGCTACAACTACTCCGCCAGGAACGTCCGGCGCATGAAGGACGCCATCCGGGTGACGCTTCTACTGAGCCTGGCCGTCACCACCGTGGGAGCGGTACTGCTCTTCACCTGCGCCAATCCCCTGGTGCGGGCCTTCATCAACGACGCCGACACCGTCCGCTACGGCAGCATGTTCCAGCGCATCATCTGCATAACCGGGCCCTTTACCGCCGTCACCACGGTGATCATCTCCCTGTTTCAGTCCGTGGGACAAAAGGGCAAGCCCCTGGCGCTCTCCATGCTCCGGAAGGGCGGCCTTGACGTGCCCTTCATGTTCCTCCTCAACGCCTGGCGGGGCGTGGACGCCATCGCCTGGGCCACGCCCATCGCCGACTGCGGCGCCATGCTGGCGGGGATGCTCATGTTCATCCCCTTCTGGAAAAAAGCCTCCTCCCTCTCCCCCGCCCCGCCCTCCGGCGAGGGGGAGAAGCGCTAATACTAATACGAATATCCAATTAAGAAAGACGGTCTTTTTCGCGTCGCCGCCGCTCGGTGTCTCATTTTAAATGAATATTCGTATTATTTCCAAAAACATATATAAATCCCGGCCCCGCGCCTTATGGCGCGGGGCCGGGACAGGTTGTCAAAAAACTCAAATTCAATATTTTTTCCAAGGACATGTGCCTTGGAAAAAATCCCTTTTGTCGCCCAAGTGTGCCCCTGTGGGGCGCGCGCAGGGCGACAGCAGGGAAATTTTCGCTGAATTTCGCAAAATTCAGTGAAAATTTCCCGCACGTTCCCCCCTGTCGGAAAAGCCCGACAGGGCTTTTCCGACAGGCTATCCCGGCCCCGCGCCTTATGGCGCGGGGCCGGGATTATTTTCGCTCTTTTCTCATGCGCGTTACATTTTCATTCCGCCGCGTAATAGACGGCGAGGGCGATCAGGGAGGCCGCGAGGTAAGCTGCGCCGGCCAGGAGCATGGTGGCGGAGCCGCGGCGCTCGGCGGCCTTGCGCTCCTTGTACTGGTGGATGTCCTCCTTCTCGCCGGACCGTTTGAGGAAAGGCAGGAACGTCTCCACCGTAGTCTTGGCCCCGTAGCCCATGACGTCAAAGGCGCCGGTGTTGCGAACGGCCTTGATGCCGCCCAGACACAGGAGCATCGCCGACGCCACGAAGAGCCCGTCGCAAACGCACCTGGTCACCGGGTAAGCCCGGCTCATGTTCAGCGCGAAGACCGCGGCGGCGATGACGGCGCCCACGGCGAGGTAGATGAGGAAATCCTGGCGCTTCTCTTTCATTTTCCGGAAAGCTCGGCCATGATGCGCTGGTACTCCGCCTCGTTGCACTGTACGAAGTGGCCGGGGCGGACCTGGCGGAAGCTGGGCTTATCCACGCTGTAGTCGTGCTCGGCCAGGGGGTTGTAGGTGATGCGCTTCCGGGCCTTTTCGTAGATGGGGTCGGGCAGCGGGATGGCGGACAGCAGGGACCGGGTGTAGGGGTGCAGGGGGTGGGCGAAGAGCTCGTCGGAGTCAGCCAGCTCCACCATCTTACCGAAGTACATGACGCCGATGCGGTCGGAGAAGTACTTGACCACGGAGAGGTCGTGGGCGATAAAGAGGATGGTGAGGCCGAACTTCTCCCGGAGGTCGTTCAGGAGGTTGATGACCTGGGCCTGCACCGACACGTCCAGCGCGGAGACGGGCTCGTCGGCGATGATGAGCTCCGGGTTCATGATGATGGACCGGGCCACGCCGATGCGCTGCCGCTGGCCGCCGGAGAACTCGTGGGGATACCGGGAGGCGTGCTCCCGCACCAGGCCCACCAGCTCCAGCATCTCATAGACCTTCTCGTCAATGACCTTCTTGTCCCGCTCGCCCTGGATGACCAGGCCCTCGGAGATCGTCTCCCGGACGGTCATGCGGGGGTCCAGGGAGGCGATGGGGTCCTGGAAGATCATCTGGATCTGGGTGACGAGGCGCGTATTTTTGGCCTTGCGCATGGCGTCCTTATACTCGGCCTGGAGCTTTGTCCTCTCCTCGCCGGAGGCCTTGGCCAAAAGGGGCTCGTACTTGGCGCGGGTTTCCTCCTGGAGCTTCTGGGAGTACATTTTGTCGCAGTTTTTCTGGTCGTTCTTCGCGGCGCTTATCTTCTCCCGGAGCTCGGCCTGCTTCGCGGGGTCCTTGCAGTCCTTCAGCTCCTCCCGGAGCTTCTGGGTACCGGCGCAGATTCGCACGCCCTTGAAGTACACATCGCCGGAGGTGATGTTGTAGAGCTTGATGATGGAGCGCCCGGTGGTGGTCTTGCCGCAGCCGGACTCTCCCACGAGGCCGAAGACCTCGCCCTTTTTGATGTCGAAGCTCACGTCGTCAACGGCCTTGGTCACAAAGTTCCCGGCCTTGAAATACTGGCAAAGGTGCTCAACACGGAGCAGGGGTTCCTGTTCACTCATGCTTGCTCTGCCTCCTTGCGTTCATTCTGGCGATTCTGTCGGTGACGGCCTTGGGCGGGTCAACCTTGGGCGCGTCGGGGTGCAGGAGCCACGTGGCGGCGTAGTGGGTGTCGGAGATCTTGAACATGGGCGGCTGGCGCTCGAAGTCGATGGCCATGGCGTACTGGTTCCGGGCCGCGAAGGCGTCGCCCTTGGGCGGATAGATCATGTTGGGCGGCGTGCCGGGGATGGCGTTGAGCTTCTCGTTGGTGTCCAGGTCCGGCATGGAGCTCATCAGCGCCCAGGTGTACGGGTGGGCGGAGTGATAGAAGATGTCCTCGCTGGTGCCGTACTCCACGATCTTCCCGGCGTACATGACGGCCACCCTGTCCGCCATATTGGCCACGACGCCCAGGTCGTGGGTGATGAAGATGACGGAGAGCTTGCGCTCCTCCTTGAGCTCGTTGATGAGCTCGAGGATCTGGGACTGGATGGTGACGTCCAGGGCCGTGGTGGGCTCGTCGCAGATGAGGATGTCGGGGTTGGCGGCCAGGGCTATGGCGATGACGATGCGCTGACGCATACCGCCGGAGAACTCGAAGGGGTACTGGCGGTAGCGCTTGTGGGGCTCCGCGATGCCCACCTCCTCCATGAGCTTGATGGCCCGGTGCTTGGCGATCTGGCGGGTGACCTTGGCCACCACGCCGGAGGCGCTTTCCTTGAGGTAGTCGATGACGCCCACCGTCTCGGCGTCGTAGTCGCGCTGGCCGGCGTCCCCGAGGACCTGGCTGTAGTGGTCGCAAAGGCGGTTTATAAGGTGGGCGATGTTGCCCTTTATGAGCTCAAGGTCCGTGACGGCGGGGTCGGCCAGCTCGTAGCCGGGCTTCTTCCCCTTTGCCACGATGGCGTCATACTTGCGCTTCTCCCGGTTATACTTGCGCATGACCTTCACGTTGGCCTTGACGCCGTGGAAGTAGTTGTCGATCTCGCTCTTCATGCTGGAGGGGAAGGTGTAGCTCAGGCTGTCCTTGGTGATGGCCAGCTTATCAATGGTCCTGCCCACCGCCTCGTTGAGGCGCTTGAGCGTATCGTGGCACTCCTTTTTGTCAAGTTTCTCCCGGGCGTAGACGGGCAGCGCCTTCTTCAGCGCGTCGATGGCCTCCTCCATGGCCTTGCGGCTCTCGCCGGCGGAGTATTTAAGGCCGCGCTCGGCGTCACGGATGAAATCCAGCATGAAGTTGTCGTCCAGGTACTTGCGCAGATAGGCGTTGAGCTCGTCCAAGGGCATGTCCGGCAGGGGCTTGTCGGAGTACGTCAGGTAGTAGCCCATGCGGAAGAAGTTGGGCACGGGCTTGCCGATGGCGTCGCCCAGGATGGCCCGGATGGCGCGCAGGTCCTCCACCACGGCCTTGTAGTCCTTGCGGCGGAAATCCCCCTTGACCTTGCCGGTGAGGGACTGGATCTGGTCCTTCTTCTCCACGGGGACCACGTACTGGTTGACGGACTCCCGGGACTGGCGGATGATGTCGCCCAGGCGGTCGGCGGCGTCCTTGCCCACGGAGTTCTTCTCTAACTCAAAGACCAGCTTGTCGATGTCCTCGGCGGCCTCCTGGGCGGCCTCGTGGGCGGCGTTGTAGGCGGACTCAAGCTCGATGTGCTTGAACTCGAATTTGTCGAACTTTTTGCAGCTCTCGGGGGCGCGGGCGGCGCCGGCGGCGTCCGTGGCGGACTTGGCCATGGCGTTGGAGAGGTTGGAAAGGTAGGTGTTGAAGTTTTTCCGGCTCTCGCGCTGCCTTATTTTGCCTTTCAGGAGCATGGCCTCGGTGAGCTGGCGGCCGATGCGGACGATGGGGTTGAGGCTGGACATGGGGTCCTGGAAGATCATGGCGATCTTGTCGCCGCGAATCTTGTGGAAGTCCTCCTCGGAGATCTTTAAGAGGTCCTGGCCGTCGTAGATGATCTCGCCGGACTCCACGATGGCGTTTCCGGCCAGGATGCCCAGGATCGCGCGGCTGGTGACGGACTTTCCGGAGCCGGACTCGCCCACGATGGCCAGCGTCTCGCCGCGGGCCAGGTCGAAGTTGATGCCGCGGACGGCCTGGACCTTGCCGTTGGAGGTCCGGAAGGAGATTCGAAGGTCCCTTACCTGTAATTTATTTTCCATCAGTCATCTATCCCCCTTGTGGTCGGGTTGAAGGCGTCTCTGAGGCCGTTGCCGAAGAGGTTGAAGCAGATCATCAGAAGTCCCAGGAAGATACTGGGCCACAGCATGGCGTGGGGCGCGGTGGTGACGGCGGCGTTGCCCTGGGCGAGCAGGGTGCCGATGGTGGTACCGGCGAAGGCGGAGAGGTTGACGATGCCAAGGTAGGTCATACTCGTCTCGGAGCCAATCACGCCGGGGATGGTCAGGGCGCAGCTTGTGATGATGGAGCCGATGCCGTTGGGGAAGATGTGCTTGAACATGAGGCGCTTATCTGAGGCGCCCAGGGTCCGGGCCGCCAGGATGAACTCCTGGCTCTTGAAGCGGTAGAACTGGCGGCGGGTCAGGGCGGCCATGCCGATCCACCCCGTCAGCACGAAGGCGAACAGGAACGACGGCACCACGCCCACCTTCTGGGCCAGGTGGAGCTGGAAGAGGGTGGTGACCACCACGAAGGGCACGCCGGAGAGGACGTCGCAGATACGGTCCAGCGTCATATCGACCCAGCCGCCGTAGTAGCCCTGGACCGCGCCGTAAACGGCGCCGATGGACAGGTTGATGGCGGAGACAAGGATGGCGAAGATCAGGGAGAACCGGGCGCCAAGTCCGATGGCGGTGAACATATCCATGCCCATGACGTTGGTCCCCATGAGGTAGCTGGGCTCGTGGCCGTTCAGGTAGATGTAGTAATTGTAATAGAGAATGCGGCACTGGACAGCGCCGGCCTTGGCGGTGGAGTATACCCAGTCGCCGGGGTCGTTGGGCAGGCGGATGGAATCGTACTCAAAGCCCTGCTTTTCCGTATGGGTGGAATAGACGGGGATGTAGTTGCCATCGTCGTCCAGCTTGGGAGTACCGTCCCTGTTGAGCTCAAACCACATCTTCGGGTTGTCCTTGGCCGCCGGCAGGTCCTCGGGCTCAACATAGGGGTAGATGACCTGGATGCCCGTCTCGTTCTGCCACTCCTGGAGCCGCTTATAGTCGTTGGCGTTGAAGGTGCGGTACTGGATGCCGAAAGCGTAGTAGCGGTTGACGTCCACGTCGTAGCTGTACTGGGGGACCCACTGTCCGCGGCGCTTGACCAGCGTCTCGTGGACCTTGACGATCTCGTTGATGGGGTCCTTGCCCGTCTCGATGGCGGTGCCCTTCAGTACGGCCAGGGAGCTGTCGTTCTGGCTGTCAAGAATCTTGGAGCCGTTCAGGATACCCCAGCCCTTATCGGCGATGGAGGGGATAAAGGGAGGGAAGTTGTTGTACATGGGGTCCTTGTCGTCGGCGGTGTAGCCGGTGAGCAGGGGGACAAAGATGGAGTAGAGCACCAAAAAGAGCAGGATCCACGCGGCGATAACGGAGGACTTATTTTTCCTGAAGCGCAGCATGGCGTCGGCGAAGAAGCCGCGGGCCTTGGTCTGGAGCTCCTTGTCGTGGATTCTCTCGTTTTCCTGCACGAAGCGGAATTTCTCAGCGGGTATTTTCTCGTATTCCATTTTTCTTCCCCCTTATTTCTTGGAGCCCATGCGGATGCGCGGGTCGATGAAGCCGTAGCTGATGTCAACCACTAAGCCCGCCGCAAGGCCGATGGCGGTGTAGAAGCAGGTGGACAGCATGAAGATGTTGTAGTCGGGGCCGTTGATGGCGTTGAGCGTAAGTCCGCCCACGCCGGGGATGGAGAAGATCCGCTCGATGATGAGGGAGCCGCCCAGGATGCCGATGAACTCGCCGAAGATGCCGGGGACGATGACCACAAAGCAGTTGCGCAGGGCGTGGCGCACCGTGGCCTGGGTCTTGGTCAGGCCCTTGGTCCGCGCCAGGAGCATGAATTCGGAAGTCAGGACCTCCGTAAGCTCCGCGCGGGTCGTGCGGCAGAAGCCGGCGATGACGCCAAAGCTCAGCGCCAAAATCGGCGGGACGATGGATTTGAACATGGCCCAACTGAAGTAATCCGTGCCGCCCTTCATGAGGAACGGGAACCACTGGAGCTTATAGCACAGTATGTACTGGATAAGGAAGGCGTACACGAAGGATGGCACTGAAATGACCACCATGGTGAGGGTGGAAATGGTGTAGTCGATCCAGGTGTTCTTCTTCAGCGCCGCCCAGATGCCCAAGGCGATGCCCACGGGTATGGTCCATAGGATGGAGTAGAGATTCACGATCATGGTGGCGGGGAGCTTTTCCACAAAGACGGACCAGACCTCGCGTCCGGGGTACAGCGTCTCGGAAAGGCCCCAGTCCCATTTGGTGAAGATGTTCCTGATGAAGTACCAGAACTGGACAAGATAGGGCTTATTGTAGCCCAGTTGCTCACGCCGCATTTGGATCTGCAGGCTATGCACATCCTCCGGCGGGAGCTGTGGCAGCGGCAGCATACGGATGAGGACGAAGCACATGACCGTGATGATCATAAACACGAAGAACATGTACACGATCCTCTGCAAGGCGTATTTGAACATTTTTGGGGATCCCTCCGTTTCTTTTGGTTCTCATCCGAATCGCAATTTCCGCTCTTACTTACATTTACATTATATAAATATAAATGATAAACGAAATTGCGGTCCAGGTGACAGCCAAAATAGAACACGGGCGGGGGGCGATTTCCGCCCCCCGCCGTCTTTGCACAGGAAGGGGAATTGATTTCGATCAGGCGTAGTTGAGGACGCCGCCCTGAGAGGCGACATACTCGGCCCACTCGTCCTCATTGAAGTTGTAGCGCATGTAGGCGATACCGCCGCGGCCCATCATGGCGTTGTATTCCTCAACGACATAGTAGACCTGCTGGCTCAGCATGGACACGCCGCCGTTCTCCATGACGGGGAAGAACAGGTACTGGAGCAGGAGCTCCTTCTCGATGGCGGCCAGGATGGTCAGGCGGTTCTCGGTGTCGGTCTGGAGGTAGCCGAAGTTGTAATCGACGCCGTCAACAGTGACCATGGTGCCGTTCAGGCACTGAGCCCACTGGCGCATGGACATGGTGATGTCCTTGCCCTCGATGTTGATGGTCATCATATCGGCGCTGGCGTCAAACCAGCGGCCCCAGTAAGCGGACGCGGAGTTGGTCCAGGAGCTCTCGGTGATGCCGAAAGGATCGACCACGGAGCCGGACCAGCCGGCCATCTGGGTGTCGTCCTGGCCGTTACGGACGTAATCGGCCCAGCCGGTGGAGCCGCGGGGGGCGGAGGGAACGATCTGGAACTTGCCCTCAAAGCCGGTGCCCTCGGCGGCCTTGTTCACGGAGGTGTTCAGGAACTCGAAGGTCTTCTCGAAGAAGTCGCTGACCTCGCCGGACATGGCGTAGGACATGGTGACGGTCTGGTCGGAGATGCCGTCGTTGTCGTTATCGGTGATGTAGCCCTTCTCGAGGCCCTCCTGGAAAGCCTGGTCAAACAGCACCTTGGCGGTTTCGGGGTCGTAACCGGTGATGGCGGCCACGGCGGCGTCAAGGTCGTTGTTGTAGTCGGCCAGATCCATGGAGTAGAAGTCCACCAGGACCTGCTTGGCCTGATCGGTGTCACGGTAATAGAGGATGTTGTCGGGATCGTAGATGTAGAGGTTGCCCAGGAGGGCGAAGCCGCCGGAACGGGCCGGGGAGACGGTCTGAGCCATCAGGTTGCGGTCGATGGAGACGGCAACGGCGCGGCGGAAAGACTCCACGAGCTGCATCTCAATGTCGGTCGTGGTCTGATCGAAGTCCTCGGCGGCCTCGCGGTTCTCAATGGCCCTCTCATAACCGTTGAACAGGAAGAAGTAAACAGTCTCGGCGGGGGTGCGGTAGGTGTAGCTGGAGTTCAGGTACTGATCGTAGTCGTCAGCCTGCAGGCCGTAGGTCATGAGCTGGCCGGCGAAGAACATCTGCTTGGAGGTAGCGGCCTCGGACACGTTCTGGATGTCGATCTCGGTGGTCTGATACATATGATAGGTTTCGCCGTCCTCAGGGTGGACGTAATTGTAACCATCATAGTTCCAGCCGTACCAGTTGTCGTTCTTCACGAAGTGCATCTGCTTGTCGGTCTGGAAATCGCTGACCTTGTAGGGGCCGTAAGAATAGGAGGTGTCAACGCTGGTGCAGAAGGTGCTGCTGTACGCGACGCCGCCCGGAGTCTCGGTGGTGGTGAGGCAGGAGTCATAGAGAGCGGGGTTCACCAGATACTGGGTGCTCATGGCATAGGTGGTCAGGAAGAAGCCCTCCATGGCGTTGCGGAACACGAAGGTCAGCTCGTTGTCGCCGGAGACATAGAGGCCGACGTTGGAATAATCATAGCCCGCCTCATAGGGGACCTCGATGATGCCGGCGTAAGCGGTGTCGTAGCCGGTGCCGGCATACGCGCCGTTGGGCCCAAGGTAGTTGTCCCACAGGTATTTAGCGGAGACATAGGCCTCATCCTCGCCCTCGGCAACGGCGGGGTCACGGACCATGGTGTCGTCGGTGATGTAGCCGAAGCCGTGGATGCCGTCGGGGCCGGTGACAGCCCAGAAGTTGGCCATATCAACGGCGACCTTGGAGGCGTCGCCGCCGCCCGCGATGTACTCGTCATAGGTGGTGCCCATGGCGGCAAAGGACGTCAGGGTGGGCTGGCCGGAGAGGGCGTACTCCTTGGCGTTGGCAATGGCGTAGGAGCCCTCATAGTAGTCGGCGGCGCGGTAGTTGGCGGCCTCGGGGTTCAGCAGGCGCATGAAGGAGTCAACGAAGGTCTGAGCGGTGATGGGGGTGCCATCGTCGAACTTCAGATCGTCGCGGAGCTTCACGGACCAGGCGTAGCTGGAGGTGGCGCTGTCGGGAATGCCAAACTCGGGGTGCTCGGCCTTGACGGACTCGGTCACGTCAACAGGCATCTCGGCGGCCATGGCGGGGATGATCACATACCCCTCGAAAGGCTCGAAGCCCTCCTTCGGGTGGAGCTCATCGTTGAAGACCATGGTGTAGAGGCTGTCGGTGATGTAGTCCAGGGGGACGGCGTTGTCGGCATCCTGATAGGTGTGGGGATTCCAGTTGGCGGGCATGCTGGACATGGATGTCTTGTAGACATACCTGCCGGTATCCTCAGGCACCTCGGGGGTGCTGGGCTGATCGCCGGTGCTGGGCTGATCGCCGGTGCTGGGCTGATCGCCGGTGCTGGGCTGATCGCCGGTGCCGGGCTGATCGCCGGTGCCGGGCTGGTCACCGGTGCCAGGCTGGTCGCCGCCGGGCTGATTGGTATCGCCGTTGCCGCCGCAGGCAGCAAGGCTGAGCACCATGACCAGGCACAGCAACAATGCTATAAGCTTTTTCATGTGTTTTCCTCCTTACAAAAATTACATGTTTGTATCTTTAGTCTCCCGGTCCGTTTGCGACACCCCTGCGCGTCCAAAGGCAAACCGGGGATGGCTAAATTCAAAGGATATTATGTAAATCAAACGGCCTGAAATTCAAAAATGCAGGAATAAATTTCGTTTCCTGCATGGCGGGTGACAGCACACCCCTACACATTTGCCGTTTATGTTAAAGTATTATAGCACACGCCGCCCGCGAAAGCAAGCCCAATATTTTGGGCGTTTGTTACCAAATCACGATGCAACTTTTCACCATTTTGTTGCAAATTCTACAGCAAATTGCTGTATTGTCGCGTACTAAAGTGAAAAAATTGCTGTTTTTCCACCTCCCGCCCCCTTTTTCCGCCCCATCCCCGCCCCATCCGCCAAAAGATGCATCTTTTGTAATAATTTTTCGGCCGGCGTTTATGCTACAAAAACTATTGACTTTCGGATGTTGTGGGGTATAATAAAAGGGTGGAGACTCTTTAACGGTGCCACTATTTCAACATTTCACCATGTGAGCCGGGGTTGCAGCCCCAAACCCACGGTGAGCCGTCTGTTCGCAGCAGACGGCTCACTTTTATTGTGCAGAAACTATTGACTTTTGAGCGTTGTGGGGTATAATAAAAGGGTGGAGACTCTTTAACGGTGCCACAAACTTACATACTACAAGCCATGAGCCGGGGTGACAGCCCCAAACCCACAGCGTGAGCCGTCTGTCAGTAGCAGACGGCTCACTTCTTTTTCCTGTCGCGCAAATACAGCACTAAGGAAATGATGCTGGCCACGGCGCCTACGGCGCCAAGGATTTCCAACACTATCAAAGTGATATGTACCATCCTTTCGCGGTATTTCCCGCGAGAGCTTGATACACGCCTCCCCGCGTCGTCGCTGAACTCGCAATCCTCGCCTCCGCGCAAGCGCGAAGGCTCACTTGCTGAGTTCGCTCCTCCTTCCCCCACAAAATCAAGGATTTTGCGGGGACCCCATCCGCGGGATGTCAGGCACCGTCTTTTTAACCGGACCGTAATCGGAACGGCGAGTCTCCGATTTCATTATAATGTCACCGTTCTATTTTGTCAATATCCGTCATATTTCGGCGCGCGGCGTCAATCCGGCTGGGGGCGGGAGTGGGCGTCGATTTTTTTGCGCATAAACACCGTGACGCCGGCGATGATGGCCGCGGTGACGGAGAGGCTGACGGGGTAAGAAATCATCAGGTTCCCGAAGGTGGGGTCCCGGGGGAAGATGACGTAGACCCAGACGATGCGGATGCCGCAGATAAAGACGAGGGCGCAAAGCGCCGGGGCAAGGCTCATTCCGAAGCCCCGGAGATACCCGGACAGCACCTCCACCGCCAGGGAGAAAATGTGGGCCAGCACCATGTACCGCACCCGCACCAGGCCGTAGGCGATGACGGCGGGGTCCGGGTTGAAGACCCGCAGCAGGGGCCGGGCGAACACGAGCTGGAACACCGCCGCCAGGGTAAAGACGGAGTAGCCCGTGACGAAGGTCACCCAGAGGCCCCGGTGGCAGCGCTTCAGGTCCCCTGCGCCGCAATTCTGGCCCACGAAGGTGGTACACGCCTGGCCGAAGGAGCTCAGGACGTTGTAGGTGAACATCTCCAGATACCCCGAGGCGGAGGAGGCCGCCATCACCACGGTGTCCAGGGAGTTCACCGCCGACTGGATGCAGATGTTGGCCAGGGAAAAGACCATGCCCTGTACCCCGGCGGGGATGCCGACGCGCATCATGCGCCGGAGGGTCTTCATATCCACGCGCAGCGCCTTCGGCTCCACCCGCGTCAGGTCCTTCGCGCGCATCAGCAGCCACAGCAGCACCGCGGAGCTCACAAGGTTCGACACCACCGTGGCGATAGCCACGCCGTCCACCGTCATGTGGAGGCCCGCCACGAAGAGGATGTTCAGCGCCACGTTAATGGCTCCGGAGAGGAGCAGGATGAGAAGCGGCGTCTTTGTGTCGCCCCGGGCCCTGTAGATGGCGGACTCGAAATTGTAAAGGAGTATCACGGGCATCCCCGCCATGTAGATGCGCAGGTACAGCACCGCCATGTCATAGACATCCTCCGGCACGCCCATGGCGGAGACGACGGGCGCGGCGATGACCTGGCCCAAAACCGCCAGCACCACGCCGCCCAAAACGGAAAAGACGATGGAGGTGTGCACCGCCCTGCGGACGCCCTCGCCGTCTCCGGCGCCGATGGACTGGGAGATCACCACATTGGAGCCCAGGGACACGCCGACGAAGAGATTGACAAGCAGGTTTATGATGGGCCCGTTGCTGCCCACGGCGGCCTGGGCCGCGTTGCCCACGAACTGGCCCACCACGGCCACGTCCGCGGCGTTGAAGAGCTGCTGGAGTATCCCCGTCGCCGCCAGAGGCAGGGCGAAGAGGACGAGCTTATCCCAGATCGTGCCCTGGAGCATATCGGACCGTATGCCTTTTGTCTTTTCCATGGGGAGTCGCGCCTCTTTCAATTCACCGGATAACGCGGCCCCTCGTCGGGCCGCAGGTGTGATTTTAGCACTTTCCCCCGGAATTGCAATACCTTATTTATTATTCTACATCTTGAACATTTTGGCGCACTCCGGCCGGGCCCCGCGCCGCCAAAGCGCACAGCGCCGTCACCTCAGCGCCGCGCGCAGGGCCTCCATGGCGCGCTTTTCTATCCGGGAGATCTGGACCTGGGACACGCCCAGTATCCGGGCCGTCACGGATTGGGTGAGGCACCGGTAGTACCGCAGGACGATGACCTCCCGCTCCCGCTCCGGCAGGGCCGCGATGGCCTCCCGGAGGGCCACGCGCTCCACCAGAGTCTCCTCCCCCGTGTCGTCGGTGAGTATCTGCTCCAAGGTGAAGCCCTCCTCCCCCGTCTGGCGCTGGAGGGACTCGGAGGGCGCGGTGGCCAGCTCGCAGGAGGCGATGTCCTCCGGGGAGAGGCCCGTCTCCCGGGAGAGCTCCGAAAGCGCCGGCTCCCGGCCCAGGCTCTGGGTGAGGCGCGCCCGGGCGGCCCGGACGGCCTGGGCCCGCTCCTTTATGCCGCGGCTGACCTTCACCGCCCCGTCGTCCCGCAAGAACCGCCGGATCTCCCCGGCGATCTTGGGCACGGCGTAGGTGGAGAACTGTGTCCCGAAGGCGTCGTCAAAGCCCCGGACGGCCTTCAAAAAGCCCAGACACCCGAGCTGGTAGAGGTCGTCCGGCTCCACTCCCCTGCCGAAAAACCGCCGCGCGACGCTCCAGATAAGCCCGGAGTTGGCCCGGACCACCTCCTCCATGGCCAGGCTGTCCCCGGCGCGGGCCGCCTCCAGCGCCGCGCGGCCCTCCGCCGTCATCTGCCGGCGGGCCTTCGGCCCACACGCCTGCGCATGGTGACGGTGGTGCCGGCCCCGGGGCGGGAACGGACCTTCACGCTGTCCATGAAGCTCTCCATGATGGTGAAGCCCATGCCGCTGCGCTCCTCCCCGCCGGTGGTGAAAAGCGGCTCCCGGGCCCGCTCCACGTCCTCGATGCCCCGGCCCTTGTCCTTCACCTGAATCTCCAGGACGTTCCCCTCCAGGATACGCAGGCGCATATGTATCGTCCCGATGCTGTCGGGGTAGGCGTGTACGGTGCAGTTCGTCACCGCCTCGCTGACCGCGGTCTTGATGTCCCCCAGCTCCGTCATGGTCATGTCGAGCTGCGCGGCGAAGCACGCCGCGGCGCCCCGGGCGAAGGCCTCGTTCACGGACCGGGACGGAAAGTCCAGGCTCACTGTGTTGATCTCATTCATATGTACGCTCCTTTATCCGTCGATCTCGATGATTTTGCCGATGCCGGAGGCCTCTATGACGCGGCGCGGCTGCTCCCGGACGTTCTCCACCCGGAGGCGCCCGCCCAGGGCCCTCATGCGCTTGGTCACGCGCATCATGACGGCGATGCCGGAGGAATCCATGAATTTCAGCTCCCGGAGGTCCAGCACGCACTCCCGCGGCAGGTCCGACTCCAGCCGCTCCGTGAGCTTCGCCATCAGCTCCCCCGCCCCGTGGTGGTCCAGCTCCCCCGATACCTCCACCGTCAGCCGCCCCCCGGCGAAATTTGAGGTCAATTTCACGTTTTCTCACTTCCAATGCAAAAATAACCCGTGTACAGGCTTGTACACGGGTTATTTTACAGTATTTGTTATACGAAATTTGCCGAAGCGTGTCTCAACCGAGGTCCGCCAGGGATTTTTCCAGATTTTCTATCAGTGCCCGGAGCTTTTCCGCCTTCTCCCGCTCCGCGGCCACCACATTTTCCGGGGCCCGGGAGACGAAGGCCTCGTTGGAGAGCTTCTTCATCTGGCCCTCCAGGAAGCCCCGGTTCTTTTTGAGCTCCTTTTCGATGCGATCCCGCTCGGCGGCGATGTCCACAAGCTCGGCAAGGGGCAGGAACACCCGGGCGGAGTGGGTGACGACGGTGACC
Source organism: uncultured Oscillospiraceae bacterium (assembly GCA_947632155.1). GTDB lineage: Bacteria > Bacillota > Clostridia > Oscillospirales > Oscillospiraceae > RUG626. The sequence goes on from CANROF010000021.1 coordinate 29,764, forward strand.
ATGCCCTTTGCCTCCATATCGGCGTCGGAGCCCGCCTCGCCCATGCCTATGACCTCCACGGAGGAGGCGGAGGCCAGGCGCATGATATACGGCGCGCCGGCCCGGAAGGGCTCGGGGGTGACGGTGGAGATAATGACCCTGGCGCGTCTGGAGGGGGGCACGTTCATGGCGCTCCTCTGGGAGCGGATGGCGCCCACGGCGTCGATGACCTTCTCAAAGTCCGCCTCGTCACGGGAGAAGTCCAGCTTCTCGCTGTACTCCGGGAAGTCCTCGATGATGAGGGCGGGCCTTTCGTGGGGCAGCGCCTGGTAGATCTCCTCGGTAATAAAGGGCATAAAGGGGTGCAGGAGCTTCAAAATGTCCGTGAGGACGTAGAGCAGCACCCTCTGGGCGTCCCCGTCCCCCTGGGCGAGCCGGGGCTTGGAGAGCTCGATATACCAGTCGCAGAAGGTGTCCCAGATGAAGTCGTAGATCTTCTGGGCGGCGATGCCCAGCTCGAAGCGGTCGAAGTTGTCGTTGACCTCCCGGATGAGGGTATTGAGCTTGGAGAGCACCCACTTGTCGGGCAGCTCCAGCTTCTCGGGGAGGGTCTTGTCCTCCACCGTCAGATTCATCATCACAAACCGGCTGGCGTTCCAAATCTTGTTGGCGAAGTTGCGCATGGCCTCGCACCGCTCCACGTAGAAACGCATGTCGTTTCCGGGGGAGTTGCCGGTAATGATGTTGAACCTGAGGGCGTCGGCGCCGAAGCGGTCGATCATCTCGATGGGGTCCACGCCGTTGCCGGCGGATTTGGACATCTTCTTGCCCTGGGGGTCCCGGATGAGGCCGTGGATGAGGACGGTCTTGAAGGGCTCCTTTTTCATGTGCTCCATGCCGGAGAAGATCATCCGGGCCACCCAGAAGAAGATGATGTCGTAGCCCGTCACCAGCACGTCCGTGGGGTAGAAGTAATCAAGGTCCTCCGTCTTGTCCGGCCAGCCCAGGGTGGAGAAGGGCCAGAGGGCCGAGGAAAACCAGGTGTCCAGCACGTCGGGGTCACGCTCTATATTTTTGGAGTGACAGTGCTCGCACTCCGTGGGGTCCTCGCGGGCCACGGTGACGTGGCCGCAGTCGGCGCAGTACCAGGCGGGAATCTGGTGTCCCCACCAGAGCTGCCGGGAGATGCACCAGTCCCGGACGTTGTTCATCCAGTTCAAATACGTCTTGGCGAAGCGGTCGGGGACGAATTTGATGGTGCCGTCCTCCACCACCCGGATGGCCTCCTTTGCCAAAGGCTCCATCTTCACAAACCACTGGTCCGATGCCAGGGGCTCCACGTCGGAGTGGCAGCGGTAGCAGGTGCCCACGTTGTGGACGTGGTCCTCGATCTTCACCAGATACCCCTGCTCCTCAAGGTCGTGTACGATGGCTTTTCGGGCCTCGTAGCGGTCCATGCCGTTATACTTGCCGCCGTTTATGATCTTCCCCTGGCCGTCGATGACGAGGATCTGCTCTAAGTTGTGCCGCAGGCCCACCTCAAAGTCGTTGGGGTCGTGGCAGGGGGTCATCTTCACGCAGCCGGTGCCGAAGGAGCGGTCCACGTACTCGTCGGCCACGATGGGGATCTCCCGGTTCACCAGGGGCAGGATGCAGGTCTTGCCCACAAGGTGGGCGTAGCGCTCATCCTCCGGGTTCACCGCCACGCCTGAATCGCCCAGCATCGTCTCCGGCCTTGTGGTGGCCACGGTGACCCAGCCGGAGCCGTCGGCGAGGGGGTAGCGGATGTGCCAGAGCTTGCCGGGCTTCTCCTCATACTCCACCTCGGCGTCAGAGAGGGCCGTGGTGCAGTGGGGGCACCAGTTGATGATGCGCTTGCCCTTGTAGATGAGGCCCTTTTCATAGAGGGCGCAGAACACCTCCCGCACGGCCTTGGAGCAGCCCTCGTCCATGGTGAAGCGCTGGCGCTCCCAGTCGCAGGAGGAGCCCAGGGTCTTGAGCTGCTCCACGATGCGGTCGCCGTACTTGTTCTTCCAGTCCCAGACCCGCTCCAGAAATTTCTCCCGGCCCAGGTCGAAGCGTGTGAGGCCCTCGCCCCGAAGCTGCTCCTCCACCTTGATCTGGGTGGCGATGCCGGCGTGGTCGTAGCCGGGGAGCCACAGGGCGGAGTACCCGCGCATCCGCTTGTAGCGGATGAGGATGTCCTGCAGCGTCTCGTCAAAGGCGTGGCCAAGGTGGAGCTGGCCCGTGACGTTGGGGGGCGGGATGACGATGGTGAAGGGCTTCTTTTCCGGGTCGCGCCGGGCGTGGAAATACCCGCCGTCCAGCCACATCTGATAGATGCGCTTCTCCACCGCCCTGGGGTCATACACTTTCGGCAGTTCTTTCATGTTTGCACCTTACCTTTCCGGGGCAATGACAATAAAAAATCGCCCCAAGCAAAATAGCTCAGGGCGAACAAAGCTTGTCCGCGGTACCACCTGAATTCCCCGCGCGGCGCGGGGCACTCATCGCTCTGTAACGGGAGCGCCCGTCGGGGACTACCTGTCACCCCCGCGGCTCCGGGGCGACCTTTCGGCGTATCGGACCGAAGCCTCGCACCAACCGGCTCCTCTCTGCGGCCCTGCCCGCCTACTTCTCCCCATCACAGCCATTTGCGGCTATTATATCCGCAAGCCCCCGTTTTGTCAAGCTTAATTTTTGAAACCGCCCGGGCCGCCGGGGAGGGGCGGATTCTAAAATGTATTTAGGACAGGCTGATCACCGATCCGCCTGTTACTTTTATATTGGGGTATAGCCCCGGAAGGAGAGTCCTATATGGACAGAGAAGGATTTGTTGTGGATGGCGGTTATCCTGGCTACGTGTTTGTTGGTTGGGCCGCGGGTATGTTTGAGCCGGAGCCTGGCAGGAAGCAGCCGTACACCAATATGTACGTCATTTCCCCCGTCAGCGATTACCAGTCCGACGACTACATGGCCAGCGGCTATAAGGCTGACAAGAAGAAGTGCATTTCCGCCGACATCTGGAAGGGCCTCAAGCCCGGTGATCAGGTCAACCTTTTCTTTGATGACCGCGGCAGAGTGGTCAAGGCCGAGGTCGTTATATGATGCGCGTCCTGGTCGTTCCTCCCTCCGGCCCCTGTGAGGTCAAGGAGCTTGAGAACTCCTTGGATGAGCTCCAGCAGCTTGTCGGAGGGTACATTGAGATCGTCGCCCCTATGGAGCTGCGTGACCGTCCGCGTATTCGGATGATCGTCAACGAGGATTTCTTAGCCGAAGATCTCCCTTTCAACCTCTTTGCTTCATACCTCTATGGCTATGGTACTCACCTTTATCCCATCCTCGGTACGGCGGTCTTCGCCTATCAAGGCTGGGTCAACGGCGAGCCGGACCTCATCAGTCTTCCTGACGCTGATCTCATTTATCTTCAGTCCATGGTTTCGCATTCTTTTCCTTCACATTTACTCGTTTGATCATATGGTCTGTACGCTCAGCTCCGTCTTGTATCCGGCCCGCCTCGCCTCCGCCAGCGCCGCCGCTGGTGAGTATCTTTCCTCCTTCATCTTCCTGTCCAGAAACTCGGCGTAGGCGTGATCGTGGCCGATCTTGAGTGGCCGCCCCTTGTTCCGCTGGTTCTTCTCGAAGATGTCCTGCCCCTTGGCAGCGGAATAGCGCGGGACGTCACGCCACCCCACGGTGTGCAGATATGTCCCGCGCCGAATCTCGTTGTATATGGTCTGTACGGAGAAGCCCAGGATCCTGGCCGCCTCCGTTTTTGAGGTCCCGCCCTCCAGCAGTCCCTCCAGCTTGTACCGTTCTTCTTTTGTCATGTAGTGCTGTTTTTTCGTCATGACCCCGCGTTCCTTTCCCGCGTAAAAGCTTCTGACCTTAAACCGTATTGTAACACAAAGTTGGGGAGCTGCGGAGCTCATCCAAGCCGGCTGCGGCCCCCCATTGTGTTACACCCTATCCAATTGCCACTTGGTATTCGTCAGGATCTGAATGGCTCTCTGAAGCTCCGCCGCCTGCCGGCGCCGCTCCTCCAGCGTCTTCTCCACCCGCTGGAGCTCGCCTTTAAGCGCCTCCAGCCGCTTCACCGTCGCCGGCTCCTCAAACACGCACCGGCGTATAAGCCCCTCGTACTTCTCCGTGAACGTCTCCCCGACCTGCTCCTCGATGACCTCCATGAGCTCGTCAGAGAGGCGGATGGAGCGGATGTTTGTTTTTGCGGCCATTTTTTACTCCTCTCCTTTGTTTGAATATGCCCTCGCGTACAGTCCCTGTGTGATTTCACTGTTCTTGTACACGATGATTCCATTGGTCGTCTCGACCCACTTCATTTCATCGCCCCATTCCGTTGTCTCATCCATTATCTTTTTGACCCTGAAGCCAATTTCCCGTAGGTATGCCGCAATGTCTTGAAGCGAATCACAGTGCGGGGCCAGCCAATTGAGACATTCTCCTTTAGGAGCGTGGTTCCTCCTCCACAGCAATTCGCATTTTTGCAGGTACTTCTCTAAGTCGGGATCATTGTGATTCCTGTTCATCTTTTTCCGTCCTTTCCCCGGCAGAGCCGGCCTCATAATGAAGAATGTGTGCAGCGGAGGTCGCCGCGCGACCTCTTGCGCTCTATTAGCATGGGTTCTTGGAGCGGGTCAAGGGGACCGTGGAATAAATGCCAGTGCGCACACTGGCTTTTATGCCGCGAAAGCCCCTTGACACGTTCCAAGGTTCCATGCCTCCCGCCCGCAGGCGGCAAACCCCGCCGCGCGGATCCAAATTTACAAAAAAATATCTCCGGCTCTTACGCAAACCGGAGATATTTTTTTGTTCCTTCTAACCCTTCGTCCCCGCCGCGCGGATAAAAAAACAGGGAAGGGCAACGCCCTTCCCTACCTTCGTTTCCCGCCTGTCGTGCTCAATGAATTCCAGTCCGCAGACTGGTATTCGTTGAGTACGGCAGGATTGAGGGAAACGTACCACGCGTCGGCTCTGCCGACCGTGCGCGGAGCGTGGCCGATTTCAGGCCGCCCCCGTCCCCGTAAATTCAATTTTTTGCTACTTTTTTAAAAATACTTCTTGACATCCGCCGGCCTCCGGGGAGGCGGGAACGTGCCCGGGGGCATTCCCCCGGCGGCCCGTCCCCCCGATTCATTACCCAATCACCGTCATACGCGCCACGTCCCCGTAGGGGCCGATGACCTCATCGGCCCGTCCCCAGATTTCGCATATGTCTCAATATAATAATATACATTTAGACGTGACATAGTAGTAGGGGTCATAACCGCAGGGAATGCCCTTGGAAGTTGGGGGAATCCTGTTTGCCAGAAGGCGGGCGCGAATCGGGGGGACGGGTCGCCGAGACGGCGACCCCTACGGCGTTTTTTTGTAGACTTTCGCGTATTGGAAACGGCGGATGGGCCGCCGTGGGCGTGCCCAAGGGCATTCCCTGCGGTCACGGCCCGTACAGCGGAGATAGACAAATCCCGTTTATAAGGAGGCGTAAGCGTGCCGGGGGAATGGGCCGATGTGGTCATCGGCCCCTACTACCACGTCCCACCATCACCATGGACACGACCCGAAGGAGCTCGATGCCCATATTGCGCTGCTTTTTGCCGGTCCGGACCGTTTCCGTTCGCGTCATCTCTGTCCCGTCCTTCCGCTCCCTTATCCTTCCGCCCTTCCGGCGGGGAAGGCCGGGGCGTATTTGGCGGCTGTGAGGATGGCCTCCGCCATGCTGACGGGGCTGGCCTGCCCCGTCCCGGCGATGTCGAAGGCGGTGCCGTGGTCAACGGACGCCCGCAGGATGGGCATACCCAGGGTCAGGGATACGGTGCGGTAAAAATCCACCGTCTTCGCGGCGATGTGGCCCTGGTCGTGGTACAGGGACAGCACCGCGCAGTAGCGCCCCTCCCGGGCCTGCCAGAAGACCGAGTCCGCGCCCACGGGGCCCACGATGTCCATGCCGCCGCGGCGAAGCTCCTCCACCGCAGGGGCGATCTCACGGACCTCCTCGTCGCCGAAGAGGCCGTGCTCGCCGGAATGGGGGTTGAGGCCCGCTACGGCCATGGTCCCGCCGTTGACGCCCAGCCGCGAAAGCTCGCTCCGGCAGCGCCGGGCGAAGCGGACAAGGCTCTCCCGCGTCACAAGCCCGCAGGCCTTTCGCAAGGAGACGTGGCGGGTGAGGAAGAAGATTCGGAGGTTTTCCACCTCGAACATGGTCAGGGGCTCCGCGCTCCCCGTCAGGGCCCCGAAGATCTCGGTGTGGCCGATGTAGGGCACGCCCCCGGCCCGCAGGGACTCCTTGTTGATGGGCGCCGTGGCCACGGCGCCGGCCCGGCCGTCCATGGCCAGCTCCACGGCCCGCCGGATGTACTCGAAGGCCGCCCGGCCGCACCGGGCGGATACCCGGCCCAGGGGGAGGTCCGCCGCGCCGGGGGTCTTCACGTCCAGAACGTTCACCGTCCCCGGCTCAAAGACCGCCTCCCCGGGGTCCGCCACGGCGTTTATCTCCGCCGCCGGCATTCCGGGAAACGCCAGGGTCCTGCGCAGCACCCGGGCGTCCCCCACCGCCAGGCACCGGGCCGCGCCGGTGACGGCCGGGTCCGTCAGGGCGCGGACGACGATCTCCGGTCCCACGCCGGCGGGGTCGCCGGCGGTGACGGCGATCAGCGGTTTTCCCGTCTCCATAGGCTCACTCCCCCGCCGCCGGCGCGATGCCGAAGGCGAAGCGCATCTCCTTGGCGCTGAGCCGGAATCTCGGGTCCAGCTCCGGCCCGCAGGAGTTGGAGCCCAGGCCGCTGATGCCGCCGTCCACCCGCAGGTGTGTGTTCCCGTCCCTTTTGAGCTCGTCCGTGTGGCGGGCGGCGAAGAGGTCCGCCGCGGAGTATTGGGACACGTTGGCGTTGAAGCTCTCCCGGCCCGTGAAGGTGAGTCCCCCGGCGGTGAGCTCCCGGACGCCGGTGTGGTTCCCGTGCTCCTGGGGCCGGACGTAGGGCACGTACTCCCCGGCAGGGGTGCTCTCGTAGAGCCCCGTCAGGGCACAGTGGCACATGTCGGGGTAGTTCTCCGCCGGGCCCTTGCCGTAATAGGTGAATTTGCCGGTGTCCCCCCGGAGCGTCCACTCGAAGCCCAGCCGGGGCAGGAAATACACGTCCTCCCGGACGCGCGCGTCCAGCTCCACGTCCACCGACCCGTCGGTGAAGAAGGCGTACCGCGCCTCAAACCGCACCCCGGGCAGCCGGGACACCCCCGCCAGGGACCCCCGGACAGAGAGCGTATTCCCGGCGACGGCGGTGTCGTAGATTTTCGTGAAGGTCTTGTTCCAGTTCTCGCCCTGGCACTCCTCGTCGTCCGTCCAGTACTTCCGGATGTTCCGGTCGTTGTCCGTGGGGGCGCGGAAGACGCCCAGCCTCACCGGCCCCGCAAGGCGCTCCGCCCCGCCGGTGACCATGCTGACAAAGCCGCCCAGCAGCTTTGAGAACGTATACGCGAAGCCCTCCCCCCGGGCGTAGACGCTCCGGGCGTCCTCCGAAAGCTCCAGGGGCTCCCGCGCCGCCGTATTCCCGGCGGGGGCGCAGAGCGCGTGCTCCGTGGCGGCGTACTCCGCGCCGTCTTTTGTGAGGCGGCACCGCACGTGGGCGCCCAGGCGGCAGGAGCCCGGGACCTGGGGCAGCTGGATTTTTGCCTCCCCGTGGGGCGCAAGGTCCAGGCGCAGCTCCCGGGACGCGGTAATCTCCCCGTCCCGCTCCACCTCCACCGTCAGGACATACTCGGAGAGGTTCGTGAAATCCAGACGGTTGCGCACAAGCAGCGCCCCGCCCTCCAGCCGCGTGGCGATGGGCTGGTAGGCGGCCTTTGTTTCCAGCGACCCGGCCTTCAGGGTCCTGTCGGCAAAGACCATGCCGTCGCAGCAGAAATTCCCGTCGCTGGCCAGCTCCCCGGGGAAGTCGCCGCCGTAGCACTGGACGCCGTCCTTCATGGCCACGTGGTCGGCCCACTCCCAGACGCACCCGCCGATGAGCTTGGGGTATTTGTCGAAAAGCTCGTTATAATACCACACGTCCCCGGGCCCGTTGCCCATGGCGTGGGAGTACTCGCACAGGAACACCGGCTTTTTCATCTCCGGATTCAGGGCGGCCTTCTCGACGCGCTCCAGGGTGGGGTACATCCAGGAGATGACGTCCGGCGTCGTGATGTCCCCTCCGGCGAGGCTGGAGGCCCCCTCGTAGTGGGCAAGGCGGGAGGGGTCCCGCTCCTTCAAATAGCGGAACATGGCACGGTGGTTCTCGCCGTAGCCGCTCTCGTTGCCCAGGGACCACATGATGACGCTGGGGCAGTTCTTGTCCCGCTCCAGGGCCCGCTCCTCCCGCTCCAGAAATTCGCCGCGCCAGTCCCGGCTGGTGCAGGGCCACTCATTGGGCGTGTTGTCGTAGCCCCGGCTGTTGGCCCCCAGGCGCTGGGCAAAGCCGTGGGACTCGATGTCCGTCTCCAGCACCACGTAAAGGCCCAGCTCGTCGCACATGCGGACGAACTTGGGCTGCGGCGGGTAGTGGGAGGTCCGCACGCAGTTGATGTTCAGCGACTTCATGAGCGTCAGGTCCGCGCGCAGCTCCTCCTCTGTCTGGCACCAGCCCCGGAATTTGCTGGTGTCGTGGTGGTTGACGCCGCGGAGCTTCACGGGAACGCCGTTTATCAAAAGCTCGTACCGGTCGGAGACGGAAACCTCACGAAGGCCCGTTTTGAGCTCCACCGTCTCTCCCCCGCGCATGAGCTCCACGGTGTAAAGGTGGGGCTTCTCCGCGTTCCAGAGCACCGGGCTTTCGGGGGTGTAGTCAAACTCGTTTTCAATATCCGCCTGGGTGAGGAGCGCGTCCCCGTCCAGCACCCGGATGCGGGCGAAGCCCTCCAGCTTTACGTGTATGCTCCTCCCCGGGATGAGCTCCACGTCCCGGATGTGCCCCTCCGGGCGCTGGAGAAGGTAGGTATCCCGGAAGATGCCGTTATACCGGAAGGCGTCCTGGTCCTCCAGGTAGCTGCCGCAGCACCACTTGAGCACGTAGACCCGCAGGGTGTTGCCGCCCTCGCGGACAAAGTCCGTGACGTCGAACTCCGCCATCAGGCGGCTGCCCTGGGTGAAGCCCACGTACCGGCCGTTCACCGTGACGAAGGCGCAGGAGCTGACGCCCTCCAGCACGTAGTAGACCCTGCCCCAGAGGCGCTTCAGCTCAAAGTCCCGCTCATAGACCCCGCAGGGATCCATGTCCGGGGCGTAGGGCATATCCACGGGATAGGGGTAGTTGACGTTTGCGTAGTTGGGCGCGCCGTAGCCCAGATTTTGCCAGCAGGAGGGCACGGGGATCTCGTCCCAGTCCTCTATGGGCTCCGCGGCGTCCAGGTCGCACTCGAAGTATCGGAATCTCCACTTGCCGTTGAGCGTCAAATATTCGCTGGCCCCTCCGGGGATGTACCAGCTCCTGGGCGGGAGCCGCCCCTCGCTGGTCTTCACGGGATTTTCGTATTTTCTCATACCGTCCCTCCGTTATTTTTGTTTTTGGATAAGGACAGTATAATATCCCGGGCCCGCCGCGTCAACAGGGTTTTTTACTGCGCCGGGAACTGGCGGCCGGTGTGATCGACGGTGTACTCGCCCCGCAGCAGGAGCTTCGATATGGGCACCAGCTCGTACCCCTCGGAGATGAGGTATTTCAAAATATCCTCCAGCGCCTCCGGCGTGTGCTTCGCCGCGTTGTGGAAGAGGATGATGGACCCCGGCCGCACCCGCTTGGTCACCCGGTCATAGATCTCCCCGGCGCTTATGTCCTTCCAGTCCAGGCTGTCCACGTCCCACTGTATGGGCTCCACGCCCATGGAGCGGACGGCGGCGATGACGTGGTCGTCGTACTCGCCGTAGGGCGGGCGGAAGAGAGTGGGCCGCACGCCGGTGACGGCCTCTATTTTGTCGGAGCAGGCGTTGATGTTGGCCACGATCTCGTCGGAGGACAGGGAGTTGAAGTGGGCGTGGTCGGCGGAGTGGTTCATGACCTCATGGCCCGCGTCCGCCAGGGCCCTCACGGACTCCGGGTACTTATCCACCCACTGACCCACCACGAAAAACGTGACCTTCACGCCGTAGCGGCCCAGGATGTCGATGAGCGTCTGGGTGTCCTCGTTGCCCCAGGCCGCGTCGAAGCTCAGGGACACCATCTTCTGATCCCGCTCCACGCTGTAGATGGGCAGGAGCCTGGTGTTGGCCGCCGACAGCGCCGCCGGCGTGCCGGCGGCCAATATCGCCGCCGCCAGTGCGAGGGCGGCCAGACCCAGGGCAATATGTTTTTTTTGCGCTTTTGTGAGCCCGGAAAGGGCGTTTTTGATCTTGCGGTCCATTTTCATCACCTCAAAAAAATCTATGTCGGAAGCTGGACAATTATGACAAGCCCCCCAAGTCCGAAAATGCCCGCAGATTAATGCTTTTTCCGGATTATTCATAATTTTCATATTTTGTATATTGCACAAAAAAGGTATTTGTGTTATACTTTTTTTGGAATTAGAGGATCGTTGGCAGCCGGCTTGTGTACACATTGAGAAAAGGGATGGATAAAGTGAAAATACAAAGTATGCGGGAGTTCATCGCTCTCTCTGAGGTGCGGAACTTCAACCTGGCTTCGGAAAGGCTGTTCCTTTCCCAGCCCACCCTCTCCCGTCACATCAAGGAGCTGGAGGAGGAGCTTGGCGTGCCCCTGTTCAAGCGCTCGACCCGCCGCGTGGAGCTGACGAAATACGGACAGTATTTCCTCCCCTACGCGCGCCGCGTGGTCACCGCCGAGGAGGAATACACCCAGGGCTTCGCCACCATGCGCCGCGCCATGGGCGAGTGAGCAAGGGCTGAGCCAAAAAACACGGTACATACCCCCAAGGGACACCCCTGTGCCAAAAAGGAGACGGACCGAAAGCCGGGGCGTCATAAGAAAGTTTTATCAAGTTTTGCAGGGACGGCATGATTTTGGTCATGCCGTTTCCTGCTTT
>CANROF010000022.1 GCA_947632155.1 uncultured Oscillospiraceae bacterium
GGCGGCGAGGTGGAGCGCATTTTGAAGATGGTCAACGGCGTCATCCTCCTGGTGGACGCCGCGGAGGGCCCCATGCCCCAGACGCGCTTCGTGCTCTCCAAGGCCCTGGAGCTGGGCCACCGGGTCATCGTGGTCCTCAATAAGATCGACCGCCCCGACCAGCGGATGCTGGAGGTGGTGGACGAGATATTGGAGCTCCTCATCGAGCTGGGCTGCACCGACGAGCAGATCGACTCCCCCATGCTCTTCTGCTCCGGCCGCCAGGGTACCGCCAGCTACTCCGCCGAGGTCCCGGGCACGGATTTAAAGCCCCTTTTCGACACCATCGTGGACTACATCCCCGCGCCGGAGGACCACGACGGCGAGCCGCTGCAGATGCTGGTGAGCTCTCTGGATTACAACGACTACGTGGGGCGCATCGCCATCGGGCGCATCGAGCGGGGCGTCATCCGGCAAAATCAGGACCTCGCCGTGGTCAACTACCACGACCCCGGCGCCGCCCCCAAAAAGGCCCGGGCGGTGAGCCTGTATGAGTTCGCGGGCCTCGCCCGGACGCCCGTCGCCGAGAGCAGTTCCGGCAATATCATCGCCCTCTCCGGCATCCCGGACATCTCCATCGGCGACACGATCTGCGCCGTGGACGCGCCGGAGGCCCTGCCCTTTGTGAAGATCTCCGCCCCCACCATGGAGATGACCTTCTCCGTCAACGACAGCCCCTTCGCCGGGCGGGAGGGCAAGTACGTCACCTCCCGGCAGCTCCGGGACCGGCTCTTCCGGGAGACGATGAAGGATGTGTCCCTGCGCGTCTCCGAGGTGGAGGGCTCCGACCACAGCTTCAACGTGGCGGGCCGCGGCGAGATGCACCTGAGCATCCTCATCGAGACGATGCGTCGGGAGGGCTACGAGTTCGCCGTCTCGCCCCCGCGCGTGCTGATGCGGGAGATAGACGGGGAAAAATGCGAGCCCATCGAGCGCGTGGTGGTGGACGTGCCGGAGGACAGCGTGGGCGCCGTCATCGAAAAGCTCAGCTCCCGCCGGGGCGAGTTCGTGGAGATGACGCCCGTGGGCAGCCGCATGAAGATGACCTTCTTCGTGCCCAGCCGGGGCCTTTTCGGCTACAGGAACGAATTTCTCACCGACACCCGGGGCGAGGGCATCATGAGCTCCGTCTTTGAGAAATACGAAAAATATAAGGGCGAGCTCTCCCGCCGGGGCACCGGCTCCCTGGTGGCCAGCGAGACGGGCGAGGCCGTGGCCTACGGCATCTTCGGCGTCCAGGACCGGGGCGTCATGTTCGTCTCCCCGGGCGTGGCGGTCTACGGCGGCATGGTGGTGGGCGAGACGCCCAAGGACGAGGACATCACGGTGAACGTCTGCAAGAAAAAGCAGCTCACCAATATGCGCGCCGCCGGCTCCGACGAGGCGCTGCGGCTGGTACCGCCCCGGACCATGTCCCTGGAACAGTGCCTGGAGTTTTTGGCGGACGACGAGCTTTTGGAGGTCACCCCCCAGTCCCTGCGCATCCGCAAGGCCATCCTGGACCACGCCCTGCGCATGAAGGCCCTGAAAGGCGCCAAATACGCCCAGACGCAGTAAGAGAACACACCCACAAGCGCCGCGGCAGTTCGCCGCGGCGCTTTTTCGGTTTTGGTGGGGATATTGTTGTTGCATAAGGTGGCGCGAAGTGGTAAAATAAATTGGATACGGATAAGTATTTTTACGCGGAGGGATACGGATGAAGCTTGTGGTCATTGACGGGAACAGCATTGTGAACAGGGCGTTTTTCGGGGTGCGGATGTTAAACGCCTCCGACGGCACGCCCACCAACGCCGTGTTCGGGTTTCTCAATATCCTCCGCCGTATTTTGGGGGAGGAGTCGCCGGACGCGCTGTGCGTCACCTTCGACCTGCCCGAGCCCACCTTCCGTCACAGGATGTACGAGGGCTACAAGGCCACCCGCCACGGTATGCCCGAGGAACTGGCGGCGCAGATGCCCATTTTGAAGGACACCCTGGACGCCATGAACATCCCGCGCTACGAGCTTCCCGGCTGGGAGGCCGACGACCTCTTGGGCACCATCGCCAAAAAATGCGCCGGGGCCGGGTGGGAGTGCGTGGTCTGCACCGGGGACCGGGACAGTTTACAGCTTGTCTCCGATACCACCACCGTGGACCTCATCACCACGCGGATGGGCCAGACGGCCACCCGGCGCGTGACGCCGGAGGCCTTCCGGGAGGAGTACGGCTTCGACCCCATCCACATGATAGACCTCAAGGCCCTGATGGGCGACGCCTCCGACAACATCCCGGGCGTCCGGGGCGTGGGGGAGAAGACCGCCATGGCCCTCATCGGGCTCTACGGCACGGTGGAGAGCCTTTACGAAAAAATGCCCGACATCCTCCAGTCGCCGGAGAAAAAGGCCAGTCCCGGCCTTGTCAAAAAGTTAGAGGAGGGGCGGGAGATGGCCGCTTTGTCACGGGATCTGGCCACCATCCGCTGTGAGGCGCCCCTGGAGTTTGCCCCGGAGGACAACCTTATAAGGCCCGTGGACAACGACAGGCTCTACCGCATTTTTGAGCGTCTGGAGTTCCGAAAGCTCATGGACGTCTATAAGCTGACCCCGCCGGCGGCGGAGGACGCCCCCGACGAGCCCATGGAATTTTGCGGCGAGTGCGTCAGCGTGGAGGTGACGGACGGGGAGAGCCTGGAGAGATTTAAAGGGGCCCTCAAGACCGGCGCGGCCTGCGTGCGGTTTTCCGGGGACGGGGCTCTGTGCGCCGTGTACATGGATAACGACGGCCCGGAAGGGCTGGGGTTCCTCATTTCCGACGCCTCCCCGGTCTTCCGGCAGGCGCTGGAGGCCCTGTGCGCGCCGGAGGTCAAAAAAATGGGCCACGACATCAAGGACACGCTGCGTATGCTGGGCGCGCTGGGCCTTCCCATGGAGGGCTGGGTCTTCGACTCCGCCATCGCCGGCTATCTCCTGGACCCCACCGCCAGCCGGTACGAGCTTCCGGAGCTGTGCCAAAAATACTGCGGCTTCGCCCCCATGGACGGCGCCGGTGAGGACGGGCAGTTCTCCCTTTTGGACGACGGAGCGCGGCTGGCGGGACGGCTCCTGTCCGAGGCCGCCGCGGTGGCGTGCCTCCGGGAGCGGCTGGAGCCGAAGCTGCGGGAGGCGGGGCTCCGGGACTTGTTTGAAAATATCGAGCTGCCCCTGTGCCCGGTGCTGGCGCGGATGGAGCTGGCGGGATTTTTGGTGGACAGGGCGGCGCTTGCCGGCTTCGGCCGGGCCTTAGGGGCGCAATTGGGCGCCCTGACCGCCCAAATCTACGACCTGGCGGGGCAGGAGTTCAACATCAATTCCCCCCGGCAGCTCGGGGAGGTGCTATTTGACAAGCTGCTCCTCCCGGCGCCCAAGAAGACACGGACGGGCTGGTCCACCAGCGCGGACGTGCTGGAAAAGCTGCGCCCCAGGCACCCCATCGTGGGGCTGGTGCTGGAGTACCGGGAGCTTTCGAAGCTCAAATCCACCTACGCCGAGGGCCTTACCAAGGTCATCGCCCCCGACGGGCGCATCCACACCAATTTCCAGATGACTGTCACCGCCACGGGACGCCTGAGCTCCACGGAGCCCAATTTGCAGAATATCCCCGTCCGGCGGGAGCTGGGGGGCGAGATACGAAAGATGTTCGTGGCGCCGGCCGGCCGGGTCCTGGTGGACGCCGACTACAGTCAGATCGAGCTTCGCATTTTGGCCCACATCTCCGGGGACGAGCGCATGAAAAACGCCTTCCTCACCGGGGAGGACATCCACCGCGCCACCGCCGCCCAGGTCCTGGGCATCGCCCCCGAGGAGGTGACGCCGGAGCAGCGCCGCCACGCCAAGGCCGTGAATTTCGGCATCGTCTACGGCATCTCCGCCTTCTCCCTCTCCGAGGACATCGGCGTCTCCGTCCCGGAGGCCCGGGCGTATATAAACTCCTACATGGCCGCCTACAAGGGCGTCTCCGACTACATGGAGCGGGTCATACAGGAGGCGAAGGAGACGGGCTTCGCCGTCACCCTCTACGGCCGGCGGCGGCCCATGCCGGAGCTGCGGGCCTCTAACTTCACCGTCCGGTCCTTCGGGGAGCGGGTGGCCCGGAACATGCCCATCCAGGGCACGGCGGCGGACATCATGAAGATCGCCATGATCAACGTAGACAACGCGCTGCGCCAGTCCGGCCTGGACGCCAGGCTCCTTTTGCAGGTCCACGACGAGCTTATCGTGGAGTGCGCGGAGGGCGACGCCGAGGCCGTGCGGCAGCTCCTCATCCGCCAGATGGAGGGCGCCGCGGCGCTCAGCGTGCCCCTCACCGTGGATGCCCACATCGGCGGGACCTGGTATGAGGCCAAGTGATGGAGATCGTGCGGGCCAATGCCGGGCACATGGACGGCATCATGGAGATCGAGCGGGACAGCTTTCCGGACCCCTGGAGCCGCGGCGGGGTGGAGGTGTACCTCACCGACCCCTGCGGCGCCATTTTGGCGGCGGTGGAGGGGGACCAGGTGCTGGGCTTTGCCATCTACCACGTCTCCTTTGAGGAGAGCGAGCTTTTCACCATCGCCGTCCGGGGAGAGCGGCGGGGCCGGGGCATCGGCGGGGCGATACTGGCCCGGGTGCTCCGGGAGGCCCGGGCCGCCGGGGCGGAGAAGATGTTTTTGGAGGTCCGGCGCTCCAACGCCGCGGCCCGGGCGCTCTACGCCGCCGCGGGCTTTACCGTCTGCGGACAGCGGCGGGGCTACTACGACTCCCCCCGGGAGGACGCCATTTTGATGGATATCGAACTATAGCGGAGCTGGAGATAGGAAATGAACATACTTGCCATAGAGTCCTCCTGCGACGAGACTGCCGCGGCGGTGGTGCGGGACGGGAGGGAAGTGCTTTCAAACGAGGTATTCTCCCAGGCGGACATGCACGCCATTTACGGCGGCGTGGTGCCGGAGATCGCCTCCCGCAGCCACATCACCGTCATATCCCGTTTGGCCTCCGAGGCCGTCAAGAAGGCGGGGCTTCAAAAGACCGGCCTGGACGCCATCGCCGTCACCGCCGCCCCGGGGCTCATCGGGGCCCTGCTGGTGGGGGTGAACTTCGCCAAGGGCGCGGCCCTGGCGCTGGGGCTCCCCCTCATCCCCGTCCACCACGTCCGGGGGCACATCGCCGCCAACTACCTGGCCTTCCCGGAGCTGGAGCCGCCGTTTCTGTGCCTGGCCATCTCCGGCGGCAACACGGCCATCGTGGACGTCCGGGGGTACACGGACATGTCCGTCATCGGCTCCACCCACGACGACGCCGCCGGGGAGTGCTTCGACAAGGCCGCGAGGGTCCTGGGCCTGCCCTACCCCGGGGGACTGCCCCTGCAAAATCTGGCGGAGGGCGGGGACGATACGGCCTTCAAGCTCCCCCACGCGAAAATCGAGGGGCACCCCTACGACATGTCCTTCTCCGGCCTGAAAACAGCCGTGGTGAACACCGTCCACAACGCCCAGCAGAAGGGGGAATCCCTGGACCGGGCGGGCCTGGCGGCGTCCTTCCAGCGGGCCGTCAGCGAGACGCTGGTGCCCCGGACCATGGACGCCGCCCGGGACCTGGGCTATGACACCGTGGTGGTGGCCGGGGGCGTGGCGGCCAACAAGCGGGTCCGGGCGGACTTCGAGGCCGCCTGCCGGCGGGAGAGAAAGCGCCTTTTCGTGCCGCCGCTGAGGCTCTGCGGTGATAACGCCGCCATGATAGGCGCCCAGGGGTACTACGAGTACCTTGCCGGCGTCCGGGCGGGCCAGGAGCTCAACGCCTACGCCACCATGGACATCGACCGGGTGTCTTTTTGAGGGCGGGACCCGTGAATTTTTGCCGTCGGGCGAGATGCAAAATCGCGGTTTTCCGGGGATAAACGGGAGAGATACGGCATTATGTAAATCGGAGGGCGAAAACGGGTTTTCCACAAAGCGGCGCTCCGAGATTTGTAAGTCTCTGGCAGAAAAACGCCTTTTCCTTGAGAAATCGGGGTTTTCGTCTGTGGAAAAACCTGTGGAAAATGTGAATAACTATATGTAAAGGGTCCCTTGGGACGTAATTTACGTAAACCCCCGGAGCGGGCGAAACCGCCGGAGGGGGCCCCGCCCCGGGGCGGGCGGCAGGGCAAAAATCACGAAAAAACCGGCCCGGGAGGGCGGGACGTCCGGCCCGCCGCCGGAGGCCCCGGCGGCGGGCGGTGCAGGATTGCCTTCGCGATTACAGTTTGTATTCATGATGAAGGAGGGAGAGGCCATGGACGCGCATCAGGGCCACAGGTCCCGCCGGCGGGAGCGGTTTTTTGAATACGGCGGCCAGGGCTTTGACGACGCGGGGCTTTTGGAGCTCCTTTTGTTCTACGCCCTGCCCCGGGTGGACGTAAATCCCGTCGTCCGGGGGCTTTTGGGGCGCTTCGGCTCCCTGGAGGGGGTGCTGACGGCCTCCCGGGAGGAGCTCAC
Organism: uncultured Oscillospiraceae bacterium; assembly: GCA_947632155.1. Classification (GTDB taxonomy): domain Bacteria; phylum Bacillota; class Clostridia; order Oscillospirales; family Oscillospiraceae; genus RUG626. The sequence goes on from CANROF010000022.1 coordinate 6,514, forward strand.
CGCCGTCCCCGGCGTGGGGGACAGGACGGCCATGCTGATAAAGCTCCTGCCGGCCGTGGCCGGGCGCTGCGGCGGCGGGCTGGGCGTCCGGAGGCTGACGCTCCGGAGCCCCACGGAGGCGGGGCGGTTCCTTTTGGGGTGGGTCTACGGCGAGACGGAGGAGCGGGTGTACCTTGTGAGCCTGGACGCCCTGGGCCGGGTCCTGGAGTGCCGGGACGCCGGGAGAGGCGGCCGGGGCTCGGTGGACGTCAGCGTGGAGCGGCTTTTGGAGTGCGCCCGGGGCGCCGGGGCCGCCGCCGTCATTCTGGCCCACAACCACCCCAGCGGCATCGCCGTGCCCTCGGCGGAGGACGAGCGCTCCACACGCCTCATCGCCGGGGCCCTCCGGGACGCCGGGGTGGAGCTCCTTGACCACATCGTACTGGCGGAGGACGACTTCGTGTCCATGGCGGACAACGGGGCCTTCCCCACCGCCTCCGGGCGCTACGCGCGTTTCGCGGAAAACTGAGGTATTACTATGGATTTTAAGCTGCACGCCCCCTATAAGCCCATGGGCGACCAGCCGGAGGCCATTGACACCCTGTGCCGGGGCCTGGAGCTGGGGATCGACGAGCAGGTGCTCCTGGGCGTCACGGGCTCCGGCAAGACCTTCACCATGGCCAACGTCATCGCCCGGATGGGCAGGCCCACCCTGGTGCTGGCCCACAACAAGACCCTGGCGGCGCAGCTCCACGCGGAGTTCAAGGAATTTTTCCCGGAAAACGCCGTGGAGTACTTCGTCAGCTACTACGACTACTACCAGCCGGAGGCGTACATCGCCCACACCGACACGTACATCGAAAAGGACAGCTCCGTAAACGACGAGATCGACCGGCTGCGCCTCTCCGCCACCGCGTCCCTTTTGGAGCGGCGGGACGTCATCGTAGTCTCGTCGGTGAGCTGCATCTACGGCCTGGGCGAGCCCGACGACTTTGAGGCCATGATGGTGTCGCTTCGCGCCGGCATGGAGATCAAAATACCCGACCTCCTCCGGAGGCTGGCGGACATCCGCTACGAGCGCAACGACCTGGCCTTTGAGCGCAACATGTTCCGGGTCCGGGGGGACACGGTGGAGGTCTGGCCGGCCTACTGGAAGGACACGGCCCTGCGCATCGAGTTCTTCGGGGACGAGATCGACCGGATCAGCGAGATAAACACCGTCACCGGCGCGGTGGTCCGGCGGCTCACCAACATCCCCATCTGGCCCGCCACCCACTACGTGACGCCAAGGGACAAGATGGACCGGGCCATCCAGGAGATCCTGCGGGAGTGCGATGAGCGCGTCGCGTGGTTCAAGGACCACGACAAGCTCATCGAGGCCCAGCGCATCTACCAGCGCACCATGTACGACGTGGAGATGCTCCAGGAGCTGGGCTACTGCTCCGGCATCGAGAATTATTCCAGGATCATCTCGGGCCGGCCCGAGGGCAGCGCCCCCATGACGCTCCTGGACTACTTCCCCAAGGACTTCCTCCTCTTCGTGGACGAGAGCCACGTCACCCTGCCCCAGGTCCGGGCCATGTACCGGGGGGACAGGGCCAGAAAGGAGTCGCTGGTGGAGTACGGCTTTCGCCTGCCCTCCGCCTTTGACAACCGGCCCCTTAAATTCGAGGAGTTCAACGAGCGTATAAATCAGGCAATCTACGTCTCCGCCACACCCGGCCAGTACGAGCGGGAGCGGGCCGGGCAGGTGGCCGAGCAGATCATCCGCCCCACGGGGCTCTTGGACCCCCGGGTGGAGGTCCGGCCCGTGGAGGGGCAGATCGACGACCTCATCGGGGAGATCAACGCCCGCACCGAAAAGCGGGAGCGGGTGCTGGTCACCACCCTCACCAAGCGCATGGCGGAGGACCTGACGGCGTACCTCACAAAGGCCGGCATCAAGGTCCGCTACATGCACCACGACATCGACGCCATCGAGCGCATGGAGATCATCCGGGACCTGCGGCTGGGGACCTTCGACGTTCTGGTGGGCATCAACCTCCTCCGGGAGGGGCTGGACCTGCCCGAGGTGAGCCTGGTGGCGATTTTGGACGCGGACAAGGAGGGCTTTCTCAGGTCCGAGACGAGCCTTATCCAGACCATCGGCCGGGCGGCCCGGAACGCGGAGGGCCTTGTCATCCTCTACGCCGACACGGTGACCCCCTCCATGAAAGCGGCCATGGACGAGACGGACAGGAGGCGCCGCAAGCAGGACGCTTTCAACCGCGCAAACGGCATCGTCCCCAAGACCATCGTCAAGGACATCCGCTCCGTTTTGGAGCACGAGGAGCAAAAGCCCGCCCGGGGCGTCACCGACGACGACGGCAAGTACCTCACAAAGCGCGAGCGCGAGGAGGCCATCCAGAAGCTGGAGCGGGAGATGCGCAAGGCCAGCCAGATGCTGGAATTCGAGTACGCGGCGCTCTTACGCGACCGAATCATAAAATTACGGGGACAGAAATAACATTTTGCCCCATCCCGGCATATTGTGGCCTGGGGGTGGGAAAATGATTATTTTCTTTGAAACGCTGCTGGGTATCTTCATCGTGGCCGCCACAGTGGGCCTTGTGTGCCTCGTGCGGGCGGCGCTGCCCGGGACGGCGGCGACGCCGGGGGTGGAGGCGGTGACGGTGGTGACGGCCCGCGGGGACGCCGCGGGGCTGGAGCAGGCCGTCCGGGGCCTCCGGTACGCCCCGGGGCGGCTCATCATCGCCGACGCCGGCATGAGCGCCGACGCCGCGAGGCGCGCGGAGCTTTTGGCGGAGCGCTTCGGCGCGGTGGTCATGGACGGGGACAAAATACGGTTAAAGATAGAGGAAAGCTGATGGAAGAGAATTCTCTTACGGTGCTCGAGGGCACGGTGCGGGCGGTCATATTTCAAAATCCCGAAAACGGCTATACCGTCCTCCGGCTCACCGTGGGGGACGAGACGGTGACCTGCGTGGGGACCCTCCCCGGCGTGGCGGCGGGGGAGGGGCTGCGGCTCTACGGGGCCTGGACCTCCCATGCCAGCTACGGCCAGCAGTTCAAGGCCGAGCACGCGGAGCGCAGCCTCCCGGTGGGGAGCGCCGCCATCTACGACTACCTGGCCTCCGGGGCCATCCGGGGGATAGGGGCCAGGACCGCGCGGCTCATCGTCTCGGAATTCGGCGCGCAGACCCTGGACGTCATCGAAAACTCCCCGGAGGAGCTTGTAAAAATAAAGGGCATCACCCAGAAAAAGGCGGAGGCCATGTCCCGGAGCTTCCGGGAGCAGACGGGCCTTCGGCGGCTCATGGAATTTTTGGTTGACAACGGGGTGAAGCCCGTCTCCGCCGCGCGGCTCTACCGGGTCTACGGCGAGGAGGCGGAGGCGGAGCTCACCCGCAATCCCTACATACTGGCCGACGAGTACTTCGGCCTCGATTTCTTCACAGCCGACGCCTTCGCAGTGAAGCTGGGCTTCGCCCCGGACGCCCGGGAGCGGGTGGGGGCGGCCGTCGCCTTCGAGCTTCGCCACAACGAGGGCAACGGCCACGTCTTTTTGCCGGCGGACAAGCTCACCGCCGCCACGGCGCAGCTCATCGAGGTGAGCCCGGAGACGGTGGAGGGCGTCATGGCCGCCATGACGGACTCCGGGGAGCTGGTGCGTGAGCGGGTGGCCGGGGTGGAGGCCGTGTATCTGCCGGATATGTACGAGGCGGAGACGGAGGTGGCCTCGCGCCTGGCCGCCCTGGCGTCCCGGAGGGCCGACAAGGTCCCGGGGCTGGATATCCTCATGCAGCGGGCCCAGTACGGCTGCGGCATCACCTTCGCGCAGAAGCAGCGGATGGCGCTGGAGCTGGCCGCCTCCTCCCACGTCTGCGTCCTCACCGGGGGACCGGGCACGGGGAAGACCACCACCGTCCGGGGGATACTGGGGCTCTATGACGAGATGGGGCTCAGGACCCTCCTCACCGCCCCCACGGGCAGGGCCGCCAAGCGCCTGACGGAGCTCACCGGAAGGGAGGCCCAGACGGTCCACCGTCTTTTGGGCGCCGGCGCCCCGGAGGCGGGGGAGGCCATGCGGGAGTTTCAAAAGTGCGCCGAGGACCAGCTTGAGTGTGACGCCGTCATATTGGACGAGACAAGCATGGTGGACATCAAGCTCATGGCGGCGCTTTTGGACGCCATGCCCGCCGGGTGCCGCCTCGTGATGGTGGGGGACGCCGACCAGCTCCCCTCCGTGGGGCCGGGGAACGTCTTTGGGGACGTGATCCGCAGCGGAGTCGTGCCCGTCATAGCCCTCACGGACATCTTCCGGCAGGCCCGGGAGAGCGCCATCGTGAAAAACGCCCACTGCATCAACCGCGGCGAGGTCCCCAGCCTCAAAAACGCCGGGGGCGACTTCTTCTTCCTGCGCCGCCCGGACCCGGAGGGCGTCACGAGGACGGTGACGGAGCTCATCTCCTCCCGCCTTCCCAAAAATATGGGCATTGACCCCAGGGACATCCAGGTCCTCTCCCCCTCCCGCAAATACGCCGGGGGGACCCGGGAACTCAACGAGGCCATCCAGCGGGAGCTGAACCCGCCCTCCCCGGACAAAAAGGAAAAGACCGTGGGCGGCGTCACCTTCCGTGTGGGGGACCGGGTGATGCAGACGAGAAATAACTACGACATCCTATGGGTCAAGGGCGACAGCGCCCAGAAGACCGATGACGATACAGCCCCCACAAAAGCCGAAACGGGAACCGGCATCTTCAACGGCGACGTGGGCTACATCGAGGACATGGACGAGGGCACGGGGGCGGCGCGGATACGCTTTGACGACCGGCTCGTCACCTGCCCCTTTGAGGAGATGACGGAGCTGGAGCTGGCCTACGCCGTCACCGTCCACAAGGCCCAGGGCAGCGAATACAGGGCCGTCATTCTGGCCCTGCCCAAGTGCCCGCCGGGGCTCATTTCGCGAAGCGTCCTCTACACCGCCGTCACCCGGGCCCGGGAGCTGCTCATCGTCACCGGCGGGGCGGAGATATTCGCCGCCATGGTGGCCAACGACAAGCGCCAGCGGCGCTACTCGGGCCTCCGGGCCCGGCTCGCCGGGGAGGTCACGTGATGGGCCTTTGGGAGAATGTAAAAAGGCTCCTCTTCCCGCCCCGGTGCGTCTTCTGCCGGAGGGTCCTGGAGGCCGGTTCTGTCTGCGGGGAGTGCGCGGCCTCCCTCCCCCGGTGCGGGGAGGTGAAGTCCGGCGGGGAGTTTTTCTCAAAGTGCGCCGCCCCCCTATATTACACCGGCGACGTGCGGAGCGCCCTTTTGCGCTACAAATTCCACGGCAGGACCTCCTGCGCGCCGGCCTTCGCCGCGCTGATGGCCCAGTGCGTGCGGGAGCACATGGACGGGATGTACGACCTTGCGGCCTGGGTGCCCGTCAGCGCCAAAAGGCTCCGGGCCCGGGGCTACGACCAGTCAAGGCTCCTGGCGGAGCGGACGGCGGAGGAATTGGGCGTCCCGGCGGAGGCTCTTTTGCGCAAGACCCGCCACACGAAGGCAAACTCGGGCCTCAGGGGCCGGGAGGCCCGGGCCGCCAACATCCTGGGGGCCTACGAGGTCCCGGAGCCGGAAAAATGCCGGGGCCGCCGGGTGCTGCTCATCGACGACATCTACACCACCGGCGCCACCATGTCGGAGTGCTCCCGGATGCTTTTGATGGCCGGGGCCGAGGATGTGGTATGCGTAACAGCGGCCGCCGCGAGGCTGGCTCGAAAGCCCTGAAGGGCTTTCGATGCCAAGGGGACGCGTGCGGACAAAAATTCTGAATTTTGCGAAATTCAGAATTTTTGTCCTGCTGTCACGCTGCGCGCGCCGCCGCAGGCGGCAACTTGCGTGACAAAAGGGATTTTTCGCGAGGCGAAGCCCCGCGAAAAATATTGGATTTGAGAGCTTAGCGGGCGCAGATAATTGGAAAAAATAACCGCTTTTCGGGTATACTTATAGAGAAAACGTATTTGGAGGGATATGTATGATTTTCGGACGGGACATTGGCATCGACCTGGGCACCGCCACGGTGGCGGTGTCGGTCCGCGGCAAGGGAGTGATCTCCCGGGAGCCGTCGGTGGTGGCCATGGACAAGAATACGGGGAGGCTGTTGAAGATCGGCGCCGCCGCCGAGCGTATGCTGGGGCGCACGCCGGGGAACATCGTGGCCATCCACCCCCTCCAGGGCGGGGTCATCTCCGATTTTGACATGACGGAGCGGATGATACGGGAGCTTCTGCGGAAGGTCACGTCCTTCAGCCTCCTGAAGCCCCGGGTGGTGATCTCCGTCCCCTCCGGCATCACGGAGGTGGAGGAGCGGGCGGTCATCGACGCCGGGATACGCGCCGGGGCCAGAAAGGTGTACCTGGTGGAATCCCCCGTGGCGGCGGCGCTGGGCGCGGGGGTGGACATCTCCAAGGCCGAGGGCAACATGGTGGTTGACGTGGGCGCCGGCACCACGGACATAGCCGTCATCTCCCTGTCCGGCGTCGTGCAGTCGGTGTCCATCAAGACCGCCGGGGACGCCTTTGACGAGGCGATCATCAAATATATCCGGAAAAAGCACAACCTCCTGATCGGAAAATCCACCGCGGAGGACCTGAAAAAGTCCGTCGGCTGCGTCTTCCCCAAGCCCGACGAGATGAGTGTGGAGGTGAAGGGCCGCTGCCTCATGACGGGCCTCCCCCGCATGGTGTCCATCAGCTCCCCGGAGATGATCGAGGCCTTCGACGAGGTGTCGGAGGAGATCGTGGAGGCCATCCACAACGTCCTGGAGAACACCCCGCCGGAGCTGGTGGCGGACATCTCCGAAAACGGCATCGTGGTCACCGGCGGCGGGGCCCTCATCTGGGGCTTCGACCGGCTCATCGAGAGCTCCACCAGCATCCAGACGCGCATCGCCGACGACTGCGACATGTGCGTGGTCTACGGGCTGGGGAAGTCCCTGGACCTCATCGGGCAGATGCAGGAGGGGCCCCTGAACCTCTCCCGCCGCAGGCAGCTCCGATGACGGCGCTGATTTGGGACCTGGACGGGACGCTGCTGGACTCCTACGGCATCATCGTGGACAGCGTCCTGGCCGTGGCGGCGGAGCGGGGCGTCCGCCTCGACCGGGCGGGGACGCACAGGGAGCTCATCGCCGGCTCCGTCAAGGACTTTCTGGCCTCCCGCTTTCCTGGCGCGCCGGAGCTGTGGGACCGCTACCGGGCCGTCAGCGCCGCCCGGGACGGCGAGATAACGCTTATGCCCGGGGCCGCCGGGACGCTGAGGGCCCTCAAGGAGGCGGGCGTCAGGAGCTTCGTCTACACACACAAGGGCGCCGCGGCGCCGGAGGTCCTCCGGCGGCTGGGGGTGCTGGAGTATTTCGACTGTGTGCTCACCGCCGAGGCCGGCCTTCCCCGAAAGCCCGCCCCGGATGGCATCGAGTGGCTGGTCCGGCGTTACGGACTGGACAAAAGCCGGACCTTTTACATCGGCGACCGCCCCATCGACGCCAAGTGCGCCGAGAACGCCGGGGTGGGGTGCATCCTCTACAAGCCCGCCGGCAGCCCCGCCGAGCCAACCGGAACGGAGCTCATCACCGTCCCCGACCTCCGGAACCTGCCAGGGGAGATGGAAAGCCTGATAAGCAATTAAAAAACGCCCCTGTGGGGGCGTTTCAGCCTGTCGGAAAAGCCCTGACGGGCTTTTCCGACAAGGGGAACGTGCGGGAAATTTACGCTGAATTTTGCGAAATTCAGCGTAAACTTCCCTGCTGTCGCCCTGCGCGCCGCCGTAGGCGGCACTTGGGCGACAAAAGGGATTTTTTCCAAGGCACATGTCCTTGGAAAAAATATTGAATTTGAGTTTTTTTGACAACCTGAAACGCCCCTGTGGGGGCGCTTTTTTCGTGAAAAGACCAATAATTCCTCATCGGCCCCTACATGTGCGTTTCCAATTATACACAAACCCCACCAAAACCGCCGTAGGGGTCGCCGTCCCCGGCGACCCGGCCCTTCGATATACTCTCATTTCCGACGAACGCACAAACCATAATCTCGCTGTAGGGGCCGATGACCACATCGGCCCGTGTTGCGATATGCGCCATGCTGCCGCACAACGTGAAACCCTCGTCTCTGTTGTAGGGGTCGCCGTCCACAGCAACCCCTACGGCGTAGTTGAGGGGTGGGCGTTTTACGGAAAGTGTTCAAATATCGGGAGAATGGGCCGATGTGGTCATCGGCCCCTACGGCGATTCGATAGGTTTTCGCGTTGATTTTGGGCCGTTTTAAAACGGGGGACGGGTCGCCGAGACGGCGGCCCCTACAGCGTTGTGTGAAAGCGCCGCGATAGCCGCGGGGCGGGGGGTTATATGCCTGCCGGGGCTGCGCTGGGGCGGAGCTCGGTTTCGATTTTTTCTCCGGCGAAGAATTTTCGGAGGTTTTCTACCGTCGTCTCCGCGATGGCCCGCAGGGCCTCCCGGGTCAGGAACGCCTGATGTCCGGTGACAAGGACGTTGGGCTGGCTGAGAAGCAGGTTGAGGGTGTCGTCCCGCATGACCTTGGAGCTGACGTCCTCGTAAAAGACGTCGGCCTCCTCCTCGTAGACGTCCAGGCCCGCGGCGCCCACCTTGCCGGACTTTACGTTGTCCAAAAGGGCCTCGGAGTCGATGAGCGCGCCGCGGGAGGTGTTGATGAGGATGACGCCGGGGCGCATGGCGTGGAAGGAGGCGCGGCTGAGCATGTGGTATGTCTGGGGCGTCAGGGGACAGTGGAGGGAAATGACGTCGGAGCGGCGGATGAGCTCGTCCAGGCGCACGTACTGAAGCCCCGCGCCCCACTGGGGAGCCGGGTCGCAGGCCAGGACGCGGGCGCCGAAGCCCCGCATGATCTGGGCAAATCTTATCCCCACCTTGCCCGTGCCCACGACGCCCACGGTCTTGCCCTCCAGGTCCGTGCCTACTAAGCCCTCCAGGCTGAAATTGCGCTCCCGCGTGCGGGTGAAGGCCCGGTGGGTCCGGCGCGTCAGGGTCAGCAGCAGCGCCGCGGCGTGCTCGGCCACGGAGGCGGGGGAGTAGGCCGGGACGCGAAAGACCCGGACGCCGTACCGCTCCGCGGCGGCCAGGTCCACGTTGTTGTACCCCGCGCACCGGAGCGCCGCGCATCGGACGCCCAGCTTTGCAAGGAGGGAGAGCGTCTCCGCACCCAGATCGTCGCTGACAAAGGCGCACACCCCGGCGCACCCCCCGGCCAGCACCGCCGTCTGGGCGTTGAGCCGGTTTTCAAGGTAGACGAGCTCCAGCCCCGCCCTGGGGGCCAGGGCGTCAAAATAAGTCCTGTCGTAGCTTCTGGCGTCAAAAAACGCGATTTTTTCCATTTTCCTTACCCTCCGGAGTCTCCGATTTTTCCAAAATAGTATATCCTGCCGAAATGATTATCATACGGGCGGATTTTTAGTTGAAAAATAATGTGGAAAATACGGAAAAAGTGGTATATAATACTTCCCGGACGCCTTTGGGCGGAAATACGACGCGGCAGCCAGCCGCGGGAAGGAAGCTTTTATGAATAATTCGGAAAAGACACTGGACATGATCGTGAACCTCTGCAAGAGCCGCGGCTTCATCTACGCCGGCAGCGAGATCTACGGCGGCCTTGCAAACTCCTGGGACTACGGGCCACTGGGGGTGGAATTTAAAAATAACGTGAAAAAGGCGTGGCTCAAAAAGTTCGTTCAGGAGAGCCCCTATAACGTGGGCCTGGACGCCGCCATCCTCATGAATCCCCAGACCTGGGTGACCACGGGGCACGTCTCCAGCTTCTCGGACCCCCTCCTGGACTGCCGGGCCTGCAAGTCCCGGCACCGGGCGGATAAGCTCATCGGCGAGGAGCACCCGGAGGTCAACACCGACGCCATGACCTTTGACGAGATGGACAAGTTCATAGCGGAGCACGAGGACGTCATCTGCCCCGTGTGCGGCAAGCACGACTTCACCCCCATCCGCAAATTCAACCTGATGTTCAAGACCGCCATCGGCGTGACGGAGGACTCCTCCTCCACCTGCTACCTGCGGCCCGAGACGGCCCAGGGCATCTTCGTCAACTTCCCCAACATCCAGCGCACCACCCGCCGCAAGCTGCCCTTCGGCGTCTGCCAGGTGGGCAAGGCCTTCCGCAACGAGATCACCCCGGGCAACTTCACCTTCCGCACCCGGGAGTTTGAGCAGATGGAGTGCGAGTTCTTCTGCAAGCCGGGCACCGACCTTGAGTGGTTTGCCTACTGGAAGAAGTTCTGCATCGACTGGCTCAAGGCATTGGGGCTTTCCGAGGAGAATATGCGTTACCGCGACCACGAGCCGGCGGAGCTGGCCTTCTACTCCAAGGCCACCACGGACATCGAGTACGCCTTCCCCTTCACCGACTGGGGGGAGCTGTGGGGCATCGCGGACAGGACGGACTACGACCTCACCCGCCATCAGGAGGCCTCGGGGAAGGACCTGACCTACTACGACCAGGAGGCCAACGAGCACTACATCCCCTACGTCATCGAGCCGTCCCTGGGCTGTGACCGGGTGGCCTTGGCGTTCCTGTGCGAGGCCTACGACGAGGAGCACATGGTGGACGCCAAGGGCCGCGAGGACGTGCGCGTGGTGCTGCGGCTCCACCCCTATCTGGCGCCCTTCAAGTGCGCCGTCCTGCCCCTCAGCAAGAAGCTCTCCGACAAGGCCATGGAGATAAGAAACGAGCTGGCCAAGTCCTTCATGGTTGACTTTGACGACGCCGGGTCCATCGGCAAGCGCTACCGCCGGGAGGACGAGATCGGCACGCCGTTTTGCGTCACCTACGACTTCGATTCCGAAACCGACGGCTGCGTCACGGTCCGGGAGCGGGACACCATGGACCAGGTGCGCATCCCCGTCGCGGAGCTCAGGACGTATATCGCCCAGCGGGTGAACTTTTAAAATAACGCGCGGCCCCATGGACGCCGGGCCGCGCCGCCGTACAATATGAATGGAAGTGTTCAAGTGGCAAACGAGGGACAGAGATTTAAAAAGCTGCTCTCCGATCTGCGGAGGGCCCTCTTCGGCGAGGGCTGGAGGGGCGCTCTTTTCGCGCCGGCCCACGCCCAGAGCTGTCTGCTGTCACGGGTCCTCCCCAGGTGGGCGGCGGCGGTCCTTCGGGCGGCGGGGTGGGTGAGCCTGCCCTTTTACCCGGTCTTCTGCCTGTTTTTCCTGGACTATATGAATTTCCGGAAGCTGGATAAAATGACGGTCTTCTGGGCCGAGCACCCGCTTTCGGCGAAATTTGAGTGCATCGTCGTCCTGGCGCTGTTTTTGGGGCTGCTGCTGCTTTTGCGGCGGGGGACCCTGGCCGCCGGGGCGATGGGGGCCGTCTCGGTGATCTTCGGGTATATTAACTACATGAAGATCACCCTGAACGGCGACTACTTCCAGCCCAGGGACTTCTCCATGGCCAGTAACCTGGGGGAGCTGACGCAGTTCATAAGCGGCGACCTGCCCCGGTGGTTTTACCTGGGGGCGGCGGTGATGGTGCTTTGGACGGCGTATTTCGCGCTGTGCGGGACCAACCTGCCCCTGCGGTGGACGCTGCGCTTTCCGCCGCTCATCGCCGGGGTGCTGGCGGTGTGCTCCCTCTTCTCCACCCAGGACAAGGCCAACGCCTATCTTGCGAAGTACAACATGACCTTTTTCGACGCGGCCCTCCAGACCTCCAACTACAACGCCAACGGCTTTGTGGGGGCCTTCACGGTGAACATCCTGATGAACAGGATGGAGCCGCCGGAGGGCTACTCCCAGGCCCTGGTGGAGGAGCTGATGGGGGAGCATGAGGCCGTGCCCCAGACGGGGGAGGACTACGACGTGATCGTGGTCCTCAGCGAGAGCTTTTTCGACGTGCGGACGCTGCCGGGAGTGGAGTTTTCGGAGAATCCCCTGAAAAACTACGACGAGATAATCGCCATGGACGGCGCCTACAGCGGGCTCGTCTACACCACCGCCAGCAGCGGCGGCACGGTGAGGCCGGAGTTCGAGATCCTGACGGGCCTCTCCACCGACTACCTCCACGACGTTGCCAGCCCCTACGAGCTGGTGGACGCCCCGGTGGAGTCGTATGTCTCCAATTACAAAAGGGCCGGGTACAGGACCGTGGCCCTGCACCCGTATATCGGCTCCTTCTACCGCCGGGACAAGGCGTACCCGTACCTGGGCTTTGACGAATTCCTGGACCAGGACGGCGTCTGCCAAATCGTGACGCCCGAATATAAGCGCGGCCTTGTCAGCGACAGGACCACCTTTGAGGCCATAAAGTACGAGCTGGAGCACGCCGGCGGGCCCATTTTCATCGAGGCCATCACCATGCAGAACCACCAGCCCTTCTCCAAGCTCCCGGAGGACCAGATTTCCATCTCCGTCACCGCCCCGGCGCTGGACGAGACGTCGCTGACCTCCGTCACCACCTACACCCAGGGCGCGGCGGACGCGGACAGGATGCTCCGGGACCTGGTGGACTACATCGACTCCCGTGAGAGGCCCACGGTGCTCCTCTTCTACGGCGACCACATCCCCAATCTGAGCCAGGCCTACGTGAAGTCCGGCGTCATGCCCGGAAACGGCACGCCGGAGGAGCGGATGTATATGTACTCCACCCCCTTTGTCCTCTACACCAACACCGGCGCCGCCAGCGATATGCTCCCGGAAAAAACAGGAAACGAGATCTCCACCTACTACCTTTTGGAGGTCATAGCCCGCATGACGGGCTTTGCCGAGACGCCCTACATGCGGCTTTTGGCGGATTTTTACAGCCGTGTGCCGGTGTATAACGTGCGGCTCTGGCCCATCGAGGTGACGGAGGACGTGACGGCCCTTCGCCGGATGCACGAGGTCATCACCTACGACCGGCTCCTGGGGGAGCGCTGGTCCGTGGAGAACTGATATGGGTACGGGACAGGAATTCGCGAAAAAGCTGGGGGTCTTCGGGTGTATCGGCGTGCTGATACTCTCCGTCCTCGCCACCGTGGCGATGTTCACCGCCCGGGGCACGGCGGTGGAGGGCTACGCCCCGGCCGGGGACGCCGAATACTATAAGACCCGGCCGGAGGAGCTTTTGGAGGAGATAGAGGCAAACCTCCTGCCGCTTCTGGACGCGCCGGGGGTGGAGCTTGCGCTCCGGGACGGGGTCATCGAGGTCACGGGCCCGGCGGAGGCCTTGCAGACGGTGCGGCTGGCCCTTATCCACTACTTTGACCCCAAGGAATTTACGTTTACGGAGGTGCCGGAATGAAGGACGGATTTATCAAAGTCGCGGCGGCCACGCCGAAAATTCGCGTGGCGGACTGCGAATATAACGCAAACGAGATCATCCGGCTCTGCCATGAGGCGGCGGGGCTGGGGGTCAAGATCCTGGTTTTCCCGGAGCTTTGTATCACGGGCTACACCTGCGGGGACCTCTTTTTGCAGGACACGCTGCTGGACGCCGCCGAAAAGGCGCTGGAGCGTGTCAGGGCCATGACGGAGCCGCTGGACATGCTCATCGCCCTGGGGTGCCCCGTGCGGCACGAGGGAAAGCTCTACAACTGCGCCGTCGTGATGCTGGGGGGCAGGTTCCTGGGCATAGTCCCCAAGACGCGCCTTCCCAACTACGGCGAATTTTACGAAAAGCGCTGGTTTGAGGCGGGAGGGCCGGACAACTGCTGGGATACCCTGTGCGAACACGGCGTCTGCTTCGGCACCAGCCAGTTTTTCCCCTTCGATGACGTTCCGGGCCTGACCGTGGGCGTGGAGATCTGCGAGGATCTGTGGGCCTCGGACCCGCCCTCCAACCGGCTGGCCGCCCTGGGGGCCACGGTGATCTTGAATCTCTCCGCCTCCAACGAGCTGGTGGGCAAGGCCGCCTACCGGCGCGAGCTGGTGCGCAACCAGTCCGCGCGGCTCAACTGCGCCTACATCTACTCCGACGCGGGGGAGGGGGAGAGCACCACCGACCTCGTGTTCGCGGGACACGACCTGATCGCCGAAAACGGTTCGATCCTGGCGGAGAGCCGGTTCAAAACGGGCCTCACCGTCAGCGAGATCGACGTGCAGCGCCTCGCCTTTGAGCGCCGCCGGAACACCACCTTCCGCGCCTTGGACGAGCCGAAAATTAACCTCCAGTACAGTGTCGCCGGGACCACGTTCATGCTGGGGACGGCGGAGACAACGCTCACGCGTCCCGTGGCCCGCAGCCCTTTCGTCCCCTCGGAAAAGGACGAGCGGGAGGAGCGGTGCCGGGAGATCTTCGCCATCCAGACCCAGGGCCTCAAAAAGAGAGTGGAGCACACGGGCTCCAAAAAGCTGGTGGTCGGCGTCTCCGGGGGGCTGGACTCGACCCTCGCCATGCTGGTTTCCGCCATGGCCGCGCGGGAGCTGGGGCTGCTTTCGGATGCCCTCACAGCCGTCACCATGCCCTGCTTTGGCACCACGGCGCGCACAAAATCAAACGCCATGGTGTTGGCGGAGAAGCTGGGGGCCGAGCTGCGGGTGGTGGACATCACAAAATCGGTCCGCCAGCACTTTGCGGACATCGGACACGATGAAAATGACCACTCCGTGACCTTTGAAAACGCCCAGGCCAGGGAGCGGACTCAGGTGCTGATGGACATCGCAAACTCCGAAAACGCCCTGGTGGTGGGCACCGGGGACCTCAGTGAGCTGGCTCTCGGGTGGGCCACCTACAACGGCGACCACATGTCCATGTACGGCGTCAACGCCGGGGTGCCCAAGACCCTGGTGCGCTACGTGGTGGGCTGGTACGCCGACACCTGCGGGGATGACGGCCTCGCCGCCGTTTTGCGGGACATTTTAGCTACCCCCGTGTCCCCGGAGCTCCTGCCGGCGGAGAACGGGGAGATCTCCCAGAAAACCGAGGACCTGGTGGGGCCCTATGAGCTCCACGACTTCTTCCTCTACTACTTTGTCCGCTGGGGGATGGGGCCTTCGAAGATCTACCGCCTTGCCAAATACGCCTTCGCGGGCGTTTATGACGACGCCACGATTTTGAAGTGGCTCAAGACCTTTGTCCGCCGCTTCTTCGCCCAGCAGTTCAAGCGCTCGTGCCTGCCCGACGGGCCCAAGGTGGGCTCCGTGGCCCTCAGCCCCAGGGGCGACTGGCGGATGCCCTCCGACGCCGAGGCCGGGGCGTGGCTGGACGAGCTGGAGAATTTGAAATGAGCGAGCTCATCGCCGCCGCGGCCACGGGGAATGTGCGCTCGGCCATCGGCGTCATACGCCTGTCCGGCCAGGGGGCCATCCAGTGCGCCGACCGGGTGTTCCGGGCGAAAAACGGCAGAAAAATGGCCGATACGGCCTCCAATAAGCTGGTTTACGGCGAAATTTACGACGGGACCGGGGCGCTTTTAGATACCGCCCTGTGTACCGTCTCCCGAGCGCCAAGGAGCTACACCGGGGAGGACACGGCGGAGCTCTCCTGCCACGGCTCCCCGGCGGCCCTGGGGGCCGTTTTGACGGAGCTGTTCCGAAACGGCGCCCGCCAGGCCCTGCCCGGGGAGTTTACGAAGCGTGCCTTTTTAAACGGGAAGCTGGACCTCACCGAGGCGGAGGCGGTCATCGACCTCATCGACGCCGATACGGGCGAGAGCGCCAAAAACGCCGCCTCCCAGCTTGCGGGGGCGGTGACAAGGAAGACCGACGCGGTGTATGCGCGGCTTTTGGACATCATCGCCCACTTCCACGCGGTGGTGGACTGGCCCGACGAGGACATCGGGGACTTCGAGGCGGCAAATTACCTCGACACCCTGAAGGACGCCGAAGATACCCTCTCCCGGCTGCTGGACACCTTCCAGCGTGGAAGGGTCCTGCGGGACGGCGTGCGTGTCGCCATTGTGGGGCGGCCCAACGTGGGGAAGTCCTCTTTGATGAACGCCCTTTTGGGGTTTGACCGGGCCATCGTCACGGACGTGCCCGGCACCACCCGGGACACGGTGGAGGACGTCTGCGTCTTAGGGTGCGTGAAGCTGAGGCTCACGGACACCGCGGGGATACGGGACACCGACGACGCCGTGGAGCGCCTGGGTGTGGAGCGCAGCCGGGAGGCTATGGAGACGGCGGGGGCGGTCCTGGCCGTGCTGGACGCCTCCCGGCCCATGACGCCGGAGGACGCCGGTATCGCCGAAAAGGGGGACGTTCTGGTCCTCAACAAATCCGACCTGCCCCGGGCCCTGGCGCTCCCGGCGGGGCTTTCGCGCAAGCCCGCCGTTTCCGTCAGCGCCAAGACGGGGGAGGGGCTTGAAGAGCTGGGCCGGGCCCTGGCGGCCCTTTTGCCAAAGGCGCCGGACGTGCCCGCCGGGGAGATCCTGACCAACGCCCGCCAGGCCGCCGAGGTCCGCTCGGCGCTGGCCTCCGTCCGGGCCTCCGCCGCCGCCATCCGCGACGGCGTCACCCCCGACGCGGCCCTGACGGAGCTGGAGGCCGCCCTCACCGCCCTTGGCCGCCTCTCCGGCCGGACCCTGGCCGCCGACGTGACGGACAGAATCTTCGAGCGGTTTTGCGTGGGGAAATGAGGAAAGCGGATGGGCGCAAAGCCAATCTCATAAATCACAAGCGCGGGCGGGTCCCAGACCCGCCCGCTTTTTATTTTATTCTTATCTCTACGGAGTCCGCGATGAGCGGGGCGGAGTGGGAGGCGTAGATGAGGGGGCGGCCGTCCGCCGCCAAGAGTCTTTTGAGCCCCGCGCGGGCGGAGGCGTCCAGGTGGTTTTCCGGCTCGTCCAGCAGGAGCACGGGGGCGGGCTTCATGAGAGCCCGGACGAGGCACAGCTTTTTGCGCTCCCCGGGGGATAAATTCCCGCCGCTGTCGCGAATCTCATAGTCCAGGGGCTTTTCAAAGCCCAGGGCGCCCAAAAGCTCCGCCGCCCGGGGAAGGCGCCCCTCCGGCACGAAGAGGTTTTCCGCCGCGGTACCGGAGAAGATGTGCCCGTCCTGCTCCGCCGCGGCCGTCAGGGCCCGAAGCTCCCCGGCGGAGAGGGCGCGGCCCCGCCCGTCGGTGACGCGGCCCGCGTCCGGGGCGTAAACGCCCGAGAGAATGCCGAGGACGGTGGATTTTCCGCAGCCGTTGGGGCCGGTGAGGCGGATCTTTTTGCCAAGGTCAAGGGTGAGGTCCGCGCCCTCCAGCACGGGCTCCCCGCCGGGGTAGGCGAAGCGGACCCCCTCCAGCCGCAGCGCCCTTACGGGCGGGGCCTTGCCCGCCGGGTCCCGGCCGGCGTAGAAGATCTCCAGGCGCTTTCGGACTACGGCCTCCTCCCGGAGCTGGAGGATGAGCTCTTCAAGGAGCTGATAAAACCGCGTCACCGTGGGCATTACCAGCACCCCGGTGAGCAGCGCGCCCACGCCCAGAGAACCCCGGGAGAGCATCAGCGCCCCCGCCGCGATGACGCCCAGGGGCACGCCGTAGGTACAAAGGCAGGAAAAGAGGGCGTCCATCCCGTCGAAGGCGTCCTGCCGGCGGCCGGCCTTTTCGCAGTAGCCGGAAAATCCGGCGTGGAGACGCCCGATGTACCGCTCCGTGAGGCCGTACCCGCCAAGAAAGTCCCGTCCGGAGAGCATGGCGTACTCCAGCCCCTCCCGGGCCTCCTCGTAGTCCATACGGTCCGCCCGGAGCTTCGCCTTCGCCCGGGCGTTCAGCGCCGCGCGCCACACCGGCAGCGCCGCCAGCAGGGCCATCACCAGGATGAAGAGCGGGTCAAAGGCGCCGGAGACGAAGGCGGCGCACAGCACGGCGAGATATACCGCCATGGACAGTGGCCGGGTGCAGAGCGACATGAGGATGAAGTAGTAGTCGGTGGAGTCCGTGTCCAGACGCCGGACCAGGGTCGCCGCGTCCAGGGACCGGGCGCTTTTCATGGGCAGGCGCAGATACCGGCCAAAGAGAAAATTGCCGTAGCCGAAGCCCCGGCGCGTGAGGAGCAGGTTTTCCCACAGCGCCGTCAGAGGCTGGGCAAGCACGCCGGCCAGAAACGCCGGGATAAAGACGAAAAGCCGCGCCCGTATCCGGGCCGTGTCGAGGGCGAGGAGCGCGTCGGCCATGCCGCCGATCATCCAGGAGGTGACGACGGGCAGAGTGAGGGAGAACATCTCGTTGAAAAAATGGAGGGCGAAGCAGGGGAGCATCCACCTGACGCAGTCACGCCGTATTTGACGCTCAACCGTGGTTTTCATCCGTATCCCCCCTCAAGGCGACGATCTTGTCCCACCTGACGCCCGCAAGGTCCAGGTGGCTGACGGCCAGCACCGCGCCGCCGTATTCCCCGATGAGACGCCCCAGATACCGGAGCGCCGGCGCGTCCAGGTGGTTGGCCGGCTCGTCCAGCACCAGTAGCTCCGCCGGCGCGGCGAAGGCCGCCGCCAGGTAGAATTTCTTCCGCTGTCCCATGGAGAGCTCCGAGAGCGGCACACGAAGCTCCCCGGGCCCCAGGGAGAAGCCCGCCAAAAGCTCCCACATCCTTTCCATATCCGCCGCGCCCTCGCATGCCAGGTCCTCCATGAGCTCCCGGCCCGTCAGCGTCAGCGCGGCCTCCTCCTGGGAGGCGAAAGCGATTTTTGCGTTAGCCTTCCTGACCTCGCCGCCGTCGGCGGGCAGGAGGCCCAGCAGTATTTTCAAAAGCGTGGATTTCCCGGAGCCGTTGGGGCCGGCGACCAGCACCCGCTCCCCGGGCGCCACGGCCACGGACACGCCGTCCAGCACCGTCCTGCCGTCAAAGCTCTTACGGATGTTTAAGGCGGACAGGAGAGGGCCCGTACCGGGCTGAACGCGGGGCGGCTCCACGGGCTCCAAGTGGGCCCTGGCGGCCTTGAACTCGAAAAGCTTCTGGCCGGCGCCCAGGAGCTTTTCGAGGCTTCCGAAGAGATACCCGCTCAGGACGATGAGCACCGGCGTGTCCGCCACGGTGAGGCGGCCGCAGAGGATGAATACGCCCATGAGGAGGAAGCTTCCGTACCGGAGGATCCCGTCCACCAGCTCGTAGACCACCGTCTCCGCCGTCCCGGTCCGCTCCGCCCGGACGCCCGCCCGCACCATCCCGTCGGTGACGGCGTCCAGCTTTTTAAGGAACCACGCCTCCCGGCCGAAGGCCTTGAGGGTACCGAGGCCCTCCCGGCCCTCGATGAGCCGGCCGTCGTAATTTTCCTCGGCGCTGTGGCTCTGCTCGTAGACGGCCTTGGCCCATTTTTCATAGACCACCGTCGGCACGAGCTGCAAAAGGCTCATGGCCAGCAGCAGCAGTCCCAGGGGCACGCTGGCACGGCACAGCAGGACCGCGGAGCCCGCCATGGTGCACAGCCCCTCCGCCGCCTCCGGCAGGGCCTCCTGCCAGAGGGCCGCCGCGGCGTCCAGGTCGTTGGAGAGCCGCACGTCCAGCTCCCCGGCGGTGTCCACGTCCAGGCGCCGGCGGATGACGCGGCGGTACAGCTCCTCCCGGAAGGCCTGCCTCTCCCGGCGCAGCGTCCCGCCCAGGGCCCGGCGGAAAAGGTAAACGGCGGGAAGCCCCAGGGCCAGCACCGCCGCCAGGCGCGCAAACTGCCCCGTCACGCCGCCCCCGGCCATCGCCAGGTCCAGAAGCCCTGAGGTAAGGCTGCCGCAGGCAATGGCGAACGCGAAAAGGAGCAGGTGGCAGGCCGTGCCCAGGGCGGCGGAAAGTCTGAAATATCTCATAGTCCCCTCCCGTGATCGTGATGTACCCATCATATCCCGGCGGGCGGGCCGGGTCAATAGAGGCGATGTTGAGGATGATTCAACGGCCGTTAGAATAATTCAAGGTTGATTTTTGCCGCCCTTGTGGTATTCTTTTAGGGAGAGGGGGCGGGAGCGTTGATGGATCTGGGCGGAAAGATACGCAAGCTTCGAAAGCGCAGGAACATCACCCAGGAGGTGCTGGCACGGGCCATGGGCGTCAGCTTTCAGGCGGTGAGCAAGTGGGAGACGGGCGCGGCGATGCCGGACCTCACCATGATACCGGCCCTGGCGTCCTTTTTCGGCGTGTCCACCGACGAGCTTTTGGACTACAACAAGTACGAAAACGACAGGGTCCGGGAGGAGATCGTCACCCGGGCCGCCGAGATCCGGGCGGAGCGCCCGGCGGAGGCGGAGAAGATCCTGCGGGAGGGCCTTCGGAAATTCCCGGGGGACGACATACTCCTGAACAATCTCCTCTACACCCTGGACCCGGAGAGCCAGGGGGAGGAGATGGAGGACATCTGCAAGGCCCTCATGGAGTCCGCCTCCTGCGACGACGTGCGCTTTGACGCCGCCCGGATCCTGGCGGAGCTCTACGCCGGCCGGGGAGAGACGGCGATGTGCGAGGCGACGCTGGAGCGGATACCGGAGATTTATTTTACAAAGCTGGAGCTAATGGCGGAGCTCCTTCGGGGGGAGAAGGCGCTGGATGCCGCCGCGGACCAGTTCGGCATCAGCCTCTGCTCCGCCGTCCAGATGGCGGCCGTCATGTACCGGCGCCTTCAGGAGGCGGGGGACGCCCAGGGGGCGGAGAGCTGGAGAAGGACTGCCCGGGGGCTTGCGCGGGTCCCGCGATGCGAGAGGCCCCGCGGGGTGGGCGAGGGCTGGCTCGAAAGGCTCGACGATGCCGCCGGGCCCCTTCCGGACTGATATTTTAATGAAATTTTTCCTGCATACCGCTTGAAATATCGGCGCTTCATTGATATAATAGTAGCCGGTTTTTTGTGAGACAAAAAATTAAAAATTTTAAATACGAGGAAGGATAACACAAATGGCAAAAAAGTATGTCTACCTGTTCTCCGAGGGCAACGCCAACATGCGTGAGCTCCTGGGCGGCAAGGGCGCGAACCTTGCCGAGATGACCAACATCGGCCTGCCCGTGCCCCAGGGCTTCACCATCACCACCGAGGCCTGCACCCAGTATTACGAGGACGGCCGCACCATCAACGACGAGATCATGGCCGAGGTCAATGAGTACGTCAAGAAGATGGAGGAGATGAACGGCAAGAAGTTCGGGGACCTGAAAAACCCCCTGCTCGTCTCCGTCCGCTCCGGCGCCCGCGCCTCCATGCCCGGCATGATGGACACCATCCTGAACCTCGGCCTCAACGACGACGTGGTGGCCGCCATGATCGCCGGCAACCCCGACCCCAAGTTCGAGCGCTTTGTCTATGACTCCTACCGCCGCTTCATCCAGATGTTCTCCGACGTGGTCATGGAGGTTGGCAAGAAGTATTTCGAGCAGCTCATCGACGAGATGAAGGAGCGCAAGGGCGTCAAGTACGACGTGGAGCTCACCGCCGCCGACCTCAAGGAGCTGGCGGAGGAGTTCAAGGCCGAGTACAAAAAGCAGCTCGGCGCTGACTTCCCCTCCGACCCCCAGGTCCAGCTTTACGAGGCCATCCGCGCGGTGTTCCGCTCCTGGGACAACCCCCGCGCCAACGTATATCGCCGCGACAACGACATCCCCTACTCCTGGGGCACCGCCGTCAACGTCATGCCCATGGTGTTCGGCAACCTCAACAACAACTCCGGCACCGGCGTGGCCTTCACCCGTGACCCCGCCACCGGCGAGAAGAAGCTGATGGGCGAGTTCCTGGTCAACGCCCAGGGCGAGGACGTGGTGGCCGGCGTGCGTACCCCCATGCCCATCTCCCAGATGGCCGAGCAGTTCCCCGAGGCGTATGCCGACTTCGTGAAGGTCTGCGACACTCTGGAGAACCACTACCGCGACATGCAGGACATGGAGTTCACCGTGGAGAACGGCAAGCTCTACATGCTCCAGTGCCGCAACGGCAAGCGCACCGCCCCCGCCGCCCTGAAGATCGCCTGCGATCTGGTGGACGAGGGGATGATCGACGAGAAGAAAGCTGTCGCCATGATCGACCCCCGCAACCTCGACACCCTTCTCCATCCCCAGTTTGACCCCGCCGCCCTCAAGAAGGCCGAGGCCATCGGCAAGGGCCTGGGCGCCTCCCCCGGCGCGGCCTGCGGCAAGGTGGTCTTCTCCGCCGAGGACGCCAAGGAGTGGAAGTCCCGAGGCGAGAAGGTCGTTCTCGTCCGTCTGGAGACCTCTCCCGAGGACATCGAGGGCATGAAGGCCGCCCAGGGCATCCTCACCGTGCGCGGCGGCATGACCTCCCACGCGGCCGTTGTGGCCCGCGGCATGGGCAAGTGCTGCGTCTCCGGCTGCGGCGAGATCAACATGGACGAGGCCAATAAGAAGTTCACCCTGGCCGGCAAGACCTATCACGAGGGCGACTGCATCTCCATCGACGGCTCCACCGGCAACATCTACGACGGGCTGATCCCCACCGTGGACGCCACCATCTCCGGCTACTTCGGACGGATCATGGGCTGGGCCGACAAGTACCGCAAGCTCAAGGTCCGCACCAACGCCGACACCCCCACGGACGCCAAGAAGGCCCGCGAGCTGGGCGCCGAGGGCATCGGCCTTTGCCGCACCGAGCACATGTTCTTCGGCGAGGGCCGCATCGACGCCTTCCGCGAGATGATCTGCGCCGAGACCGTCGAGGAGCGCGAGGCCGCCCTGGCCAAGATCCTGCCCATGCAGCAGTCTGACTTCGAGGGCCTCTACGAGGCTCTGGAAGGCACCCCCGTCTGCATCCGCTTCCTGGACCCCCCGCTCCACGAGTTCGTCCCCACCGAGGAGGCCGACATTGAGCTTTTGGCGAAGGCCCAGGGCAAGAGCGTGGAGACCATCAAGGCCCTCATCGCCTCCCTCCACGAGTTCAACCCCATGATGGGCCACCGCGGCTGCCGTCTGGCCGTCACCTATCCCGAGATCGCCGTGATGCAGACCCGTGCCGTCATCCGCGCCGCCATCAACACCCAGAAAAAGCACCCCGACTGGAACGTGGAGCCCGAGATCATGATTCCCCTGGTGGGCGAGGTCAAGGAGCTCAAGTACGTCAAGGATTTCGTGGTCAAGACCGCCGATGAGGAGATCGCCAATGCCGGCGTCGCCCTTAAATATCAGGTGGGCACCATGATCGAGATCCCCCGCGCCGCCCTCACCGCCGACGACATCGCGAAGGAGGCCGACTTCTTCTGCTTCGGCACCAACGACCTTACGCAGATGACCTACGGCTTCAGCCGCGACGACGCGGGCAAGTTCCTGAACGCCTACTACGACGCCAAGATCTTCGAAAACGACCCGTTCGCAAAGCTGGATCAGGTGGGCGTGGGCAAGCTCATGAAGATGGCCATCGAGCTGGGCCGTCCCGTGAACCCCAAGCTCCACGTGGGCATCTGCGGCGAGCACGGCGGCGACCCCACCAGCGTGGAGTTCTGCCACACCATCGGCCTCGACTATGTAAGCTGCTCCCCCTTCCGCGTCCCCATCGCCCGCCTCGCCGCCGCCCAGGCAGCGATCAGCGAAATGGGGAAATAAGCCCGTAGTCATCTACGAGCACACCTTCACCAAAGAGGAAGCCAAGGCATTTTTATACGCGGAGTCTACCAAGCACCGGATCCAGGGCTGGAAGGACTTCACAATGAAGGTTCTCATATAGCAAGAAAAGGACTACGGTTTTTCCGTAGTCCTTTTTTCCCCGTTTCGACCTGCTTTTTGCTAAAAGCTTTGCGAAAATCAAAATGCTGTTTGCGGAAATTTATACTAATCCCTGATCAAAATCTCAAATTCGCGGTGGTCTTTTTCACGCCATACTTCGTCAGACGGCTTGACAATACATACAGTATTTTCTGCGCCGTCTTCCTCGCCTGACGCAAAAAATTCTCGCCGCTCGGTTGGCGTTTTTAATCAGGGATTAGTATGAGACATTGAATCTCTCTCTTCTCTCAAAATACATATTGATATTTACTCAAAATTCTGCTATAATCTTTCTGCGAGGAGGTGGCTGCTATGCCTATGATTCGGCCTATATCTGATTTGAGAAACAACGCGAATGAGATATCCGACTTCTGCCATCAGACCCGTGAGCCGGTGTTCATCACACGGAACGGCTCCGGGGATATGGTGGTGCTCAGCACTGAGGAGTTTGAGCGCCGGTCCGCGCTCCTTGAGCTGTACGGCAAGCTCGCCGTGGCCGAGCAGGAGATAGCGGACGGCGCCAAGGGGGAAGATTTTCAGACGGTGGCCCGTCAGCTTCGGGAGCGTGTCCATGGAACGGGAATATAAGGTGGTCATATATCCCGCCGCCAAGCAGGATTTACTCAGTATCATCGACTACCTGAACACCCTATCCCCGCAGGCCGCGCTGAGATATTACGACCTGCTCACGGAAGAAATCGCGAGCCTCGCCACGATGCCGGAGCGCTGTCCGCGCGCCCGCGATCTGGCCCTCTCCGCCCATGGGTATCGGGTGCTTGTGGTGGAGAAGTATCTGGTCTTCTATAAGGTAGTGGACAACACCGTGCAGATTCATCGGATTCTTTACGGAAAACGAAATTATAAGGCACTGTTATAAAGCCGGGAGGAAGCTCAAGGGCTCCCTCCTGGCTTTTTGCTGTCAGACCGCCTAACATTTTGCGGATTTGCGGTAAAACCGGCTAAAGCATTTTGAGATTTTGATCAGGGATTAGTATAAATCAATATTTTCGGGGCTGCGAAAAATCACGTCTCAGCCGACGTGTTTTTTCACAGCCCCTTTTTTGCGATGAAAAATTACGCCGCACATTGAATTTTCACCGCCCGACTTCCGTCAAACGCACTTTGGGTCGATCAAAATGACCTCACGGCCGGTTTTTCGCGCGTAACGGACGGAGGAGGCCGCGCCGCTGCGGGCCGCGTCGCGGCACACGGCCAAAAGCAGCTGAGAGCGGTCTATCATCCACCGGTTGCGGAGAAGATAGCAGTTTTTCACCGCCGCGCGGTTTACGTATATGACAGAATCCGCCTCGGACAGGATAGATTTATATAACCTCGCTCCGTCCTCGCGGTAATTTTCCGCCTGGCCGAGACAAGGCAGGATACAGTGGAGCTTTACAGCCGCGTTCACGGCGCGAAGCTGAAGCACCGCGGCGGCAAACCACAGGTCCGGCCCCTCCGCCATGCCGGTGAGAAAATCGGTAAATCCGCGCTGCGAAAGCGCCTGGACCTGTGTTCTGATTTCCTCCTTCAGCCTCACGCACCGCGCATCCCCCTCGTCATAGCCCCAGGGCAGCCTTCGAGGCCGGTGCCCCGTAAAGGCGCAGGCTTTCCGCCGCATAGTCGTCACCTCCACCAACAGAAAAAAGTATAACATAAATTTTTTATGAGGTCAACTGACCTCATAAAAATGTCCGCTTATTGCTATCATAGCAATGAGGGGGCAGGGTGATGGTGGACGCTTTTTTGATCGGCAGGGTCATCCGCGATTTTCGTGAATCGAAAAAGATGTCTCAGGAAGTCCTCAGCGGGCTTGCGGGTCTTGACAGGACGCACTACAGCAAAATCGAACGCGGGCTCAGAAGTCCGACAGTGGATACGATTTTTAAAATCGCCCATGCCCTGGACGTCCCGCCGCATGAGATCATCATTGCAATAGAAAAGGCGTTGGGGGAATGAATCCAACGCCTTTTTTCTTTTGAGAATGAGCTGTCCCCCGCGAAGCTGTCCACCGGAAGCCCAAAAACGCAAAAAAGAGTGGTAGGGCGGGGAGAAGTATGCTATAATATCCGCAGAGCGGATATTATATTTGATTTAACGCCGTTTTTCTCCCCGGCTTCGCCGGGAACCGAAAAACATGGCGAATATACCACCCCCGCTTTGCGGGTATGCTATAATATCCGTATCCTTTTGGAGGTGTGGGGAATGTCGGGAATCTTGGATTATATCGCCTGGCGGGGGGACATACCCATTGCGTATGACGGGCTTTGCGAGGCGGACGGGGCGGTGCTGGCGCGGTTTTCGTATATACCCTTTGAGTATTTCCGGGACCCGCCGGAGGGCTTCGTCTCCGTGGCGGAGCTGGCCGGGGAGGCGCTCTCCGACGGGAGGCTGGAGCGGGAGGAGCGCTGGAAGCTCCGGGACCGGGAGCTTTTAGAGGCCATGGCGGAAAGCCGCCGGTTCGGCGGCCTCGAGGCGGGGCGGTTCGTCAGCCGCTTTGACGAAAAGCTCCAGACCCAGTTTTCCGCCATAACGGTGCGGCTTGCGCCGGAGCGGTATTTTCTGGCCTTCCGGGGCACGGACAACACCATCGTGGGGTGGAAAGAGGACCTGAACATGTCCTACCTCTGTCCCATACCGAGCCAGCGGTCCGCCGTGGAGTACGCCGAGGCCGCGGCGGGGGCGCTGCCGGGGCAGCTCATCCTGGGCGGGCACTCCAAGGGCGGGAATCTGGCGGTCTACGCCGGGGCCTTCTGCGGGGAGGCGGCGCAGGAGCGGATCGAGGCGGTTTTCAACTTCGACGGGCCGGGATTTTTCGACAATATCTTAGAGAGCCCCGGCTACCGGCGCGTGTGCCCGAAGATACGGACCTTTGTGCCCCAGTTTTCCGTGGTGGGGATGCTCCTGGGCCGGGACGAGGAGTCGAGGGTGGTCCACAGCACGGAAAACGGCCTTCACCAGCACGACATGTACTCCTGGGAGATTTTAGGCAGGCGCTTTGTGTACCTGGGCACCATCACCGGCGGCAGCAAATTCGTGGATTCCGCCCTGAAGGGCTGGATAGCCCAGATGACGCCGGAGCAGTTTGAGGCCTTCGCCGACGCCATTTACACCGTGATGGCCGACACCAACGCCCGGACGCTCCACGAGATGCGGGAAAACTGGTTCGATTCGGCAAAAAGCTTCGTCCGCACCTTCACCGGCATGGACGAGGAGACTCGCCGGGCAGTGACGGAGTCCATAAAGCTGCTGGCCATAAACGCCGGGCATGAGGTAAAGGCCCTGGGACGCCGGGAGGGGACCGGCGAGAGAGGAGTTAAATATGGAGAATCGCATTAAAAAAATCGAAGAGGTCATCGAAAGGGGCCCCTTCACGGACACCTGGGAGTCCCTTTCCCATTATGAGGTCCCGGAGTGGTACAGGCGGGCACGGCTCGGCATTTTCATCCACTGGGGCATATACTCCGTGCCGGCCTTTGGCAGCGAGTGGTACTCCCGGAATATGTACATCCAGGGAACGCCGGAGTTTGAGCACCACGTTAAGACCTACGGGCCCCAGAATAAATTCGGCTACAAGGACTTCATCCCCATGTTCCGGGCGGAGAAATTTGACCCCGCCGAATGGGCGGAGCTCTTCCGGACCGCCGGGGCGGACTACGTGGTGCCCGTGGCGGAGCACCACGACGGCTTTCAGATGTACAAAAGCGACATCTCCCACTGGAACGCCTTTGAGATGGGCCCCAGGCGGGACGTGCTGGGGGAGCTCTTTTCCGAGCTTGAAGCGCGGGACATCGTGCCCTGCGCCTCCAATCACCGGGTGGAGCACTGGTTTTTCATGGGCCACGGGAGGGAGTTTGACTCCGACATCCGTGAGCCCATGAAGCGCGGGGACTTCTACTGGCCGGCCATGCCGGAGCGGGGGCACTTCGACCTCTTCTCGGAGCCTAAGCCCACGGAGGAATTTTTGGAGGACTGGCTGTGCCGGTGCTGCGAGCTGGTGGACCGCTACAGGCCGCGGCTCATCTATTTCGACTGGTGGATACAGCACTCCGCCGTGAAGCCGTATCTTCGGAAATTCGCCGCCTACTACTATAACCGGGCCCATGAGTGGGGCGGGGGAGCGGTGATCAACTACAAGCAGGACGGCTTCCCCTTTGGCTGCGCCGTGCCGGACGTGGAGCGGGGACAGTTTTCCCAGGCCAAGCCCTACATCTGGCAGTCCGACACCTCGGTGGCCAAAAATTCCTGGGGATATACCGAGGGCAACGAGTACAAGACCTCCGCCCAGATCGTCCGGGACCTGGTGGACATCGTCAGCAAGAACGGGCGGCTCCTTTTGAACATCGGCCCCCGGGCCGACGGGACCATCCCGGAGGAGGACCGGCGGATACTTTTGGAGATCGGCGGCTGGATGCGTACAAACGGCGAGGCCATCCGGGGCTGCGGCATGTGGCGCGTCTCCGCCGAGGGCCCCACGGAAATCACGGAGGGCCAGTTTGCCGACTCCGAGGCCAAGGGCTACACCCATGAGGACATCCGCTTCACCGTGAACGGCGGCAACATCTACGCCATATGCCTCAATATGCGGGGGCGGGACGAGGTGAAGATACGGTCCCTCTCGGAAAAGGACGCCTCCCACGCCCCCAACTTCCACGGAATCGTCAGGAGCGTGGAGGCCCTGGGCCTGGACCCCGCCCCAATCTGGAAGCGCGACGAGGACGCCATGACCGTGCGCCTGGCAAGGCCCGTGGAGACGGATATGCCGGTGGTGTTTAAGGTGACGGCGGGGTAAGAGAAGGATTGCGGCTTCGCCGCACATTGAATTTTTCGCCGCAAGATTCCGCGGCGAAGTCGATTCGCGCCCGCTTTCCGGCGAACGTAATATCCTGCCCAACCTTGTAAGGGCCGATGACCACATCGGCCCGCCCGATTTGTGAAAACCTCCCGGCAAACGCAAATGCCTGCTGTAGGGGTCGCCGTCCCCGGCGACCCGTGTTGCGATTTCCTCTCACTCTCCCGGCAAACGCTCCGCAAACCTTTTTCCCTCAACCCCTCAAATAATCCTTGAAAACCTCCCGGCTGTGTGGTAGAATGTTCAAAGTTACGGCGATGATGAGGAAAAT
The DNA here is from genome assembly GCA_947632155.1 of uncultured Oscillospiraceae bacterium. Taxonomy (GTDB): domain Bacteria; phylum Bacillota; class Clostridia; order Oscillospirales; family Oscillospiraceae; genus RUG626. The sequence continues at coordinate 35,217 of CANROF010000022.1, forward strand.
AGCGGAGACAGAGTCCTGACAGAGAGGGGAGCCACGGCTGAGAGCGACCCGGAAAATGACCGCTTGTTCGCCCCGGAGCCCCGGCCAATCCCCGGCGCAGGCCCGCGTTAAGGGCATTGAGTGCGCGCGTTTGCGCGAATTTGGGTGGTACCGCGGAGGGCTCCTTCCGTCCCAATGGGGGACGGGGGAGCTTTTTATGTTACATTCGTTAAATCTTATACATTATATAATATACGGAGTGATACCATGAGAGAACAGTTAGCGAAAATCCGCGAGGACGCGCTGGCGCTTCTGTCCGCCGTGAAGAGCGCGGCGGAGCTGGAGGAGCTGCGCGTCCGCTATCTTGGCAAAAAGGGCGAGCTCACCGCCGTACTCAAGCAGATGGGCGGCCTGCCCGCCGCGGAGCGCCCCGTGATGGGGCAGCTCGCCAACCAGGTCCGCGCCGACATCGAGGCGAAGCTCGCCGAGGCCCGCCGCGAGGTGGAGGCCCGGGCCCTGGAGCGCAGGCTGGAGGCCGAGGCCGTGGACGTCACCGTCCCCGGAAAGGCCGTGGACATCGGCCACCGGCACCCCATGTACGTCGCCCTCGACGAGATGAAGGAGATCTTCATCGGCATGGGCTTCATGGTGGTGGACGGCCCGGAGATCGAGCTGGGAGAGCTCAATTTCGACCGCCTCAACGCCGAGCCCGGACACCCCAGCCGCGACTGGTCCGACACCTTTTACTTCGACAAGGACGAGCGGGTGATGCTCCGCAGCCAGACCTCCCCCATGCAGGTCCGGGCCATGGACAGCCTGCCGCTGCCCATCCGCATGGTGGCCCCCGGACGGGTCTACCGCAAGGACGAGGTGGACGCCACCCACTCCCCCATGTTCCACCAGGTGGAGGGCATGGTCATTGACAAGGGCGTCACCATGGCGGACCTCAAGGGCACGCTGAACACCGTGGTCGAACAGCTTTACGGCAAGGGCACCAGGACCCGCTTCCGCCCCCACCACTTCCCCTTTACGGAGCCGAGCTGCGAGATGGACGTCCAGTGCCACAAGTGCGGCGGCGTGGGCTGCCCCACCTGCAAGGGCGAGGGCTGGATCGAGCTTCTGGGCGCGGGGATGATCCACCCCCATGTCCTGGAGATGGCCGGCATCGACCCGGACGTCTGGTCCGGCTGGGCCTTCGGCTTCGGGCTGGAGCGCACCGCCATGCGCCGGTTCAAGATCGACGACCTGCGCCTCATTTTCGAAAACGACGTCCGCTTTTTGGAGCAGTTTTAAGGAGGTCCACCTATGAATTTATCGAGAAAATGGCTGAATGAGTTTGTAAAAGTGGACGCCCCGGACCGTGAATTTGCCGAGGCCATGACGCTCTCCGGCTCCAAGGTGGAGCTCACCCACGACCTGGGCGCCGAGATCTCCAACGTGGTGGTGGGGCGGATCGTCTCCATGGAAAAGCACCCCAACTCCGACCACATGTGGGTCTGCCGGCTTGACGTGGGCCGGGACGAGCCTGTCCAGATCGTCACCGGCGCCTGGAACATCCACGTGGGGGACCTGGTGCCCGTGGCGCTCCACCGCGCCACCCTCCCCGGGGGAAAGAAGATTGAAAAGGGCAACCTGCGGGGCGTGAAGTCCAATGGGATGCTCTGCTCTTTAAAGGAATTGGGCCTGGACGAGCGGGATTTCCCCTACGCCGCCATCACCGCCGCCGCCCTTTTGAACGACTACCACCCCATTGACCCGGAAAAGCCCAGCATCCCCGGGGACATTCAGCCGGGAGCCAAAATTTACGGCCCCGTGGTCGCCGCCCGCGCCGCCGACTGCGCCGCGAACCAAGACGGGACCTTCACCCTGACGCTGGAGCCCGCCGCCACGGTGACCACCCCCTGCCAGAACATCCACGCCGGGGACATGGTGGCCTACAACACGAAAACCGCCTGCGTCTGCACCCTCGCCGACCTCCACGCCGAGCAGCGGGAGTTCCCCCACTGCATCGAGGACGGCATCTTCGTCCTCCGGGAGCCCTGCGCCCCCGGCGACGACATAAAGCCCGTCATCAACGCCGACGATTCCGTGGTGGAGTTCGAGATCACCCCCAACCGCCCGGACTGCCTCTCCGTCATCGGCCTTGCCCGGGAGGCGGCGGCCACATTTGACAAACCTTTGACGCTCCACACCCCCGCCGTCCGGGGCGGCGGCCCCGGCGTCCTCACCGAGCTCCTCACCGTGGAGACGCGGGACCCCGACCTCTGCCCCCGCTACACCGCCCGGATGGTGCGCAATGTCAAGATCGCCCCGTCCCCCAAGTGGATGCGGGAGCGCCTCAGGTCCATGGGCGTCCGGCCCATCAACAACATCGTGGACATCACAAACTACGTGATGTTAGAGTACGGCCAGCCCATGCACGCCTTCGACTACCGCTACGTCAAGGGCGGGAAGATCGTGGTCCGCAGGGCCGCGGAGGGGGAGGAGCTCACCACCCTGGACGGCCAGGTCCACACCCTCAACGCCAACCACCTGGTCATCGCCGACGACACCCGGGCCGTGGGCCTGGCCGGCATCATGGGCGGCCTCAACTCCGAGATCGTCCCCGACACCGCCGACGTGGTGTTCGAGTCCGCCAACTTCGACGGCACCTGCATCCGCAAGGGCGCTCTGGCCCTGGGTATGCGCACCGAGGCGTCCGCCAAATTCGAAAAGGGCCTGGATGTCATGAACACCCTCCCCGCCGTGAATCGCGCCTGCGAGCTGGTGGAGCTGCTGGGCGCCGGGGAGGTCCTGGACGGCGTCATCGACATCCAAAACCGCGTCCCCGCGCCCTTCCGCATGGAGCTGGAGCCGGAGAAGATAAACGCCCTTCTCGGCACCGGCGTCCCGGAGGCGGAAATGGTCCGCATCCTCAAAAAGCTGGACTTTGAGGTGGACGGCCGCCATATCACCGTCCCCTCCTGGCGCGGCGACGTCCGGCGCATGGCGGACCTGGCCGAGGAGGTGGCACGCTTCTACGGCTACAACAACATCCCCGTGACCCTCATGCGCGGCCAGACCACCGAGGGCGGCTACACCCGGGAGCAGAAGCTGGAAAACAAGCTGGGCGAGCTCTCCCGCGCGTGCGGCTATGACGAGATCATCACCTACTCCTTCATCTCCCCCACGGCCTACGACAAAATAAGATGGGCCCCGGACGACCCCCGCCGCCAGTCCTTCAAGATTCTGAACCCCCTGGGGGAGGACACCTCCATCATGCGCACCACGTCCCTCCCGTCTATTCTGGACATCCTGGCCCGCAACTTTAACTTCCGCAATAAAAACGTGAAGCTCTATGAGCTGGGCCGCGTTTACCTGCCCGGCGGCCCGGACGGCCTTGCCGACGAGCGCCGCGTCCTGACCCTGGGCGCTTACGGCGACGACATGGACTTCTACGCCATAAAGGGCGCGGTGGAGACGGTCCTGCGCGGCATCCGCGCCGCGGACGTGGAGTTCGTCCCCTGTCAGGATGACCCCTCCTACCACCCCGGCCGCTGCGCCAGGGTGCTCTGCGGCGGAAATCTCCTGGGCGTCGTGGGCCAGATTCACCCCCTGTGCGCCAAAAACTACGGCCTCGACGCGGTTTACGCCGCCGAGCTGGATTTCACGGCCCTTTTGGCCGCCCAGGGCCCCGACCCGGAGTACCGGCCCCTGCCGCGCTACCCCAGTGTCGCCCGGGACCTGGCCGTTGTGGCCGATAAGGCCGTCACCGTGGGCCAGATCGAGCGCTGCATCCGCGAAAACGGCGGCAAGTACCTGCGGGGCGTGGAGCTTTTCGACATCTACGAGGGCCCCGGCATCCCGGAGGGCAAGCGCTCCACCGCCTATTCCCTGACCCTCCGCGCCGACGACGGCACCCTCACCGACGATCACGCCGACGAGACGGTCAAAAATATCCTCGCGGCCCTGGGCGAAAAGCTGGGCGCGGTGATACGGTAAAAATATATAATATATATAATATAAAGGAGAGAAACACCATGACCAAGAAAACCACGGACATCCTGTCGTACATCACCATCTTCGGCCTCATCATCGCCTTTGTGGCCGGCGACCGGGAGGCGTCCAAGTTCCACCTCAATCAGGCCCTCGTCATTTGGCTGGTGGCCGTCATCGGCGGGGTATTTGCCGTCATCCCTTTCGTGGGCTGGGTAGTCTCGGTGATTTGCGGCGTCTTCGTCTGCGTGTGCTGGGTCCTGGGCCTCATCGGCGCCATCCAGGGCACCGAAAAGCCCGTCCCCCTCATCGGCGGCATCCGGCTTTTGAAGTAAAGCTCTCTGTCCCGGCCCGTTTTTCACCCGCGGGCCGGGAGCGCCAAAAAATTTCGCGAAAAATAAAAAAAGTACTTGCAAATTCCGGCGAAATGAGTACAATTGAAATATAGCACTTTTTTCCGCCGGTCCGTGGCGCCGCTTACAAAAAATTATTGAAATTTTTGTAACGAAAAACAGAAAAATTTTCCGTCACATTCCGGCGAAAAACCTCGAAACCCTTGTGGGACAAGGACTTTCGGGCTCTCAGGCTGCGGTTACAAACTTGTAACCAATTTTCTATAAAATGTTGACAATAGCCTGACTATGTGATAAAATGTCTTCAAATCCGTGGAATAGCCCTTACCGGACCGCCGAAAGCGGGGGAGGGGTATCCGCGGACGAGCGCAATCCAGCTTACAGGGTCGGACAGATCCGCTCCGAAAAGCACGCGGAGCGGTGACAGTCTTCATTATGTAAGTGTACGGCGGAGGTTCACGGAACCGCCCAACCGGAATCTTCGCCGTACTCCTCCTTTAAGAAAAAATGAAAAAATTTCTTGAACAAGGGTGGAACAAAAAAGCGCGAGGCAGCGTCTAAAGGGTGTTCACAACGGTGTACATGCCGACCGGTTGGTCCGGCGTTTACATAACAAACAGTCCGGTTCATGTAACGGGCGAAAAAATTTTTCAACAATTTTATTAAGGAGGAAACACTACATGAAGACTCTGAAAAAGACCCTGTGCTTGGTCTTGGCAGTAGTCATGGCAGTCGG